>NZ_CP076538.1:362500-725000 GCF_018885265.1 Amycolatopsis aidingensis
GGACCCTGGCCTGGTTCGACGCGCATCTGCGCTGAGTTGAAACCCTTCGGCCCGCTGCTCCGTCTCAGCGATGACCGGAACCGATAATGGCGTTTCGCCCACCTCGGGCGGCTCGCACCGGTACGGTTTCGGTCACCCGCAGAGTCCAGCCAAGATGGGGATGACATCGTGGCCGAACCCAAGGAATTCCAGGTCAACGCGCCGTTGGGCGGCGGAATCGCGCCGGTCGCGCGTCAGGCCAAGGCGGTACGCACGCAGGCCAAGGCGGGGCATCTCACCCTGGACGAGGAAGTGGCCAGCCAGCTGCTGCGTGAACTGAACGAGGTCCAGTCCGAGGTATACGACCTGATCGCGAAGTCGGTGGACGGGCTGGACGCGCAGTTGCGTTTCGGCGACAGCTTCGTGGGCCAGGTGATGAGCGAGCGGCTACGGCAGGCAGCGGATGGCCCGGACACCGCGGCGCTACCGGTCCTCAGGCTGTTCAGCGAGGCGCTGATGGACCTGGAGAACACCGTGCACGATGCGGTCAAGAGCTACCGGAACCAGGACGAGGATGCCGCGGACGCGGCCGCGGCGGTGGAACGGAAGCTGTCTCCGGAAGGGGGCTATTGATGCAGCCGCATGGATATCCGGCGGACCAACCGCCATCCCCCCGTTGTCTGCCGTTCCCGCCGCCCGACTGGGGTGAATCGGAGGAACCCGAGCCGGACGCGGATGACCTCGGCAAGCCGTACGACTGGATGGCCGTCGAGCATCAGGAACTCTACCGGATGGTGCACGACAACGTGAACCTCGCTGGTGCCGAGGAGGTCTCCCAGAAGTGGCTCGACTTCGGCAGCGATCTGCATGGCATCTCCGAGGGGCTGCGCCGGATCGTGAGCGCCTTCCACGCAGCCTGGACCGGTGCGGCCGCGGACCAGGCCAGGCAGGTGTTCGTGAACCTGATGAACTGGTCGCACGACACGGCGAACCAGGGCTGGTCGCTGCACCGCCTGGTCGAGGAGCAAGCCGAACACGTCAAGGTCGCCAAGGAGACCATGCCGCAGCCGATCAGGGTGATGCCGCTACAACCGGACCGGCCGCTGGAACCGGCGTCCGCGGACGACGGCACCACCCCGATGTCGGCCAGCCCGTTCACCTCGGGTGGATTCGGCGGGGCCACCGGGCTGGTGGCCGACACCGGGCAGCAGCGGCAGCTGTTCCTCGACCGGCACCGGCAGGCGGCCGAGGTGATGGAGAAGCTGCAGCGCGACTCGCACGGGGTTTACCGGGAAGTCCCGGAGTTCACCCCGCCGCCGCCGAGGATCGCCAGGGTTCCGGACGACCCGCCGAAGGAGCCGCCGCGGCCGGACCCGGAGCGGCCGCAGCCGGAGCCGGATGACGGAACCGAAGCCAGCAACGTCGGCGGCGGCTCGACCCCGCCGGTCGGCGTGGGCGGCCCCGCGCCGGGTGGCGCGCCCGCACCGGGTGCCTCGTTGCCGCCGAACGCCACGCCCACGGCCGAGCAGCACGGTGTCGGCGCGCGGGCGGGCACCGGGGCGCCAGGGACGGGCGGAACCACCGCCGCGGCCGCCGGCGCGGGCGGCGGCCAGCGTGCCGGCATGGGCCCGATGGGGATGCCGATGGGGGCCGGGGGCGCGCGGTCCGGTGGCGGCGAGGACTCCGAGCACCAGCGGCCGTCCTACCTGGAGGAGGACAGCGACTTCTGGAGCGCGGACGTACCCGTGGTTCCCCCGGTCATCGGTGCGGACCGGCCCGGACAGCGCGAGCAGTAGGGAGTATCGGTGCGCGACCCCGACTCGGGCTGGATCCAGCTGTACCCTGGGGAGTTCGCCCTGCTCTGGTCCGAGCTCGGCCTCGGCGACCTGCCGCCGACACTCGAGATCCGCCCGCGCGGCCGGACGGCCACGGCGCGGGAGCGGCTGATCGAGGGTGCCAGCGCCACGCTGGCCGAGCGGGACCTGGGCACGGTGAGCAGGCCGGCACGGGACCTCGCCGGGCTGCTACGCCAGCTCGCCGAAGCCGAGTTGCGGGTCGACCTGGAGGTGGAGCGCGCGGACTTCGCCTTCCGCGCGGTCGCCGGGAGCGGCCGGGGCGGCGCGGTGACCGCGGGTTTCGCCGGGGCCGAGCTGCGCATCGGGCCGGTACGGCCGACGAACCTGGTGCCCACCATGCTGGAGGTGCTCACCCCGTTGGACGCGGGTGTCGGCAGCCCGGCCAACGTGCGCGTCGGCGACTACACCCGTGCCTGCGAGCAGGGCGAGCAGGGCGGCACGGACGGGTTCATCGGCGTGCTGCGGGATGCCGGGTTGCGGCCGCCGGAGGTGAACACGCTGGTGCGTGCGGTGACCAAGCGGGCAGGCGGCGGGCAGCTCGGCGGCAGCGTGCGTACCAGGGCGGGCCGCTGGGCACGGGCCCAGAGTCCTGTCGGCTGGGTTGACACCGAGGAAGGCCGGTTTGCCTTGCGGCGCAACGGTGATTGGGTCACGGTCACCCCGGTGGACCTGCCGAGGTTGCACGCGATGGCCGAGGAACTGGTCGCCGACCTGGCGGGCTGACCGGGGGCCGCGCGCTCGTTACGCTGGCCGTCATGACCAATGACGCTCCTGAGGTGCTCTGGCGGCCGGACCCCAACCGGGTCGAACACACCAAGATCGAGGCATTCCGTTCCTGGCTACGCGCCGAGCGGGGAGTGGCGGTCACCGACTACCACGAGCTGTGGGAGTTCTCCACCAGCTCGCCAGCCGAGTTCTGGGGTGCGGCCGCCGAGTTCCTCGGGGTGCGCTGGCACGACCAGCCGGGCGAGGTGCTGACCGGGAACGAGTTGCCGGGGGCGCGCTGGTTCAGCGGCGGCACCCTGAACTACGCCGAGCACGCGCTGGCCGGTGGGGTGGCAGGCGCGGCCAAGGAGGACGACGAGCTGGCGGTGATCTTCCACCGCGAGGACGGCCGTTCCGAGCGGCTGACCTACGGCGAACTGCGTTCCCGGGTGGGCGCGGCCAGGGCCGGGCTGCGCGCGCTCGGTGTTGGCAAGGGGGACCGGGTGGTCGCGCTGGCCCCGAACTGCCCGCAGACGCTGATCGCCTTCCTCGCCGCCGCGAGTATCGGCGCGGTCTGGTCGTCCTGTTCGCCGGACTTCGGCGTGCGCGCCACCGCCGACCGGTTCACCCAGATCGAGCCGAAGGTGCTGCTGGCCGTCAACGGGTACGTCTACAATGGACGAAAGTTCGATACCAGGTCCACAGTGGAGGAACTACGCGGGCAGTTGCCGTCGCTGGCTGCCACCGTGCTGGTCGACTACCTGGACGGCGGCTCGATGCCGGAGGTTCGGGACTGGGACGCGCTGCTGGCCGAGCACGATGGGGCGCCGCTCGAGTTCGACCCGGTGGAGTTCGACCACCCGCTGTGGGTGTTGTACTCCTCGGGCACCACCGGGCTGCCGAAGGGGATCGTGCACGGCCACGGCGGAATCGTGGTGGAGCATCTGAAGGCGCTGGCGCTGCAGAGCGATCTCGGGCCGGGTGAGCGGTTCTTCTGGTTCACCACGACCGGCTGGATGATGTGGAACTTCCTCGTCTCCGGCCTGCTGGTTGGCTCGACGGTCGTGCTGTACGACGGCAGCCCCGGTCATCCGGACCTGAACGTGCTGTGGCAGCTCGCCGAGCAGCACCGGGTCACCTACTTCGGTACCTCGGCGCCGTTCGTGCAAAGCTGCCTGAAGGCGCAGCTGAAGCCTGCGCAGCGGTACGACCTTTCCGCGCTGCGGGCCATCGGGTCCACCGGGGCTCCGCTGAGCCAGGAGGGCTTCCGCTGGATCGCCGATGAGATCGGCAGGGGCGTGCAGATCTGCTCGGTCTCCGGTGGCACGGACCTGTGCACCGCGTTCGTCGGCTCGGCGCCGGACGTCCCGGTCTGGCTGGGCGAGCTGTCCTGCCGGTCGCTGGGTGCCGCCGTCGCGGCCTTCGACGAGCAGGGCAACTCGCTGATCGAGGAGGTCGGTGAGCTGATGATCACCGCGCCGATGCCATCGATGCCGGTGTTCTTCTGGAACGATCCGGATGGCTCCCGGCTGCGTGCCGCCTACTTCGAGGACTACCCGGGCAACTGGCGGCACGGCGACTGGATCCGGATCACCAACCGCGGCTCCGCGGTCATCTACGGGCGCAGTGACTCGACGCTGAACCGCGGCGGCGTGCGGATGGGCACGGCCGAGTTCTACCGCGTGGTCGAGAGCCTCGACGCGGTCACCGACTCGCTGGTGATCGACACCTCGGCAGGCGGCGAGGGCGAGCTGTTGTGCTTCCTGGTCCTCGCGCCCGGAGCCGAGCTGGCCGAGCTCGAGCCCACCCTGCGCAAGGAGCTGCGCTCGGCGCTGTCCCCCCGGCACGTCCCGGACCGGTTCGTGGTGGTCGAGGAGGTGCCGCGCACCCTGAACGGCAAGAAGTGCGAGGTCCCGGTGAAGAAGATCCTCTCCGGGGTCGCCCCGGAACGCGCGGTGAGCGAGGACGCGCTGGCCAACCCCGAGTCGCTTACCCCGTTCGTGGAGCTCGCGGGCAAGGACTGAGCGTGACGGCGGTCACCGGCCGTGTCCGGGGAGGGGGTGCTTTGCCGCGGCCCGAGGCGGATGTGTACTCTATCCCGGCAGTGGTCGTTGACCTGGGAGGCTTCGCCTAGTCTGGTCTATGGCGCCGCACTGCTAATGCGGTTGGGGGTAACCCCCCCTCCCGGGTTCAAATCCCGGAGCCTCCGCCGGGTTCTCGGTCCCACCCCGAGAACCGGATTGCTAGCACTGCTAGCCTGACAACTGAACATGCGCCCGTAGCTCAACGGATAGAGCATCTGACTACGGATCAGAAGGTTAGGGGTTCGAATCCCTTCGGGCGCGCGTCTGGTTGAGACAGCAAGAACCCCCAGCCGAGCTGGGGGTTTCTTCTTGTCGGAGACCGTGAGGGCGGCCTTGCTGGTCTCAGTTGTTGACCTTTGGCCCGGGTCTAAGGCCCGCCCCCTGCTTGTCGTATCCGTGGTGGGACATCCGGTGCGTGCGACCTCAAGAGTTGACCCCGGTGCAGTGAACCGTCTCCGCCATGGTGTGCCGTTCGTGGGTCTTGAGCCGTCGGCGATGATGGCGGCATGAGCAAGAGACCGTTGCCACCTCCGGGCTCATCGGAGCTCGACGTGTTGCCGACCGAGGCGCACAGGTTGCTGTATGCGTACTTGTACGAGCGACGTGACGAGCCGCCGACGATGCGGGAGATTCGAGCTTACCTGGCTACGAAGTTGGGAGAAGCGCCAGCACAGACGGACCGTCGCGTGCGGGACTTGAGGGATCACTTCGACGTGCCGACAGTTCGGTCAGGGACCGATCACCGGTACAAACTGGTTGGATGGTCCAAGGTCGATAAGGATGGGTCGAGGAAACGGGTTAGCAACCGGGTGCGCGCCGAGGTGCTCGCACCGCAGCGGTGCGCGCAGTGTGGACGTCAGCCATTACAACATGGCGTAGTGCTAGCCGTTGACCACAAGGTCCCGCGCGAATGGGGCGGTACCGATGATATCGACAACCTTCAGCCGCTGTGCGAGGAGTGTAATGCCGGCAAGAAGGACTTCTACGCCACATACAATGAGTACGCTGATGAGATTGCTGCGGCTTCGGTCCACCCCGAGCCGCATGGCCGGATCGGGGAACTTCTGAAAGCCTTCCGCGGGAACTGGGCACCTTCCAGCCTCATTGGCGTCGTTGCATCGATGCAACAATACCAGGAAGACTGGCACAAACGCATGCGGGAACTTCGTCTGCTGGGGTGGAAAATTAGGTCAAAACGAGCAAAAGACCCAATAACGGGACGTACCAATACCTGGTATCGAGCCGAGCGCTGGGAGCCGTGGCCCGAAGGTTCGATTCGTGCAGAGGTGGCGCGCCGAGACCCGTCGAATAAGCGTAACAAGCGCTGACGGTCGCCGGGTTACCCATTCATCCCAACGGAGTGGAAGCGGCAACTAACGACGTCCTAGCTGATACGGGCCCTGTGTCGCAGGAATAAATCGTGGCGTGCATGATTATCCTGGCCGGTAAAGGCCTTGAAGCTACCGAGTCTGTACCTCGTCTTCGTCCCCTCAGTTCGAATCTCGACCTCAAAATCCCGGCTGAGAAGGCCGATACGGCGTTCAAGTTCAGCTGGGTCATCGAGGTTCGCGGACTTCATCAGGCGTTCAGGGGTGACGAAGCCGAGCGATGATCGAAGCGTTTTGTAAATCGGGTCATGCTCGGTGTTGTCGAGCGTCCGTGGGCTTCCTTCATGCTGGAACGAACGCATGATCGCGGCACCCACCGCATGCGCTACCGGCGGTGGGAATGCGTTTCCAATCTGCCGATAACGGGAGGTCTTGCGACCTGTGAAATCCCACTTGTAGTCACCCGACCATCCTTGGATCCGGGCAACCATCTCGCAAGTCAGCTTGGGCATGAAATCGGAAGGTGTTCCCGCCGGGGGTGGCGCATCGGCGAGACCGAGGGCATCGACACCCATATCGGCCCAGGCTCGTTTCGCCCGGGTCGGACCGAGGTCGGCGCCCCCATGTTTCTTCGAACCTCCAACGATGGTAGGCGCGATACCATCCGCCTTGTTTGCCCACGCCTTAGCTCCATGCCAGCCGCCAGCCGCCATCAGATCTACCAGCGTTTCGCCGACGGTCGGCGGCGGTGGCGCTGGCTCGGGCCAATGGAAGTACGGAGCGTCGTCGGGTTTGAGCGCGACGAGGATGAACCGTGGTCTCAGCTGTGGAACGCCAAAGTTCGATGCCTGCAGGAGACGCCACTCGGCGATGTAGCCAAGCTGAGCTAGGTGGTCGAGGACGTGTTGCCGGTATCCGGCAAACCGGGGCATACTCAACCCGCGTACGTTCTCTAGCAGCAGGGCGCGAGGTTTCATTACAGTGACCTGTTCGACGGCCCATGCAAACAGGTCTCGCTCATCGCTTGCCCCGAGTTGCTTGCCGGCGATGGAGAACGGTGGACATGGTACGCCGCCAGCCAGCAGTGAAACCTGAGCGTAGTCGGCTGGGCGCCAGACCGATTGGTCGGCTACGTCGCCCTCTGCAATCTTCCAGCTGGGTCTGTTGGCCCTCAGGGTGTGGCAGGCGTTGCTGTCGAGTTCTACGGCTAGCGCGTGCTCGAACCCGGCCTTCTCAAGCCCTAGCGCCTGGCCTCCTGCGCCGGCGCAGATCTCGACCACTTCGAACGTGTCCATCGATGCTCCTCTCTGTCTGCGCCGTGCGAGGTGATGCAGGTATCTTGCCTCACGCATGGCGCCAAGGTCCGGAAGGTGGGGTGGTTGGCGAACGTGTCGGCGGATCAACGCGAGCAGCCGCGGCCGGAAGGCCGCAAGCAGGTACGACACCCCGCGGCCCTCAACGAGGGCCGCTCGCGGAACATGCGAGCGAACCGGCGGTCAAACACCAAACCTGAGGTGGCCCTGCGTAGCGAGCTGCACCGTCTGGGATATAGGTATCGCAAAGATCACAGGCTGGACTTGCCCGCTGGCGTGCGTGTCCGGCCAGACATCGTTTTCACGCGTCGCAAGATCGCCGTTTTCGTGGACGGATGCTTCTGGCATGTGTGTCCTCAGCATGGCCGGGAGCCGACACGGAACGAGTGGTACTGGAGTCCAAAGCTACGGCGGAACGTGGAACGGGACCGTCGCGCAGACTCGGCCCTCACGGATGCTGGCTGGAGGGTCGTGCGCATCTGGGAGCACGAGGATGTGCAAGATGCGGTAGACCGTGTGCGTAGTATGATCGAACACGGGTTCGATCATACGGAGGGGGGCTGACATTTCCGCTGCGTCGAGGGGAGTTCGACAGTCCCGCCGGGATGATCCATCCTTTTGGGTGGTCGGACCAGTGGGGATGGCAGCGACGAGCGGTCTGCGGACATCAGCTACTGCCGGATCGGGAGCCGCTAAAGGTTAGGTTCGAATCTCTCCCGGCACCTCTGGTTGAGCCAGCGAGAAACCCGGTATGGCTGGGGTTCTTTCCTGCCGAAACGGGTCGTGTCGGCGCCGGATCAGCTGGGCCGCCAGGTGCGGTATTCCAGTGAGTCCACCCCGGCGCCGGGGAAGAGGACCGTCATGTGGCCGGGGGTGGCCGATACCGCTGCCGGTGCACCTTCGCCGGCGCGGCTCACCCGATCCCAGCCCGT
This sequence comes from Amycolatopsis aidingensis, assembly GCF_018885265.1. Classification (GTDB taxonomy): domain Bacteria; phylum Actinomycetota; class Actinomycetes; order Mycobacteriales; family Pseudonocardiaceae; genus Amycolatopsis; species Amycolatopsis aidingensis. Next base: position 370,698 of record NZ_CP076538.1, read on the forward strand.
CCAGTGATTACCCAGCCACTGCTTGCAGTAGATATAGGGATCCTGTTGTGGCCCCAGGATACCGCGGTCGGTGCGCGGTAGATTTGACCACGAATATCGTGCCACTCGTGCCAGCGACCGTCGTACCATTTGTGCCATATCGCTCTGTTCTGGCCGGGTGCGAAAACGTCAAGGCGCCCTGCGCCCCAGGAACTCAGGGCAGCGCCATCGCCTACCCATCCATCCAATTGTTCCCAGGTGAAATGCTGGCCGGCATTATCCGACCACCCGTGCCAAAACCGAGGCTGGTCCACGTACGCGACGATGTCGATACGACGGTGTTCCCAGGCGGCCGCGGCGAGTGCCGTGGCGCCTGCCGGAGACCACGCCAACCTCCGTGCGTGGCCGCCGGGGCCGCCTTCGGAGACCGGCGAGTGCCAGATGAGGCCGTCGAGGCCTTGGTAGAACACATCGATCGAGCCTGGTTCCCGGGAGCACACTCCAACCGGGAATGATCGAACATTACTGATGTAGTTACTGCCACCCCATGAACCCGCCACAGCCCTACCCCTTCCGCTTCGTTGGCGGCTCAATCGGAGGTGGACCACGGGTCGTTACGTTGATCTTTTTACCGCGGAATGCCGAAAGCCCCCGGAATCCGGGGGCTTTCGGTGTGCTTCGGAACGGTTCTGTGGCTCAGCGGGGACCCCAGAGGACGTCCCGCATCACCGGAAGCTCCCGGCGCAGGCCCTGCCAGCCTGCGCAGTGGATGTTGTGCGCGCAGTCGTACTCGACGAACCAGCTGTTGGTGATCCCGTTCGCCAGCAGGTGCTGGTGGAACTCGTAGCTCAGCCGGTGCGCCTGCGCCTCCAGCGGGTCACCGTGCTGCGTGCCGCCGTAGAGCACCGTGTGTATCCCGCTGAGCGCCCCGACCCGGTGCTGCGGGTTGTTGAAAGCCCAGGAGCCGTCGCCGGGTGCGCCGAACGGGCCGTCCAGCGGGAAGCCCTCGATCTCCATCGAACCGGTGACCGCGGTGCGCATGCGGAGGTCCTCCAGGTTGTAACCCCCGGAGAGGCCCAGGGCGAACCGGAACAGCCAGGGCCGGTGGGTGGCGTGCCGGATCGCGGCGAAGGCACCCATGGAGAACCCGGCGATCGCGCGGCCCTCCCGCTCACGGATGGTGCTCAGGTTCTGGTCGATCCACGGGATGAGCTGGTCGAGGTGGAAGGTGTCCCACTGCTGAACGCCCGCGGACTGGTTCACCCAGTTCGTCGCCCACCCGGCCTTGCCGGCCTCGGCGGTCACCGTGATGAACGGGAACCCGCGGGTGATCCCCTCCACATCGGCCTCGTGGTGCCAGGCGCCCGGCCCCTGCCCGCGGCCGTGGAACAGGTAGAGCACGGGATAGCGCAACGCCGGGTTGTAGCCCTCGGGCAGGGTGACGATCACGTCGTGGTAGTCCCAGGCGATAGCGCGGGTGTCCACCGCGTCGGTGTGGATGTTCACCACGTACGAGCGCGGGGTGCTTTGCAGGACGTTGCGCACCTCGATGCCGTGACCGGAGGTGAAGGTCGGCTGCGGCGCGGCACCCGCGGGCGCCGGCGCGACGGTCAGGGTCGCCAGCAAGGCGACCACGATCGACAGGGCACGGCCCCAGCGCGCTCGCCGCCGGGCGGCAGGGCGTTCGTTCGACCTGGAAACCACTCGCCATCTCCTCTGTGCTGGTCCGTTGTCTGCGCGGGTCACGCTAAGTGGGTCCGTTGAAATTCCGATGAAACGGTGGTCGCCGCTATGGCAAGTTGCTATAATGCATGGCGGACGAAGGGTGTGCTGATGACAGGGCTGCGACGTGCGGACCGGGATCTGGCCGCGGTGACCGTGCTCGCCCTGCTGCTCCAGGGGCCGCGGCACACCTACGAGATGCACCGGCTGATCGTCGATACGCACAAGGACTTCGTGACCGGCCTGCCGCGGCGGCTCTACCACGCGGTGGAGCGGCTGGAGCGGGACGGCCTGATCGGGGTGGCCGAGCACAGCCGCGCGGGCAGCCGCCCGGAGCGCACCGTCTACCAGCTCACCGCGCGCGGCAGGTCGGCCCTCACCGATCGGGTGTACCGGCTGCTGGCCACCCCGGACCGGGACGCGACACCGCTGGTCGCCGGGCTGTCCCTGATCGGCTGCCTGCCGGTGGCCCGGGCCCGGCAGGCGCTGGCCGAGCGCGCCGAGGCCCTGGCCGGAGCCGTGCGGCAGACCGAGGAGCAACTGGCGTCCGTGGCGGCGCGGCTGCCCAGGGTGCTGCTGCTGGAGGCCGAGTACGAACGGACCCGCCGGACGGCCGAACTCGACTGGGTGCGGGCGCGGCTGGCCGAACTGGATGCGGGCGAGTTGTCCTGGCCCGCCGATCCGCGGCAGTTGCTGCCGATCGAGGAGGCATTCGATGAGCTGACCGACCAGACCTGACACAAAAAGGCCATCGGCGCGGTGCGGCAACACCACGCCGATGGCGAGGCAACCCGAACCGGTCCACCGGAGCGGATCGATATCCAGGCCGCGACACCTCCAGGGTATCCGATCGCGCTCCATGAAATAAAAGGAGCGAAAATGTCCGAGGGAAATTTCGTCGCGCATGAACTGCGCGTTCCGGACGTGGCGGCGGGCGCTGCGTTCTACGGCGACCTCTTCGGTTGGACGGCAACCGATTCGCCGACCGGCAGGCAACTGCGAGCCGGACACCTGACCATCGGCGGGGTGAGCCGGGTGAAAGACGGTATTCCGGCGCACTGGAGCGGTTGCGTGGCGGTGACCGACGTACTCGCCGCGGTGGACACCGCCGTGCAAAGGGGCGCCACCGTCACCACGCCGACCGGCGCGCCGGTCGACCTCCCCGGCCAGGGCAAGCTGGCACCGATGCTGGATCCGGCACGGGGGTTCTTCCTCCTCGCCGAGCCTGCCGCCGAGGTCGCCACCGGCACCGACGGAACCTTCGCCTGGCACCGGCTGTACGCCACCGATCCCGCCGCGGCCATCGCCTTCTACCAGGCGGTCCTGCCATGGCGGGCGCCGGTCGCGGGCTCGCACCGGTTCCTGCTGCCGGAAGGGAAGCCGGTGGCCGAGGTCGTCCGCGCGACCGGGACCGCGCAGCACTGGCTCCCGTACGTGCTGGTGAACGACCTGGAAGCGGCCTGCTCCCTGGCGGCCGAACTCGGCGCCACGGTGCACGCGGACCGGCACGCCCTGACCACCGGCGGCCGCTCGCGGGTGATCGTCGATCCGCAGGGTGCCGAACTCGGCCTTTGCGCAAACACCGGGTAGTGAATATGTAACCATCCAGGGTGGGTGGGCGTACGGCGGAAACCGGGGGCACGATGGGCGGACAGCTACGGCTCGCCGTGCTCGGCCCGCTGCGGGGATGGCGCGGCGAGGAACCGCTCGACCTGGGGCCGGTTCGCCAGCAGGCCCTGCTGGCCGCCCTGGTGCTCCGCCCGGATGAGCCGGTCAGCCAGCAGGAACTGCTGGACAGCGTGTGGGGTGCGGAACCACCGGGGACGGGCGGCAAGGTGGTTCCGGTCTACGTGCACCGGCTACGCAGGTGCCTGCGGGAGGACGGGGCGGCCGCCGCGGACTCGGTGATCGGCACGAGCCGCGGCGGCTACCGCTTCGTCAGCGCCCGCGTGCGGCTGGACTCGGTGCGCCTTGCCGAACTCGTCGCCGAGGCGGAGGCCGCCGACCGTGCCGGTGACCTGGCCGCGGCCGTCGAGGCCTATGCCCGCGCCCTCGAACTCTTCCGCGGCGAGCCGCTTTCCGGCCTGCCGGGACCGTTCGCCGAGGGGGAGCGGTTGCGGCTGACCGAGCGCCGGATCGCCCTTTCCCAGCAGAAGCTGGAGCGGCAGCTGCGGCTCGGGCGGTATGCCGAGGCGATCGCCGAGCTCTCGGCGCTGCTCCCGGCGCATCCGCACAGTGAGGCACTCGGCGCCCTGCTGATGCGGGCCCTGCACGGCAGCGGCCGCTCCGGCGACGCCCTGGCCGTGTTCACCCAGCTGCGCAGGCGCCTGGTGGACGACCTCGGAGTGGAACCGGGCAGCAGGCTGCGGCGGGTGCAGGAGGCGGTGCTGCGCGGGGACGACGAGTTCCTCGGCGTCACCGTGGTCAGGCAGGCTCGGCCCGCCAGGCCACGCAACGAGCTGCCTGCCGACACCGGCGAGCTGGCAGGCCGGGAGCCCGAACTTGCGCGGCTCGGCGCACCGGTGGCGGGCGCGGCGGTGTCGGTGCGCGCCGTGGACGGGGTCGCGGGCGCGGGCAAGACCGCACTGGTGGTCCGGGCGGCGCACCGGCTGCGCGCGGACCACCCGGATGGCTGTCTGTTCGTGGACCTGCACGGGCACACCGAGGGCCGCGCGCCGCTGCCTGCCGGACGGGCGTTGCGGCGGCTGCTGCGGGCGGTCGGCTCGGACGACAGCGACCTCCCGGACGATCTGGACGAGCTGGCGGCGTGCTGGCGGTCGGCGAGTGCCCCGTTGCGCCTGCTGCTGGTGCTCGACGACGCCGCTCGCGCCGAGCAGGTCCGCCCGCTGCTGCCGTCCGGGCCGGGCAGCACGGTGCTGGTGACCAGCAGGCAGCGGCTGGCCGGGCTGGACGTGCACCGCCGGATCTCGCTGGGCCCGCTGGAGCTCGACGCGGCGGAGCACCTGCTCGGGCACATCGCCGGCCGGCCCGGCACCCCGGCCGAGCGGCGCCTGCTGCGGGAACTGGCCGGGTTGTGCGGGCGGTTGCCCCTTGCGTTGCGGCTGGCCGGATCCCGGCTACAGGACCGTCCTACCTGGACGGTCGAACGACTGGTCGAGCGGCTGGCTGACGAGGGCGGTCTGCTCGGCGAACTGGCCGCGGGAGACCGCAGCGTGGCGGCAGCGCTGCGCCTCTCCTACGACCGGCTCGCCCCCGCCGAGCAACGTGCCTTCCGCGCGCTCGGCCGGTGCCCGATGGTGCGGTTCGACCGGCTCGTGCTGGCCGCCATGCTCGGCTGCCCGGCCCGCGCGGCCGAGCAGCTGCTGGACAGCCTGGTCGACGCGAGCCTGCTGGAGCAGCCGGCGGCCGGCCGGTACCGGCTACACGACCTGGTCGCGGTGTACGCGCGGCAGGCCGTCGAGCAGGATCCCGCCGACCTCGCCACCGCGGCGAGGACCAGGGTCTACCAGCTGTGGGTGGCCGCCGCCCGCTGCGCGAGTGACGGGGGCCTCGCCGGGTACCCGACCGGACCCGAACCACTCCCCGTCCCGTTCACCGGTGCGGAGGAAGCGACCGCCTGGCTGGACGCGGTCGGCGGCGAGCTCGTCGACGTGGTCGGCCACGCGGCCGCCGACGGGCAGGTCGACCATGCCTGCTGGATCGCCGAGGCCGGGGTCGACTACCTCACCCGCCAGGGCAGGTACCACGAGATCCACGCCGCACTGGACCTCGCGCTGCGGCTGGCCGCGCAGGTCACCGATCGGCGGATGGGCTCCGCGCTGCGGCTGTGTATCGGCTACGTGCACAGCACGCAGGGGCAGTACGAGCGGGCCGGTAGCTGGTTCGGCGAGGCCCTGCGGATCGGGCAGCGCACGGGGGACCGCAGGGAGGAGGCCAGGGCGCTGGGTGGCCTCGGGATGACCGCCACCGCGCTCGGACGGCATGCCGCCGCGCTGGACCGGTTGACCGAGGCGGTCCGGCTGGCGGGTGAGCTGGAGGACCACTGGCTCGCCGCGGTGGCGACCTCCGGCCTCGGCTACCTGCACCATGTGCATGGGCGGCACGAGGAGGCACTGGACTGCTTCGCGCGCTGCAGGCTGTGGGGAGAGAAGATCGGCAGCCGGAAGATCCTTGGTAACACCGCCTGCGCGGCGGGCAGCGTGTACCTGGAACTCGGCCGGTTCACCGAGGCCGCCGCGGCGCTGCGCCGCGCGGTCGAGCTGGCCGAGGAACTCGCGGACGTTCAGCTGTGCGCGTTCAGCCTGACCAGGCTGGGCTCGGCCGAGCAGGGGCTGGGGAACCTGGACACCGCCATCGAACTGCACCACCGGGCACTCGAGATGCTTCCCGAACAGATCCCGGAGAACCTCACCGTGGAGATCCGTGACCGGCTGGCCCGTAGCACCGCGGTCAGGGGCTGAACTCCAGCGTGGCGAGGGCGCCGACCAGCCGGGTGGTCGGCGACCGGCTCAGCACTGCAAATATTGTGGCCGCCGGTAGTCGTCAACAGGAAAGGACTGAGCCATGGCTGGTGTACCCACCGTCACGCTGAACAACGGCGTGCGCATGCCGCAACTCGGCTTCGGCGTGTTCCAGGTGCCGGAGGCCGAGACCAACGCCGCGGTCACCGCCGCGCTCCAGGCCGGCTACCGCAGCATCGACACCGCCACCGCGTACAACAACGAGGGCGCGGTCGGCCGGGCCATCGCCGAGTCCGGGCTGGCACGGGACGAGCTGTTCGTCACCACCAAGCTGTGGAACAGCGACCAGGGCTACGACGCCACGCTGCGGGCCTTCGACAACAGCCTGGAGCTGCTCGGGCTGGACTACCTCGATCTGTACCTGATCCACTGGCCGGTCCCGGAGCGGGACCGCTACGTGGAGTCCTGGCAGGCGATGGAGAAGCTGCACGCCGACGGGCGGATCCGGGCGATCGGGGTGTCCAACTTCCACCCGCAGCACCTGCGCAGGCTCGCCGAGAACAGCGATGTGGTGCCCGCGGTCAACCAGATCGAGCTGCATCCCTACCTGCAGCAGTCCGATCTGCGCGCCTACCACGCCGAGCACGGTATCCACACCGAGGCGTGGAGCCCGCTGGCCAAGGGCGGCGACCTGCTCGGCGAGCAGGCGGTGACCGAGCTGGCCGACAAGCACGGCCGCAGCCCGGCCCAGATCGTGCTGCGCTGGCACCTGCAGCTGGGCAACATCGTCATTCCCAAGTCGGTCACCCCGGAGCGCATCCGGGCCAACATCGAGGTCTTCGACTTCGAACTGGCGCAGGCCGACCTGGACGCGCTGGCCGCGCTGGACCGCGGCGAACGCACCGGGCCGGACCCGGAAACCTTCAACGTGGCATGAGGGATTGAGCCGGGCCGTGATCGGGTAAGGCCTCGACTGCGGACGCAGGAAAGAGGTGCGGCAATGACCGAAGGCAAGGACGCGGCGACCCCGCCGCAGGACACCGGCCCGCCGGACGAGGCCGAGTCGGATCCGGCCGCCCTGAACAGCATCGAGGACCTTGACGAGGACCGGCTGCGGGTGGACCCGCTGGAGGCCGGGGTGGAACCGCCGGAGCGGCCTGCCGCGGTGGACCGGTACGGCATGACCCCCTTCGAGGAGCACCAGGGCGAGGACCTGGAGCAGCGGCTGGCCCAGGAACAGCCGGACACCCCGGTACCGGGGGTGCGGGAACGCCCGGTGGAGGCCACCCCGGCGACCGGGCTGGACGAGACCCTCGAGCAGGAGACCATGGACACCGAGCAGGTCGCCCCGGCGGAACCCGGCAGCGAGGACCGCGAGATCCACACCCCCGCCGAGCGCGGCGGGCAGCACGCCGATGAGGCGGGCGGTTCCGTTGCCGACGCGCTGCGCACCCCGCGGCGCCCGGCAGCTGACGAATAGCCGTCCGCCGGGTGTCCAGCGGGACAACGACTGGCCGCGATCACTTGCTTTCCCGCCGTACACCCTCGATGCTTGCTGCACGCAGCGAAACGTGAGATCACGGCGGTGTACGTGCGGTACGGCATCCTCGGTTCCACACTCGTCTCTGGGGCCCCGGTCGGACCTAGGCAGGTCCGGACCGTTCTTGCTGTCCTGCTCAGCCAGGCCAACCAGCCGGTGAGCACCGAGGTACTGGCCGGTGAGCTGTGGCCGGGCGCGGCGCCCGGTTCGAGCGACGCGGTGCTGCAGGGCCGGGTGTCCACCCTGCGCAAGCTGCTCTGCCCGGACCTGCCCGCCCGCTCGCCCCGGCAGCTCATCCGCACCCGGCAGGGCAGCTACACGCTGATCCTGGACGAGGGGGAGCTGGACGCCGCCGAGTTCGGCAGGCTGGTGCAGGCCGGGCAGCGGGCCGCGGCCCAGGGCGACCTGGCCGAGGCGGCCCGCAACCTGCGGGAGGGCCTGCGGCTGTGGCGGGGACCCGCGCTGCAGGACACCGGCCGCGGTCCGGTGCTCACCGCCTATGCCGGGGTGCTGGAGCAGCAGAAACTGGCGGCGCTGGAGCGGCGGTTCGAGGTCGATATCGCGCTGGGCCAGCTCAGCGAGGCGATCGGCGGCCTGACCGAGCAGCTCAGCCAGGACCCGACCCAGGAGAACTTCGCCGCGCTGCTGATCGAGGCGCTGGTCGCCGCCGGAAGGGGCGCGGCCGCGCGGGAGGTGTTCGACAACACCAGGGCCGCGCTGGAGCGGGTCGGCCTCGCCCCGGGCCCCCGGCTCTACCAGGCCCGCGAGCAGCTGCAACCGGAGCAACCCGCGCCGGTCCTCGCCCGGCCCGCCACCTGCCCGGCCGAGGTCCCCGCGCAACTGCCCGACTTCACCGGCCGGGGCGAGCTGCTGGAACAGATCCGGGCCGCGCTCACCGGCCGCGGTCCGCGGCTGGTGGTGCTCAGCGGGCCGGGTGGGGTTGGCAAGAGCACCCTGGCGGTGCGCTCGGCGCACCTGCTGCGCCGGGAGTTTCCCGGCGGCCAGGTGGTCGCCGACCTCACCAGCGAACCTGGCCAGCCCAGCGAGGTACTGCGCCGGTTCCTGCTGTCCATCGGGGTCGCCGAGGACGCCATCCCGCACGGCTTCGTGGAGCGCCAGCAGCTGTGGCGCAGTCGTACCGCGGACGCGCGGGTGCTGGTGCTGCTGGACGACGCCCGCGACGAGGCGCAGGTGCGCGCCCTGCTGCCGGCCGGAGCCGACTGCGGCGTGCTGGTGACCTCCCGCCGCCGGATGCTCGGCCTCGCCGGCGCGAAGACCATCGCGGTGGAGGCCTTCGACCAGGACGAGTCCTGGGAGTTGCTGGCCGGGATCGTCGGTGCGCAGCGGATCGCCGCGGAGCCGGGTCCGGCGCGCAGGCTGGTCGAGCTGTGCGCGGGGCTCCCGCTCGCGGTGCGGATCGTCGGCGCCAAGCTGGCCGCTCGCCCGCACGAGACGGTGGAGGAGCTGGCGGTGCGGATCGGCGCCGGGCGCGGCAGGCTGGCCGAGCTGCGGGCAGGCGACCTTGATGTCCGGGCCACCATCGAGGTGAGTTACGCCGAGTGCACCGAGGGCACCCGCAGGGCCCTGCGCCTGCTCGGCGCGGTCCGCCTGCCCGCGGTGTCCCGCTCCGCGCTCGCCTGCCTGCTGGACGCGCCGGAGGAGACCGGGGCCGATGTGGCGGAGGCGCTGGTCGAGGCCCAGCTGTTGCAGGTACGCGGCCGGGACGAGCTGGGGCAGCTGCGTTACCAGCTGCATGATCTGATCGCCGAGTTCGCCGCGGAGAAGGCGCGGGAGGAGGAACCGGCCGGCGTACTGGGCGCCGCACTGGAGCGGATGCTGGACTGCTATCTCGCCGCGGGCGGGCGCGACGGCGGGCGGCACAACGCCGCGAGCTGGTGCGCCGCCGAGGCGGACAACGTGTTCGCGGTGACCCGCGCCGCCCTCGAGCGCGGCTGGTGGGAGCGGGGGTGGCGGCTGGCGGACTCCTTCGCCGAGGTCGCCAAGGTACGGCCGGGTTCGGCCTCGGCGCGCAACGTGACGGTGCTCGCGCTGCGGGCCGCCCGGCGCTGCGGCGACCTGCGGGCCGAGGCGATCAGCCTGCGCAGGCTGGGCGAGCTGCAGTGGCAGCAGGTCAAGGTGGCCAGCGCGGTGCGCTACCTCGGCGCGGCCGCGCAGCGGTTCCGTGGCCTCGACGACGGGGCCGAGCTGGCCCGCACGCTGGTCGTCGAGGCCGATGTGCTGGCCGAGACGGGCAGGGTGGAGCAGGCGCGGGACCGGTTGAACACCGCGCTGGAGGCCGCCAAGCAGGCTGATGACCAGCGGGTCCACGCCGCCGCGCTGGACCAGCTCGGCGGCCTGTACTCCGATGCGGGTGATTTCGCCGAGGCCCAGCGCTGCTTCGTCGAGGCACTGCAGCTGGCACGGGAGGCGGGCGACCTGCGCGGGATCGTGGCGATCCGCAAACGTCTGGCGGACGTGCTGCGCCGGGCCGGGCACCTCGACCAGGCCGCCGAGCTGCTGACCGAGGCGCTGGCCGGGGCGCGGGAGACCGGGGACGCGCACTGGGAGGCGCACGTGCTGCGCAGCCTCGGCGAGGTGCAGCGCTACTTCGGCGACACCGGCCCTGCCCGCAGCAGCCTGGCGCGCTCGCTGGAGCTGTTCACCCAGCACGGCCACCGGCATGCCGCCGCGTACTCCCTGCGCAGCCTGGCCGACCTGCAGGCACAGGTGCGCGAGTACGAGCAGGCCGGGGAGTCGCTCGAGCGCTGCCGCACGATCTTCGAGACGCTCGGCGACCGGCGGGGCCAGGCCTACACCCTGCGCAGCCTTGGTGGGTTGTGTGTGCGCACCGGACGCTGGGTGCAGGCCGAGCGCTCGCTGCGTGCCGCGCTGACGATCTTCGACGACCTCTCGATGCGCTGGTTCAGCCAGGACGCCGCGCGTGCCCTCACCCAGACCAGGAACTGGTCCAGCGCGAGCTGACCCAACATTTCGCCAAAATGGCCCAGCCGGGGGCGTTGGCGGTAATTAATTTCCCTGCTCGTCGGCGACATGGTCGATTTCTTGCGGTACTGATATTGGCCATGAGAGCGAGCCGAATGCGAAGCGCGGGGGTCCTCGCGATTCTCGCCTGCCTGCTGTTCGTGGGTAATCCGGTGGCCGCACAGGCCGCCGATCATCCGAGTTCGGACCTGGAACTCACCAGGGACGACATCCTGGAACGTGGCAAGAGCTGGATCGACGAACGAGTTCCCTACAGCCAGAGCAGCTGGCACACCAACCGGTTCGGCACCTACCGGCAGGACTGCTCCGGCTACGTGTCGATGGCCTGGGGCCTGCACCAGGTCCGCTGGACCGGCAACATCATGGAGGTCGCCCACCGGATCGACAAGCAGGACCTGCTGCCAGGCGACGCGTTGTGGCTGCACGGCAGCAGCACCCAGCACATGGCGCTCTTCGTGCGCTGGGCCGACTCCGCCAGGACCAGGGCGGTGGTCTGGGAGGAGTACCGCACCGGCACGGTGGCCTCGGAGCGCACCTGGTCGGCGAGCCGCACCTCCCGGTTCAACGCCATCCGCTACGACAACGTGCTCGAGGGCGACGCCAAGACCTGCGCCACCGTCCAGCTCAGCTACACCGAGTACCCCGCGCTGGCCGCCGGCGCGAGCGGTGACCTGGTGCGGGCGGCGCAGTGCCTGCTGATCAAGGCCGGCTACAACACCGGGGAGGACGGGCCGAGCGGCACCTTCGACGCCAGCACCGCCGATGCGGCCCGGCAGTTCCGCGCCTCGGTCGGCCTGCCCGCCGCGGGCGAGGTGGACGCGCACACCTGGACCGCCCTGCTGTCGGCCGGCTCCACCCCGATGCTGCAGAACGGTTCCTCGGGTAGCGCGGTGCTGCGCGTGCAGCGTGCGCTCAACGCCGCGCAGTCGGCCGGGCTGGCCGTGGACGGCCAGTACGGACCGAAGACCGTCGCCGCGGTGCGCGACTACCAGTCCGCCAAGGGACTCGGCGTGGACGGGATCGTCGGGCCGAACACCTGGAAGGCGTTGCAGGCCGGCCGCTGAGCGGCCTGCCGTATGTCGAGAAAGGAGTGTGTGATGCGCAGGATCCTGGCAGGTCTGGCCACCGGTGTGCTGGTGGCAGGGGCCGCCGTGGTGGGGGCCGCCCCGGCCGCGAACGCCGCCGACCCACCGAGCGGCGACGAGCTGAGCGCGGTGGTGCAGCAGTGCAACCAGCAGGTATCCAACGGGCGGCTCGCCGAGCGCAGTGGCCAGGCGCGCACCGTCCCGGTCTGTGCCACCGGAAACGCGGTGCACTGGCGCTCCGGCATGACCATCGACTGCGATGGCCAGCGAACGGCGAAATGCAACAGCTCCACCGACCCGACCTACTGGCACCAGACCGCGTGGGCCCAGTCGGACGGCAAGTACCTGAACGCGGAGAAGCTGCCGTATGTCGTGGTGCCCATCTCCACCTCCACCTGGGACCACTACGACTCCGGGATCACCGGCGGCACCGTGGTCGCCGTGGTGTACGAGGGCAGGGTGGTCTACGGCGTGGTGGGTGACCGTGGCCCGAAGGACGCGATCGGGGAGGCCTCCTACGCGCTGGCCGACGCGCTCGGCATCAACCCGGACCCGCGCACCGGCGGGGTTTCCGGCAAGGTCGTGGACTACATCGCCTTCCCGGGGGTGGAGGCGAGCCCGATCGAGGACCACGCCGACGCGGTGCGCAAGGGGCGGCAGGCCGCAGCCGACCTGGTCGCGGGCCGGGAGGGCTGCGTGCGCACCGAGCTGGACTTCACCAGCTACCCGGCGCTGGAGGCCGGGGCGAGCGGGGACAGGGTGACGGCGGCACAGTGCCTGCTGCGCGCGGCCGGGTACGACATCGGCGATGGCGACCCGAGCGGCACCCTGGACGAGCCGACCATGGCCGCGGTGCGCAGCTTCCAGTCCGCGGTTGGCCTTCCCGCCGAGGGCACGGTGGACGCGCACACCTGGACCGCGTTGCTCTCCGCAGGTTCCACCCCGCTGCTGCGGGAAGGCGCCAAGGGCGAGGCGGTGTACCGGGTGCAGCGCGCGGTGAACGCGGCGATCGGGGCACGCCTCGCGGTGGATGGCATCTTCGGGCCGAACACCGAAGCCGGGGTGCGGGACTACCAGTCCGCCAAGGGACTCGGCGTGGACGGGATCGTCGGGCCGAACACCTGGGGGGCGCTGCAGTCAGGCAAGTAACCGGATCCCGGTAAGCAGACCATTGTGTGCGCGGGAATCGGGCAGGGAACTCCCCCTCGCTGCCCGATTCCCGCATTTTTTGGTCCTTAGTTCAGGCCAGCGCGGCGTCCAGGGTGATCGTGGTGCCGGACAGTGCCTTGCTGACCGGGCAGCCGTCCTTGGCGATCCGGGCCAGCTCGGCGAACCGGTCGGCGTCGATGCCGTCGATCTCGGCCCGCAGGGTCAGCGCGATACCGCTGATCTTGAAGCCCTCGCCGTCCGGGCCGAGGGTGACCTCCGCGCTCACGTCGATCGAGCGGGCGGTGAGGTTCTCCTTGCCGAGTACCCCGGACAGGTTCATCGCGAAGCAGGACGAATGCGCGGCGGCGATCAGTTCCTCGGGGCTGGTCTGCCCCTCCGGATCGCCCGCGCGGGTCGGGAAGGACACCGGGAACTGGCCCGCGTTGGACGAGTCCAGGGTGACCTGCCCCGTGCCGGACTGTAGTCCGCCTTCCCAGTGAGTGGTGGCATCGCGGCTGGGCATGGCATATCTCCTTCTGGGTAGGAATTCCGGGCGCGGTCAGCACCCGGAGCTGGTGGCGCGGACCGTGGCGGCGAGGTCCCGCAGCCTGCGAATGAGGTCGCGGCGGTTCTCCTCGTCCAGGCCCATCGCGCAGCCGATCTCCCGCGGGATGCGCTCGGCCCGGTTCCGCAGCTCGGCCCCCGCGGGGGTGAGCCGGACCGTGACGCTGCGCTCGTCCGCCGCCTGCCTGCTGCGGGTCAGCAGGCCCCGCGCCTCGAGCCGTTTCAGCAGCGGGGACACCGTGCCGTAGTCCAGCTGTAGCTCGGCGCCGACCTCCTTCACCGGCCGGGCATCGCGTTCCCACAGCACCAGCAACACCAGGTACTGGGGGTAGGTCAGGTCCAGCTCGGCGAGCAACGGCCGGTACAGGTCGGTGACCGCCCGGGACGCCGCGTAGAGCGCGAAACAGGCCTGCTCCTCCAGCAACAGGGCGCGGTCGGTGTTCGGCATGCCATAAACATAGCGCGCGATTACATCGTGCGCAATGTAAATGCCTGCCGGATTGCCTGCCGGATTGCCTACTGGATGCCGATGAACTCGATCATCTGCTCCACCGCGTGCGCGAAGAACTCGCTGCTCGGGTCGACGCTGCCGACCAGCTGCCCGAACAACTCGAAGCTGAGCATGCCGAACAGCTGGGTCCAGGCGATCAGCACCCTGGTCAGCACCCGGCTGGGCAGTTCAGGGGCGAGCTGGGCCGCCAGCCGGGTGGTCTGGATGTCCAGCGTGGCGGAGAGGGACGGCCCGGTGAAGGCCGGCCGGATCCCGGTGGTGCCCCAGGCCAGCCGGACCACCCCGACCAGGGCGAGCGGAACCCGGGATGCGGGCGGCACGGTGTCCTGCGGGGCCTGGTAGCCGGGGACCGGCGAGCCGTAGATCAGCGCGTACTCGTGTGGGCGCGCCCTGGCCCACCTACGTGCGGCATGGCAGCACATCCGCCACTGCTCGATGGGCACCACCTCCCGCGCGGCCGCCTCCTCGACGGCCGCGCCGATGGCGTCGTATGCGTCGATGATCAGGGCGGTCAGCAGGTGGTCGCGGCTGGGGAAGTACCGGTAGAGGGCCGAGGACACCATCCCCAGCTGCCGGGAGACGGCGCGCAGGGACAGTCCGTCCGCGCCGACCTCGGCAAGCTGCCTGCGAGCCTCGTCCTTGATTTCCCTGGTCAGCTCTGCGCGGGCCCGTTCGCGTGCGGTTCGGCTGGTCGTCACCCTTGGCAGTCTGCCAGTTTCGAGATCACCGGACAAATTCGAGAGCGCTGCTCTTGACTGTAGCTGCCGCTCTCGTGTTCACTGCTCTTAGTTGAGAGCGCTGCTCTCGGGATCGAAGGGAGATCGCCATGAGCACCACCGCCCGTTACCTGGAGCCCGGCCGGGCCTCCGGGGTGATGAACGCCGCCGTCACCGGCCTGACGAAGCTCGGGATCAGCCTGTGGGGGAGCCGGATCCTGGCCGTGCGCGGGCGGGTCAGTGGTGAGTGGCGCACCGTCCCGGTGAACCTGCTGAGCCACCAGGGTGAGCGCTACCTGGTGGCGCCACGCGGGCAGACCCAGTGGGTGCGCAACCTGCGCGTGGCCGGGGGTGGTGAGCTGCGGGTCGGCAGGCGGGTCGAGGCGTTCACCGCGACCGAGGTCGCCGATGCGGACAAGCCCGCGCTGCTGCGTTCCTACCTGCGCCGCTGGAAGTTCGAGGTGGGCGCCTTCTTCGACGGGGTGGACCAGCATGCCCCCGAGGCCGAGCTACGCGAGATCGCCCCCGGCTACCCCGTCTTCCGCCTGCTGTGAGTGGCCCAGGGTGAGGTGGGGTTACGGGGTGCGTTCAAAGATGGCGGCGAGGCCCTGACCACCGCCGATGCACATGGTTTCCAGGCCGTAGCGGGCCTGGCGCCGGTCGAGTTCGCGCAGCAGGGTGGTCAGGATGCGCACACCGGTTGCCCCGACCGGATGGCCGAGTGAGATACCGGAGCCGTTGACGTTCGTCCGGTCCCAGTCCGCCTCGCCGAACTTCCACTCCGCGGTGCAGGCCAGCACCTGCGCGGCGAAGGCCTCGTTCAGCTCGATCAGGTCCAGCTCGCCGAGGGTGAGCCCGGCGCGGGCCAGTGCCCGCTCGGTGGCGGGCACCGGGCCGATGCCCATGGTGCGCGGGGGCACCCCGGCCACCGCCCAGCTCACCAGCCGGGCGAGCGGGCGCAGGCCCAGCTCGGCCGCCCGTTCCGGGGTGGTGACCAGGCAGGCCGCGGCGCCGTCGTTCTGCCCGCTGGCATTGCCCGCGGTCACCGTGGCCTCGGGGTCCTGCTTACCGAGCACCGGGCGCAGCTTCGCCAGCGACTCCATACCGCTGTCCGCCCTCGGGTGCTCGTCCCGCTCCACGGTGGGTCCCGGCTCCCCGCGCTTGCCCGGCGTCGGCACCGGCACGATCTCCTCGGCGAACCGGCCGTCCTCGATCGCCGCCACCGCGCGCTGGTGCGAGCGCACCGCCAGCTCGTCCTGCGCGGTGCGGGAGATCCGGTACTCCCGCCGCAGGTTCTCGGCGGTCTCCAGCATTCCGCCCTCGACCGGGTGGTGCACCCCGCCCGCGGTGACCCTGGCCCGCGCCAGCCGGTCCTTCAGCTCGACGCCGGGGCCGCGCACGCCCCAGCGCATGGCGTCGGAGTAGAACTCGACCTGGCTCATGCTCTCCGCGCCCCCGGCGATCACCACGTCGGCGGCACCGGTCTGCACCCGCATCGCGGCGTCCAGCACGGCCTGCAGGCCGGAACCGCAGCGGCGGTCCACCTGCAGCCCGGCGACCTGCACCGGCATGCCCGCGTCCAGCGCGGCCACCCTGCCGATGGCGGGCGCCTCCCCGTTCGGATAACACTGCCCGAACAGCACGTCCTCCACCGTGCCGGGCTTCACCCCGGTGCGCCTGAGCAACTCGCGCAGCACCGTGGTGGCCAGTTCGGTCGCCGGAACGTCCCGGAAGACCCCGCCGAATCGACCGACCGGCGTCCTGACCGGCTCGCAGACCACAGCTGTACGCATGCCGAACCTCCATTCGCAAACCGCACGCGGCTCACCGGCCACACTAGCGGGATCAGCGAACGGCGTCCCGATGGGCGAGCTCACGGATGGAGTCCCAGGCGCTCACCACGGCCTTGGTGAACCGGACGTACTCGTGCGCGTTGCCGGTCGCGTAGAACTGACTGGTCATGGTGCGCGCGATGAAGTCATTACGCGGCGCGCCCGCCAGCTCGGCCCAGGCCAGTTCGCTGCCGGTGACGGTGAACGTCGGGCCGGCCGGCGTGGACCTGCCCACCTCCACGATGCGTCCTTTGTAGACCCGGATATGCGCCTCCTCGTCACCGCAGCGGAACCCGATGGTGCCGTCCATCGGCCGGGTGGCGGAGACGAAGTCCTCGTTGTGTTCCAGGTTGTCGCACAGCAGCTCGGCCCAGGCGACCGAACCGAAGTCGGTGCGGATGTGCCGCTCGTCCGGGGTGGCCTGCCTGGTGGGCATGGTGAAACTGCCGGTGCCCTCGCCGAGCATGGTGTCGTCCTGGCCGGTGAGCACCAGATGCCGGTGCAGCAGGCCCCAGCCGTCGCCGCCCGCCCGGCACCGGGTCACCGTTGCGGTCAGCCGGGCACGGTCACCCCGGCGCACCGGGGCGTGGAAGTTCCACCGCAGGTCGTTCAGCACGCCATGGTCGGACAACAGCAGCGCCACCGTGCCCAGTGCGGCCACAGTGGACGGTTGGGAGGTGCTGATCGTGGTGCTACCGATCTCGCCATGCTGACCCACCCGGAAGTCTTCCAGGTAGTGGCTCCAGATCTGCGTGGCCTCGCTCATCTCGCCTCCAGCAACGCGAGGGCATACCGGGCGTAACGGCGCTCCAGCTCCGCAGCCGGTGGCGGCCCTTCCCCGGCGCAGCAGGCCGACACCCCGACGCACATGGCCAGGATGGCGCGGCTGGCCTGGTCCGGGTAGGGGGTGTGGAACACGCCTTCGGCCACTCCCTCGGCCACCAGGTCGGCGAACAGCCGCCGATGCTGGTCCTGGGCCTGCGTGACCCGCAGGCAGGCTTCCGCTTCCAGGTACCGGTACTCGCTGTGCACGATGCGGCTCTCGGCCTGGCGTTCGAGGTCGAACCGGAGGTAGGCGCCCACCGCTGCGCGCAGCCGGTCGGTCACCGAGCCGCCCGCGGCCTCGATCGCCGCGCGGGTGCCGGCAAGCTGGTCGTCGCTCGCCCTGCGCAGCAGGGTGACCAGCAGGTCGGACTTGGAATCGACATAGTTGTAGACATTGGCGAGGGTGACCTCGGCGAGGCCCGCGATCTGGCGCATGGTGGCTCCGTGGAAACCGCGAGTGGCGAAGGCGTCGAGCGCGGCGCGGAGAATGGCCTGCTCGACCACCGAACGCCTGGACGAACGCTCGTTCACCGGGGCCAACCTAGGCCAGGTCGATTGAATTATCAATGAGAGATCGGGCGAGCGAACTGGGCTGGCCGGCCTACCTTCGCTTGCCCCACATGCCGGTGAGACAGTCATGGTGACCTTCAGGGGCCGTCGGAGACGGGGACCGCGAAGATCGCGGAAGCGGCCCGGTCCGGCCGTATCCGCCTGGGCTCCCGCGCGCTCACACCCGCCCCCTCGCTTCGGTTCCCGGTACTGTGAGACGCGACACGTCGGAATGTCAACCCTGGGTGGGTAAAAATGCCGTCACTTCCGGCCGGGTGGATTCAGGAGAGGGCAACGGCCAGGTACCTGGTGTCCAGGTACTCCTCGATGCCCTCGGCTCCGCCTTCCCGGCCGAAGCCGGATGCCTTGACCCCGCCGAACGGTGCCGCCGGATTGGAAACCAGGCCGGTGTTCAGGCCGACCATCCCGGTGCGCAGCCCCTCGCCGAGGCGCACCGCGCGTTCCAGGTCCCGGGTGTAGAGGTAGGCGACCAGACCGAACTCGGTGTCGTTGGCCTGACGTAGCGCGTCCTCTTCGTCACGGAAGGTGGTCACCGGTGCTACCGGGCCGAACACCTCCTCGCGCAGGATCCGTGCCTGCGGCGGCACATCGGCGAGCACGGTCGGCGGGTAGAAGAACCCGGTGCCCTCGATGGTGCTGCCGCCGGTGGTCGCCCGCGCGCCCCGGTCGGTCGCATCCGCCACGAGCTCGACCACCTTGTCCCGCTGCTCGATGCTGACCAGCGGGCCGACCGAGACGCCATCCTCCAGCCCGTGCCCGACCCGCAGCGAGCCGAGCTCCTCGGTGAGCCTGCGGGTGAACTCCTCGGCCACCGGCTCGGCGACGTGGAAGCGGTTGGCCGCCACGCAGGACTCCCCGTTGTTGCGCAGTTTCGCGGTGACCGCGCCGCGCACCGCCGCGTCGAGGTCGGCGTCGGAGAACACCAGGAACGGCGCGTTGCCGCCGAGTTCCATGGACATGCGTTGCAGGTTGGGCGCGCACTGGCGGACCAGCTCGCGGCCCACCTCGGTGGAGCCGGTGAAGGACAGCTTGCGCACTCGCTCGTCACCCAGCACCGGCTCCACCACCCGGCTCGCCGAGGTGCTCGGCAGCACGTTCAGCACCCCCGGCGGCAGTCCGGCCTCCGCCAGCAGCGAGGTCAGGCTGAGCATGGAGATCGGGGTGAGCTGCGCCGGTTTCACGATCATCGTGCAGCCCGCCGCCACCGCCGGGCCGATCTTGCGGGTGCCCATCGCCAGCGGGAAGTTCCACGGGGTGATCAGCAGGCAGGGGCCCACCGCCTGCTTGGTGACGATGGTCCGGCCGCCGCCTGCCGGGCTGCGGGTGTACCGGCCGTCGATTCGCACCGCCTCCTCGGCGAACCAGCGGAAGAACTCGGCCGCGTAAGCCACCTCGGCCCTGGACTCGGTCAGGCTCTTGCCCATTTCCATGGTCATCACGGCGGCAAGGTCCTCGGCGCGTTCGGTCATCAGTTCCCAGGCCCGGCGCAGGATCTCGCCGCGCTGCCTTGGCGGGGTCCGTGCCCAGTCCGGCTGCGCGCGGACCGCGGCCTCGACGGCCCGCTGCGCGTCGGCGGACTGGCCGTCGGCGACATCGCACAGCCGTTGCTCGCTACCGGGGTCGTCCACCCCGAAGCTCGGGCCGTCGGTGGCGTCGACGAACCGGCCGTCCAGGTAGAGCTGCTTGGGTGCCTGCTCGATCAGTGCGTTCATGCCGGCCGGTTACCCAGCGGCGCGGCTGGGCATACGGGTCAGTGCGAGGAAAACGTCGGCCAGTCCCGGCTGGCCGAGGGAGAAGGACGGTGTCTCGATCCCCGCCTCGGACAACCTGGCCAGCGCCGGGCCGACGCAGGCCTCCTCGGTGACCAGTGCGCAGAGGCTGGTCGGGTCGGCGCCGGGCCGGACCTCGGTGCCGAGCGCCGTGGCCAGCAGTTCCCGCGCGTGCGCCCGCTGGGCGGCGTCCCACAGCCGGACGTGCAGCACCCCACCATCGACAGCGGACTTCAGCTCGTCGCCGGTGCCCTCGGCGATGACCCGGCCGTGGTCGAACACCGCCATCCGGTCGGCGAGCTGGTCGGCCTCGTCCAGGGACCGGGTGGTGAGCAGTACGGTCGTGCCGCCCGCGACCAGCGCGCGCACCAGGGCCCAGACCTGGTCGCGGCCGCGCGGGTCGAGGCCGGTGGTCGGTTCGTCAAGGCACAGCACGTCCGGGGTGGTCACCAGCCCGGCCGCGATGTCCAGCCTGCGGCGCATACCGCCGGAGTAGGTGCCGACCCTGTGGTCGGCGGCTTCGGTGAGGAGCAGGACTTCCAGCAGCAGGTCCGCGCGGCGCTGGGCGGAATCCGGGGACCGGCCGTGCGACCTGCCGAGCAGGAGCAGGTTCTCCCTGCCGGTGCGCTCCTCGTCCACCGAGCCGAACTGCCCGGTCAGCCCGATCCGGCCGCGGACGGCCTCCGGTTCGGCCACGACGTCGTGCCCGAACACCCGCGCCGTTCCGCCGTCCGGCCGCAGCAGGGTGGTGAGCATCCGGACGGTGGTGGTCTTCCCCGCTCCGCCCGGCCCCAGGAGCACGTAGACGATTCCCTGCGGTACGGCCAGGTTCACCCCGTCCACGGCTAGGGTGCTGCCGAAGCTCTTGCGTAGTCCGGATGCCTCGATGGCGTATCGCGGGCGTGCGGTACCGCTCAACACTTCTCCTCGAATCTGCGCGCGACCGGTTCGCCCGCCGGTGCAGCACGGCAGGCGAAACTGAACTGGATGGATGGGCAGGATGATTTCCGCGAGGAAAAACACTACCCCTAAATCGCAGGATAGCCAAATATGCGAATCGTCGTTCGCGTTTATCGTCGAATGGTGCGAGTGGACGGTCGGTGCCTGTTCCTGAACTCGCGTCACGGGCTGTCGCCGCGCGAGTTCTTCCACCCGCCTTGAGCGGCAAAAGTCCAGTTCAGGAACAGGCCCTCAGAACGTCACGTCGACCCGGCGTGCGCCGCGAAAAGGCGCCAGTGAACCGGCCTCCCGCTCGATGGCGGCGCGCATCGGTTCCACGGTTTCGGTGGCCGCCTCGACTCGCAGGGTGAGCGTGCTGCCCTGTTTGCGCGGGCGCCACACCCCGGCGACCTCGCCGTCCACGAGTAGCACGCCGGGATTTCCGCTGGTGCGCCAGATTTGGTTGCGTAACGCGGGATCGGCGACCAGGCAGGCACGATCCCTTGTGGCGAGTAACGGATCGTGCGCCGGCAGCAGCAGGACGCCACGGGTGGCAGGTGGCTCGCGCAGCAGTGCCAGGTCCGCCCGCCGGATCCAGCGGTCCTGGCCCGCGTAGTGCACCTCGGTCAGTTCGTCGGTGAGTACCTCGAAGGACCGCCGGGCGTACTCCGGGGACACCCCGGCCCAGCTCGCGAACTCGGTGGCGTTGGAAGGCCCGTGGCAGCGCAGGTACCGGCGGAGAAGTTCGGCGCGGGCCGCGGCCGGGCTCATCCGCGGCAACTCCGTGCCCAGCCATTGCGCCGGCAGCGCGAACCGGGCGGCGCCGCGGCCGGGGGAGTGGATGACCAGCTCGCCGTGCAGCCCGACGACGTAGAGGGCGAAGCGGACCAGGCTCTGCCCGTAGGTGTTGCGACCGAGTCCGTCCGGCTCCCGCCACGCCGGGCGCAGCCGTGCGGGAAGTTTCTCCGCGATGACCTCGGCCAGCGCGATCCCGAGCTCGTCCTTGGTCAGCATCCGGTCGTCCAGCACGGCGGGCAGCGCCTCGCGGGTGAGCCGCACGGCTTCGCCCACGGTGAGCCCGAAGCGCTCCAGGTGATCGCTCGCGCCCCGGATGAAGTGCAGGCGGGACTTCTCGTCGTCCGGGAGCACGCCGGTGGTGAACACTGCCGCGTCCGCGACCGGCACCACATGCGGTGCCCCGCGCACGCTCCACAGCTGCACCAGTGTCTTACTGGTGTCCAGCGCGTTCGTCACGTCCTCGGGAGCGAGGCCGTCCAGCCGGGCGTGCAGGGCCTGCGCCGCCGAGCCCGGCGGGGTGTGCTGTACCCCGATCGCCCCGGCCGCGGGCAGCAGCTCTCCGGCCGGAACCCGCCGGTCGAGCCGATGCTGGGCAAGGCGGTAGCGCAGTACCTGCGGGCGCTGCACGGTCACCATGCGGTCACGATAGCGCCGTTCATGTTACGTTCTAAGCGTCCTGTAAGTGCCGTTGGTGGAGGGCCGGATGCGGATCGGTGCCCAGCTCAGTTACGCCGGTGGGTTCACCGAGGCGGTCGCGGAGGTCGCGGAACAGGAACGTGCCGGACTGGACATCGTGTTCGTGCCGGAGGCGTACTCCTACGACGCGGTCAGCCTGCTCGGCTACCTCGCGGCGAAGACCGAACGGGTCGAGCTGGCCTCCGGCATCCTGCAGATCTACACCCGCACACCCGCGCTGACCGCGATGACCGCGGCCGGGCTGGACTACGTCTCCGACGGCCGGTTCACCCTCGGTCTCGGTGCGTCCGGGCCGCAGGTGATCGAGGGCTTCCACGGGGTGCGCTACGACGCGCCGGTCGGCCGGACCAGGGAGATCGTGGAGATCTGCCGGAAGGTGTGGCGCCGGGAACGGGTGGAGTACGAGGGCAGGCACTACCGCATTCCGCTGCCC
Source organism: Amycolatopsis aidingensis (assembly GCF_018885265.1). Taxonomy (GTDB): domain Bacteria; phylum Actinomycetota; class Actinomycetes; order Mycobacteriales; family Pseudonocardiaceae; genus Amycolatopsis; species Amycolatopsis aidingensis. Next base: position 393,250 of record NZ_CP076538.1, read on the forward strand.
GCCGAGGAGGGCACCGGGCTCGGCAAGCCGCTGAAGCTGATCAATCACCCGGTGCGCGAACGGATCCCGATCCTGCTGGCTTCCCTTGGGCCGAAGAACGTCGCGCTGACGGCGGAACTCGCCGAGGGCTGGCAGCCGATCTTCTTCTACCCGGAGAAGGCGGGCGAGGTCTGGGGCGAGCCGCTGGCCGAGGGCAGGGCCAAACGTGCCCCCGAGCTCGGTGAGCTGGACGTGGTGGCCAGCCTGCCGTTGGCCATCGGTGAGGACGTGGAGCACCTGCTGGAGCCCTACCGGCACATGGTGGCGCTGTACGTCGGCGGCATGGGAGCGCGGGGCAGGAACTTCTACAACGACCTGGCGATCCGCTACGGCTTCGCGGACGCGGCCAAGGAGATCCAGGACCTGTACCTGGACGGTAAGAAGGCCGAGGCGGCCGCCGCCGTACCGGATGAGCTGTTGCGCGCCATTTCCCTGGTCGGCCCGCTCGGCTTCGTCAAGGAGCGGGTCGCCGCCTTCGCCGAGGCCGGGGTGACCACGCTGCTGGTGCACCCGCTGGCCGACACCGCCGCCGAGCGCGTCGACCTGATCAGCCGGCTCCGCGACATCACCGGCTGACCCCCAGCTCCCCCGCGTGTTTGCCCCCACATCCGCGTGTTTGCCGCCCACGCGCATGCGTTGGCCGTTCCCGCGCACGCATTGGCCGCCCACGCGCACGATCGCCATGCCTAGCGCCGGCTGTACTGCGGAATGTTCTCCCGCCTGCGCCATGCGGCGTCGCAGTCCCAGCAGGTCGGGTCCAGCCACACGCCGCCGAGCTCCGGGACATCCCCGACCCGCACGGTGACCTCGGCTCCGCACAGCGTGCGGAACGAGCCGCCCTCATTCGGCGCGCGCCCTTCCAGCGCGTGTCGCTTCCCCTCCGCCTGCTGCCAGCGCAACATTGCTACCTCCCGTGTTTCGTCTTGCATCGAGCGTAGCCATCCGTATGCTCAACGCAATCTTGTTGCGGCAACGAGACGGGAGGGGTTGTGCCACGCAAAGCTCCGGGGGCCAAGGCGAAGGGCCTGGGCGCGCAGTTGCGCGTGTGCCGGGAGAACGCCGGGCTGAACCTGCGGCAGGCGGCCGAAGCCGTCGACTGGGACAAGTCCACCCTGTCCCGGCTGGAGACCGGCAAGCGGAACTTCACCGTGGAGGAGGTCGCGCACCTGCTCGGCGTGTACCGGGTACGCGGCGCGCTGCGCGAGGAGCTGCTGGCGATCGCGCGAACGATCGACGAACCGGGCTGGTGGGACCAGGGCCTGCAAGGGCTGCCGAAGGAGTCCGCGATCCTGGCCGAGTACGAGTCGCAGGCGGACCGGATCACCGACTGGGCACCGCTGCTGATTCCCGGACTGTTGCAGACCATGGACTACTCCCGCGCCTGGCTGCTTTCCGTCGGCGCCGATCCGGCCACCGTCGAACTGCTGCTCACCGCCCGGCTGCGGCGGCAGCAGATCCTGCACGGCGACGTCCGGTACGTGGCCTTCGTCGGGGAGTCCGCACTGCGCACACCGGTCGGGGACGCCGCGACCTCCGCCCGGCAGCTCGCCACCCTGCGCGAGGTCGGCAAGCGCCGCAACGTCTCGATCCGGGTGGTGCCGAGCGCGGCCGGGCCACATCGAGGGCAACTCGGGTCGTTCCTGGCCATGGAGTTCGCCTCCGCCCCGCCGGTGGTGCTGGTCGAGCTGCTCCGCTCGAGCGTGTTCATGGACGAGGACAAGCAGACCGGCCCGTACCTCGCCACCGCCGCCCATCTGGCCGGTGTTGCGCTGGGTGAGACAGAATCGGCTCGTCTGATTGCGCGGATCCAGGCGAGGTGGAGCAGCCATGACGGAACGGAAGACCTGGCGTAAGTCCAGCTACAGCGGCGAGAACTCGAACTGCGTCGAGGTCGCGTTCGGCGCGACGGTCGCCGTGCGGGACACCAAGGACCGCGCGGGCGGGGTGTTGGTGTTCTCGCCGCGCGCCTGGTCCGGGGCGGTCGCGGCGTGGCGGCCCGCGCGCTGACGCGGCGAGCAAACGCCTGCGCGTGGGGAGCAAACGCGTGCGCGTGGAGGGCCAAAGCGTGCGCGTGGAGGGCAAACACGCGGATGTGGAGGGCAAACACGCCGGGGTCGAGCCCGGACCCCCCGAGGTCCGGGCTCGACTGTCCCCCAGTGGCTAGCCGACGTCGCGGCGGCGGAAGGCCGTCAGGCCCGCGCCGAGGGCGAGGGCGGCGAGCGCGGTCAGCCACACCAACGGCGCCGCGGTGAACTCGGCGCCGGGCAGCTTCGGCACGTGCGTGAACGGTGAGATGTCCATCAGCAGCTGGGGCAGCTGCACGGCCGGGCCGAACATGGTGATCAGCACGGCGACCGCGAGCACGCCCCATGCGGCGACCGAGTACTTCGGCCACAGCCCGAACAGCGCCGTGGCGATGCCGACGATCAGCCACACCGCGGGCAGCTGGGCGAGGGTGCCGGTGAGCACCTCGCCAATGGTGCCGCCGACGTCGTCCACCCGCAGGCCGTGCGCGAGGCCGACGCCCACCCCGGCGAGCACCATTACCAGCGCGGTGCCCAGAAAGGCGAACACCAAGTGGCTCCCGGTCCAGCCGAGCCTGCTGACCCTGGTGGCCAGCAGCGGCTCGGCCCGGTAGCCGACCTCCTCGGCGCGCATCCGCAGGGTGGCCTGCACCCCGTAGATCGCGGCGATCGCGCCGAACATCCCGGTCATCGCGGCGAGGAAGGCCTGGATCATGCCCTCCGAGCCGCCCATCCGCGCGAAGATCTCCCGCGCCTGCGCGCTGTCGCCGATGATGTCGGTGATGCCGCCCGCGATGGAGCCCATCAGCACCCCGGACACCGCGAAGGCGATGGACCAGCCGAGCAGCGAGCCGCGGTGCAGCCGCCAGGCCAGCGCCAGCGGGCTGCGCAGCCCGGTCGCCGCGGCGGCCGGACCGGGCCGGGTCGGCACCAGGCCGGCGTCGAAGTCCCGCCGGGGCAGCAGCGCGTAGCCCACGGCGCCGATGACCAGCGTGGCGGCCAGTACGAGCCCGAGTACCCACCAGCGCTCCCCGGCGAACGCCCTGATCTGCTGCGTCCAGCCGATCGGGGACAGCCAGGACAGCCAGGTCGCCTCGCTGGAGTCGCCGATACCGCGCAGCAGGAAGGCGATGCCGAGCGCCGCCGAGGCCATCCCGTTGGCCGTGCGCGAGTACTCGGCGAGCTGCACCGCGACCGCCGCGATCGCGGTGAACACCAGCCCGGCCCCCGCGACGGAGAGGCCGAACGCCCATGCCCCCGGCACGGCAACGCCCGAGCCCAGCAGGAGCAGCGCCTGCAGCACGCCGATCAGCACGCTGGCGCCGCCCGCCACGATCACCCCGGCGGTCAGCATCGCGAACCGCCCCACCACGGTGGAACCGAGTAGCTCGCCCCGCCCGGTGTCCTCCTCGGCCCTGGTGTGCCGGGTCACGGTGAAGATCGCCATCAGGCCGATCAGCACCGCCATGAAGCCCATCAGCCGCCAGGCAAGGAACCCGCCCGCGGTTGAGAGGTCGAAGGCCGGGCCGTACAGCAGGGTGATCGAGGGGTTGTTGCCCATCGCGGCGGTCAGGCCGGCCCGCTCGGCCTGGGTCGGGTACAGCTGCTCGTAGGTGCCCGCCGTGGTGGCGGGCATGACGCTGAGCAGCACGATCCACAGCGGCAGGATGATCCGGTCCCGGCGCAGCGCGTGCCGTACCAGGTGCCGCGTTCCGATAAGTGGCCTGCTCATTTGCCAGCCCCCGTCGCGTGCCTTCCGGTGGCCTCCTCGGTGTAGTGCCGCAGGAACAGCTCCTCCAGGGTGGGCGGCTGGCTGGTCAGGCTGCGTACCCCGATCTGGGTGAGCTGCCGCAGTGCCTCGTCCAGCGCGCTGGTCTCCACGTCGAAACGCACCGTGTTGCCCTCGATCTTGAGGTCGTGCACGTTCTCCAGCCGGGAAAGGCCGTTCGGGTGCCCTGCCAGCTCGGCGAAGATCGAGGTGCGGGTCAGGTGGCGCAGGTCGGCCAGGGTGCCGGACTCCACCGTGCGGCCGTTGCGGATGATGCTCACCCGGTCGCACAGCGCCTCCACCTCGGCCAGGATGTGGCTGGACAGCAGCACGGTGCGGCCCTGCTCACGCTCCTCCTGGATGGCGTACTGGAAGGTGGCCTCCATCAGCGGGTCAAGCCCGGCCGTTGGCTCGTCCAGGATCAGCATTTCCACATTGGACGCCAGTGCGGCGACGATGGCGACCTTCTGGCGGTTGCCCTTGGAGTAGGTGCGGCCCTTCTTCTTCGGATCGAGATCGAAGCGCTCGATGAGCTCCTTGCGCCTGCGCTGGTCGAGTCCGCCGCGCAGCCTGCCGAGCAGGTCGATCACCTCACCGCCGGAGAGGTTGGGCCACAGGCTGACGTCGCCGGGCACGTAGGCGAGGCGGCGATGCAGGCTCGCGGCGTCTTTCCACGGATCGCCACCGAGCAGCCGCACGTTGCCGGAGTCCGCGCGTAGCAGGCCCAGCAGCACCCGGACGGTGGTGGACTTCCCGGAGCCGTTGGGGCCGAGGAAGCCGTGCACCTCCCCGGTGGCGACATCGAGGTTCAGCCCGTCGAGGGCCTTGGTCCGGCCGAACGTCTTGTGCAGGCCGGAAACAGAGATGGCGTTGTCCATGGCACGGAAGGTACAGTGATTTCACAAAGTTGTGAAGTTAAGAAAACGTATAGATCGGGTGATCAACCCGATCGTGCTCGGAGAGGATGGCCCCATGTCGAGCAGGCCCCAGTCCCAGCGTGACCCAGGCACCGAGACCGCGCATCGCGACGAGGACGCCGTGCGCCGCTACGTGGAGCGGCTCGCGCTCGTGCTGAACGAGATCGGCGTCCAGCGGATGTCGGCCCGCGTGTTCGCGACCCTGATGGCGACCGACAGCGGCAAGATGACGGCCGCCGAGCTCGCCGAGCAGCTTTCGGTGAGCCCGGCGGCCATCTCCGGCGCGGTGCGCTTCCTCGACCAGCTTGGCCTGGTCGCAAGGGAGCGGGAGCCGGGCGCGCGCCGGGACCACTACCGGCTCCAGGACGACCTCTGGTACGCCACCTTCCTCAAGCGCGACCGGATGATGACCATGTGGCGGGATGCCACGCTCGAGGGTGTGCACGTTCTCGGTCCGGACACCCCGGCGGGCAAACGGCTCGCCGATATGACCGACTTCCTGGAGTTCATGCTCAAGGAGATCCCCGAGCTGTTCGCCAGATGGAAGGCCCAGCACGAGAGCCAGCAGCGGTAGGCAGGCCCGGACGGGGCGCCACGTTTGTCGCCCGGCTAATTTGATAGCAACGTTATCCATATCCGCCGGCCCGTTCGGAATGTGTCGCTATGTCTGTCTCCGCACGTCAGCTCGCTGCGACGGCCTGCACCCTTGGCCTCGCCCCGCTGCTGCTCGCCCAGGCCCTACGGGTGCGCGGGCGCACCCCCCGGCTGCCGGGGGCGGGCGGACCGGCGGCGGGTTCGGTCCCGGGGTGGGGCGCTTCGCTGCGGCTACTGGTACTCGGGAGTCCACAGTGGAAGGGGTCGGTGCGCCGGATCACGAGCAGGCGCTGACCGGCAGACTCGCGCTCGGCGTGAACGACACCATCGCGCTGCGTTCGGCGGCCCGGTACCGGCGCGAGCTGCTCGGGCTGATCAACGCGCTGCGCGGGCGGCTGGGCCCGGTGCCCGTGCTGCTGGCCGGAGTGCCGCCTTTGGGACGGTTCCCTGCCCTGCCCTGCCGCAGCCGCTGCGGGCGGTGCTCGGCCTGCGCGCGGGGGCGCTGGCCGCGGCCGCCAACTCGGCGGCGGCCCTGCCAGGGGTCGCCCACGCCCCGGCCCCGCCGCTGCCTGCCGGGCCGGGAGCCTTCGCCGCGGACGGCTTCCACCCCGGGCCCGATGGCTACCGGGAACGGGCCCACCGGCTTGCCGCCGCCCTGTACCCGCCGGGCTGACCGGGTCTCGTGTGAGTATGGATGCCGTGACCAGGACCGACTTCGCGGCGCCGCACTGGCTGGTCCAGCTTCTGCGCAGCACCCCGGAGCCGATGCCGTGGAACCGGGTGGTCCGCGCCGCGTTGGCCCTGGCCGGTCCCCCCGCGATCGGGTTCGCCCTCGGTGAGCTCGCCCTTGGTGCGCTGGTGTCCACCGGCGCCCTGCCCACCGTGCTCGCCGACTCGGCAGGCTCCTACCGTTACCGCGCCGTCCGGCTCGGGGGTGCGGCGCTGGCCGCGACCCTCGGTTTCGGTACCGGCCTGCTCACCGGCTGGGCGCCGGTGCTCTCCATACTCGCCGTCGTCGGGGTCGCGGCGGTGTCCGCGCTGATCAGCACGGCGGGCAGCAACGCATCGGTGGCCGGGTTGCAGCTGCTGGTGTTCGCGGTGCTCGGCACCGGGCAGCACGCGATGAACATCGACCCCGGCGTGGCCATGCTGTGCTTCCTCGGCGGTGCCGCCTGGGGGCTGGTGGTGGCGCTGGCCGCGTGGGCGGTGCGCGCCACCTCCCCGGAGCGCGGTGCCGTCGCACAGGTGTACATCGAACTGGCCGCCATGCTCTCCGCGAGCGACGAGGAGACCCGCCGCGCGGCCCGGCACCAGCTCACCACCGCGCTGAACACCGCATACGACCGGCTGCTGGAGGCACGGTCCTGGCTGTCCGGCCGGGACGCCACCTACCGCGGCCTGCTCAACCTGCTCGCCGCGAGCACCCCGGCGGTGGAGGCAGGGGTGGCGATGGTGAACGCCAGGCGGCACGCCCCGGCCGAGGTGGTCGACCACCTCGTCGCGGTGGCCACCTCGGTACTCGCCCGCGCGCCACTGCCGCCCGCACCCGCGGCCGAGCCCGCGGACCAGGCGCTGGTCGCCCTGTACGCGGGCCTGGCCCGGATCGACGACGGGGCCGAGCGCAAGCGCAGGGCGCGGGTGCCGGTGCGCACCCAGCTGCGCGAGTGGGCGGACTCGGTGCTCTCCGGCCCGCTCACCTGGCTGGCCACCCTGCGGCTCACCCTGTGTGTGGCGCTGGCCGAGGTCGCCGCGCTGCTGGTTCCGGTCGAGCGCTCCTACTGGATCACGCTGACCGTGGGCATCGTGCTGAAGCCGGACTTCGGTTCGGTGTTCGGCCGGGCGGTGCTGCGCGGGCTCGGCACCGTGGTCGGGGTCGGGATCGGCGCGGCCGTGCTCGGGCTGGGGGTGCACGGCTGGGCGCTGGTGCTGCTGATCGCGTTGTTCGCTGGCGGGGTCGCCGCGGGCAAGGTGCGCAACTACGGGATCCTGAGCGCCTTCGTCACCCCGTTGATCATCCTGCAGATGGACCTGGCGGCGAGGGGTGACTGGGCGCTGGTGCTGGCCCGGCTGGTGGACACCCTGATCGGCTGCGCGATCGTGCTGGTCTTCGGCTACCTGCTGTGGCCGGGCAGCAGGCGTCCACAGGTCGGCGGCAAGCTGGCCGAGGTCGCCGACGCCGTCGGCCGCTACCTGGAGCACGGGCTGCGGGCGGCTGGCTCTGCCGAGCAGCGGGCGGAGCGCTCCCGCTACCGCCGCCGCGCCTACCGCGGGCTGACCGACCTGCGCACGGCCTTTCAGCAGGTCGTGGTGGAGCCCTCGCCCGCGGGCAGGCAGGCGACCGCGTGGTGGCCCGCGATCGTCGGCCTGGAGCGGGTCACCGACGCGGTGACCGAGGTGGTGGTGACCGTGGAGCAGGGCGCGCCGGTACCCGATCCGGCGGACGTCGGGCTGCTCACTGCGGCACTGGCCGAGTTCGCCGCCGCGGTCCGGGAGCAGCGCGAACCCGCTGACCTGCCGTTACCGTCCACGCAACAGCTGTCCGGGGTGGTCGAGCAGGTGACAGCCGCCTTCGCGGCGGTACGCGGCCCGCGCGGGTGACGGCGCGCTCGTCACCTTGCGAGATCCGGCTGGTGCGGTTTGATGGGTAGTGTCGCCTATGTGAAGTGAGGAGTTCCGATGGGAATCAACTTCGGCGAGATGAAGCAGAAGGCTCAGGAACAACTGGGCAAGCACAGCGACAAGGTGGAGCAGGGGCTGGACAAGGCGAGCAAGTTCGCCAAGTCCCGGTTCGGCGACCACTCCGAGAAGATCGACAACGCCACCCAGAAGGCCAAGGACGCGCTGCACCGTGGCGCGGGCAGTGACGGTGGTGACGGCGGCGGCAAGGAGCCGCCGAACGAGCCGCCGAACGAGCCGGGCGGCGGTCAGCGCCCGCCGCAGGGCCAGTAACCGGTCAGGCCACCTCGCCGAGTGCGGTGCTGCCGTCGATCCCCACGATCCGGCCACCGCGCTCGCCGAGTGCGCACAGGCCGTCCCTGGCATCCGGTGCGGCCAGGCTGACCTGTACCGCGGCCCGGGTGGCCGTGCGCAGGTCGGTCATCCGGCGCGCGCCCTCGTGCCCGGCGTTCACCGTCGCCGCAAGGCCGCCGGTGGAGGCCAGCGAGCCGCGGGCCGCCCCCAGCTTGCCGAGTGCCTCGTCCAGCACCGGCAGCAATGCCTCCCGGTTTCCCTCGGTCATCGCCCGCACCAGTTCCGGCCGGCTGCCTGCCACCCTGGTGCCGTCGGTGAAGGAGCCAGCCGCCAGGGACGCCGCCAGTGGGCCACCGGCGGCGCCGGTCGCGGCGAGTACGGCCGCGAGCAGGTGCGGCAGGTGCGAGATCCGCGCGACGGTCTCGTCGTGCACCGCGGCGGGCACCGGCACCACCTGTGCGCCGAGTTCGATCGCCATGGTGGCCACCTCGGCCCAGGCGGCGAGGTCGGTGTCCGGCTCCACGCAGGCCACCCAGGCCGCGCCGGTGAACAGCGCGGGGTCGCCCGCGGCCCAGCCGGATGCGGCGCTGCCCGCCATCGGGTGGCCGCCGACGAACCGGGCCCGCGGGACCAGCCGCCGCACGGATTCCAGCACCGGGGCCTTCACGCTGGTCACATCGGTCAGCAGGCAGGAGGGGGCGTGCTCGGCCACGCTTCGCAGCACGTCGTCCAGCCCGGTCAGCGGTACGGCGAGCACCACGATCGCGTCCCGCTCGGCCGCTCGGCGCAGCGCCCCCGCGACGTCCGTGCCCACCTGGTACCCCTCGGCCGCTGCCGCCTCGGCATCCACTGTGGACTCAGTGGCGCCCCAGGTCGTCCTGCCGTCGGTGTTCGCGGCGCGCAGCAGCGAGCCGCCGATCAACCCGAGTCCGATCACACAGACATCTCGCACGAGCGACATCTTGCCGCACGGGGCAAGTACTCAGTCCCGCGACGGGCGCAGTGCGTCCAGCGCGAACGCCGCGTACATCGCCACGCCGTGCGGCAGGGCGTCCTCGTCGTAGTGCACCCGGTTGGAGTGGTTCGGCGCGGCCTCCTCCGGCGGGGTCCCCGGCGGGCAGGCGCCGAGGAAGGCGAACGCCCCCGGTACCCGTTGCAGCACGTAGGAGAAGTCCTCGGCCCCCATCAGCGGCTCGTCCATGGTCACCACCTGCCCGGCCCCGAGCACCTCACCCGCCAGCTCCAGCACCCGCCCGGCCACCGCGGGGTCGTTCACGGTCACCGGGTAACCGGGCTCGATATCCGCGGAGACCCGGCAGTGGTGCGCCTGGCCGACGTGCTCGCAGATCCGGGGCAGCTCCTCCCTGATCAGGGCGCGGGTCTGCTCGGAAAGCGTGCGGATCGTGCCCTCCAGCTCCGCGGTCTCCGGAATGATGTTGCTGGTGGTGCCCGCCGCGATCCGGGTCACCGACAGTACGGCGGGGTCGAACACGTTGACCCGGCGGGTGACCATGGTCTGCAGCGCGCCGACCATCGCGGCCGCCGCGGGTACCGGGTCGACCGCGTGGTGCGGGGCGGAACCGTGCCCGCCCTTGCCGCTGACCAGTACGTCGAACCGGTCGGCGGAGGCCAGGATCGGGCCGGGCCGGCAGCGCAGCTGACCGCTCGGCGCGTTGGCGTAGATGTGCAGGGCGAAGGCCCGCTCCACCCGCGAGCCCGCCGCGTCCAGCACGCCTTCGTGGATCATGTGCCGCGCACCGTGGTAGCCCTCCTCGCCGGGCTGGAACATGAACACCACCGACCCGGCCAGCTCGTCAACGTGCTTGGCGAGCAGGTGCGCCGCGGAGACGAGCATCGCGACATGCGTGTCGTGCCCGCAGGCGTGCATGCTGTCCTCGATCTCCGAGGCGTACTCCGCGCCGGTCTCCTCGGTCAGCGGCAGCGCGTCCATATCGCCGCGCAGCAGCACCGCGGGACCGGGCAGGCCGCCGCGCAGCACCGCGGTGACCGATCCCACCGTCTTGCCTCGGATGATCTCCACCGGCAGGTCCTCCAGCGCGCGCAGTACGGCCTGCTGCGTCCGCGGCAGCTCCAGTCCCTGCTCGGGATGCCGGTGGATGGCCCTGCGTAGCTCCACGGTGCGGGGCTGCAGAGCCTGTGCCTCGGCCAGCAGTCCGGCGAAGCGGGCATCGGGAAGGGACGGCAGCTCGGTGGGTTCCATACCTTCGATAGTCGCATTCCTGGACGGCTTGAGGCATTGCGCGTGCTTTCAGCGGACGGGCGGCATACGGTGTGCGCATGGCGGTGCAGGAGGCGATCACGGGTTTCGCGGTGGCCGTGATCCGCGAGGACGGGCGATGGCGGTGCAGCCCGCTGGACTCCGCCGCGCTCACCGAGCTGGATGCCGCGATCACCGAACTGGGCAAGCTACGGTCGACCGGCGCGGTGTTCGGTCTGCTGGCGGTGGACGACGAGTTCTTCGTGATCGTCCGGCCGAGTCCAAGAGGCGCATCCCTGCTGCTCTCGGACGCGGCGGCGGCACTGGACTACGACATCGCGGCGGACGTGCTGGACCTGCTCCGGGTGGACCCCCCGGACGAGGACGACGAGGCGGTGTGGCCGGAGGGTGACCTCGAGGTGCTCGCCGACTTCGGCCTGCCAGGGGTGGAGATGCAGGTGATCGTCGCGGAGGTCGACCTGTACCCGGACGAGCAGCTGCAGATGGTCGCCCAGCGCTGTGGTTTCGACGAGCAGTTCAACGCCCTGCTCGACGAGCTCTGAACGGCTGGAGGAGGCGGGTGCAGGACGAGGCCGCCGTACGGGCGGCGATCGAGGCCGCGCGGGCCGCCGTCGGCACCCCGGACGTCCCGATCGGCGCCGCGGTCTTCGCCCCGGACGGCACCCTGCTGGCCACGGCCCGCAACGCGCGGGAGGAACTCGGTGACCCCACCGCGCATGCCGAGGTCCTGGCCCTGCGGGCGGCCGCGCGGGCGCACGGCGACGGCTGGCGGCTGACCGGATGCACCCTCGCGGTCACCGTGGAACCGTGCACCATGTGCGCCGGGGCGCTGGTACTCGCGCGGGTGGCCAAGCTGGTGTTCGGCAGCTGGGAGCCGCGGACCGGCGCGGTGGGCTCGCTGTGGGATGTGGTGCGGGACCGCAGGCTCAACCACCGTCCCGAGGTGCGCGGCGGCGTGCTGGAACGGGAGTGTGCCCTGCTGCTGGAGGACTTCTTCGCCGGGCACCGGCCTCACTCCGCAGGGTGATCTTCCTCAGGGTCACGTGATAGATGCTCCGTTCGGGGTATCCGAAGGATGTCCGGTGCATCTTGCCCGGCGCCCGTAGGAGGAGGATCGAATGAGCTTGTTCGACAAGGCGAAGGACAAGGCCGAGCAGGCCGTCGGCAGCGCCAAGGAGAAGCTCGGTGAGCTGACCGGCAACGAGGAACTGGCCGACTCCGGCAAGGCCGACCAGACCAGTGGTGAGGTCAAGGAGGCTGGCCATGAGCTGAAGGACAAGGCCGCCGGTGCCGTACAGGACGTCAAGGACCGGTTCGGCAACCAGGAACGGTAGCGACATCGCTGCGCACGGACGTGGACACGGTCGCGGGGGACCCGGCCTTCGAGGGGCAGGTGAGGGATGCAGTATCGTGTCCGGCGGTAGCGTGTCCGAGCGGCCGAAGGAGCTCGCCTCGAAAGCGAGTGACGGTTAACCCCGTCCGTGGGTTCAAATCCCACCGCTACCGCGCTTGTGGGCCCTGGCCCGTGGCAACACGGGCCAGGGCCTTTCTAATGTGTGCCGGGTGCAGACCTACGACCGGATCGGCGTCGACTACGCCAAGGGGCGCCGCACCGACCCCAGGTGGCAGACGGTCATCGAGGACGCGCTGGGCGGGGCGCGGTCGGTGCTGAACATCGGCGCGGGCACCGGATCCTACGAACCGGCCGGGCGCACGCTGCTGGCCGTCGATCCCTCCGCGGAGATGCTGTGCCAGCGGCCGGGCGAGGCCGCACCCGCGGTACGGGCGGTGGCCGAGCGGCTGCCGGTGCGCGACGGCGCCGCGGACGCGGTACTGGCCGTGCTCACCGTGCACCACTGGACCGAATGGCGGCGCGGGCTCGCCGAGCTGCGCCGGGTAGCGCCGCTGCGGGTGGTGCTGGCCTACGACACCCGGCTGCACGCCGACTACTGGTTCGTCCGGGAGTACGTCCCTGAGCTGGCCGAACGGGAACTGGCCCGGCCGTCAGCCGCGGACATCGCGCCGGTGCTCGGCGCGCGCCGGGTGGTGCCGTTGCCGGTGCCGTGGGACTGCACCGACGGCGTCTTCCCCGCCTACTGGCGGCGTCCCGCCGCCTACCTCGATCCCGGCGTCCAGCGCAACTGCTCCGCGCTGGCGCAGGCCGATCCCGAGGCCCTCCGGCGCGGACTGCGGCGGCTGCGCGCGGACCTTGCCGATGGGCGGTGGCAGGAACGGCACCGCGACCTGCTGGACCGGACCGAGTTCGACGCCGGGTTCCGGTTGCTGATCTCACAGGACTGAACCCCGACCATCCCAGGAAAGGCGGTAGGCTGGTCATATATTTGAACGATCGTTCGACTTATTTGGGGGTCCGATGGCTCACCTGCTGCTGCTGGCGGCGATCCTGGCCGAGGTGACCGGCACCATCGCGGTCCGCTTCTCGGACGGTTTCTCCCGGCCGGTGCCCTCCGTCGTGGCCGTGCTCGGCGTGGTCGGCGCCTACTTCCTGCTCTCCCAGGTGCTGAAGCAGGGCATGGGTGTCGGCGTGGCCTACGGGATCTGGGCCGCGATGGGCGTCAGCCTGGTCGCGGTCATCGGGATCTTCCTCGGCGACGGGCTCACCTGGATCCAGGGCCTCGGGGTCGCCCTGGTGATCGGGGGAGTGCTGGCCCTGGAGCTGGGGGCGGCACACTGACCGGGTGACCGAACCCCAGGACGGCCGCAGGGCACGCGGCGAGCGCAAACGCGCCGCGATCATCGCGGCCACCCTGCGGGTGGTGGAGCGGGACGGGGTCGCCGGGGTCAGCCACCGTGCCGTGGCAAGGGAGGCCGGGGTGGCGGGCAGTGCCGCGGTCTACTACTTCGCCACCCTGGACGACCTGCTGGTGGCCGCGCTCACCGCGGCGGCCGAGGACTACGCGCGCCAGCTGCGCGAGATCATCGACGGCGGCGGGGACGAGATCGACGGGCTGGCCGAGCTGATCGTGGCCGCGGCCGGGCCTGGCCGCAGTCGCGCACTCGCCGAGCGCGAGCTCACCCTGCTGGCCGCCCGCAGGCCAGCGCTGCGCGGGGTGGCGAGGCACTGGCGGGACATGGTGGCGGATGTGGCGCGCAAGCACACCACCGATCCGCGCACCGTGGAGGCAGCGGTCGCCGCGGCCGACGGCCTGTGCGCCAGGGTGCTGCTGGACGCCGAACCGCTGAGCGTGGCGCAGGTCGCCGACCTGCTCCGGCACGCCATGCGGCTGAGCTGAGTGGGCGTACGCGCGCGGGGCAGCGTCCAGGTTGGTGTCCGGTGTTCACCGGACACCAGCGCGTTCCCCCAGCCCGTAACCTGCCCTCGAACCGCGACAAGATCGTTCCACCGAAGGGGGATACGAGACATGAAGGCACGCATCATCGCCGTGCTGGCCACGACCGCGGCCGTGTTCGGCCTGATGACCAGCCCCGCGCACGCCTACGGACGTGACTTCACCCGAACCTGCGACGGAGAGAAAACCACCTACACCGCCTACACCACGAACGACGGAGATTACGCCTACACCCGGAAGAACGGGGGCCACTGGGCCTCCTGCAAGGGCCACGCCTGGGTCCGCATCAAGATGGGCGGCCACTGGTACGCCTGGAAGCACGACTCCCACGTCGCCAAGATCGACGGTACCGCGCCGATCCAGATGGCCCAGCACAAGGGCTGCTCCACGTGTCACGTCTACACCACCGCACCGTTGTGACCGGCGACAGGCGCTGAGAATCAGGACCAGGCTGGGAAACCCAGCCCGTGCCCGCCGGCGTAGGCGGCAACCGCCGGCGGGCTCCAGCCTGCCAGCGCCGCCGGGTCCGGGCGGTGCACCTCGACGCCGAGCGGGCGGCAGACCTCGATCGGGTCGCGGGCGTGCGGGCCCCACATCGGCACCGAGAGGTCCCCTCCTGGGCAGGTGGACAGCGCGCACAGCAGGTCCTGCTCGGCGAAGAACTCGAAGTGGTCCCCAGCCCGCGCGGGGCAGGCCCGCATGAAGTACCGGTCCTGCGCGTTCAGCCCGGTGCACTGGAACACGTTCAGCACGTCGTGCACGTCGAACTCGGTCAGCCCGAACGGCAGCACCGCGCGCACCAGGTTGGAATGGCAGTGGAAGTCGAAGTCCGCGCCGGTGAGCATCCGGTTCACGTACGGGTCGCAGCGGGTGCCGAGCAGGTCGTGCACCCGCCCGCCGTCGGCGTCCACCCCGTAGCCTTCCAGCGAGTCCCCCGTGATCGTCACCAGCGGCCGCAGGTAGGGCAGGGTGGACCACAGCCGGTCGAAGGTGCTCACGTGCGCGCCCTGTAACTGCCGGGTGCGGGAGGCCCACAGCCGCTCGCGCGGGTTGTGCCGGTTCCAGATGTTCAGGTCGCCGACCTGCGGACCCTCGATGGCGACGATCCGGCACAGGTGCCCGGCAGGCACCTCCCAGGCCAGCCCGGACCGGATCGGCAGCACGAACTCCGACACCGGGGTCCGCTCCGCCGCGGCGATCCGCCGGTACAGCTCGCGATCCACATCGAGCGCGCCGCCCTGGTACGCGGCGGGTGGTGTCCCGGTGGCATCCATGCCTATGGCCTCCCCGTTCGGTCCTCGAGCACCGACCGTAGCCGGGACAGCAACTCGGCCCGGCTGGCCGCGCCGAGTCGTTGCCGCATCCGGGCCATATGGTGCTCGACGGTCTTGGCCGAGATGAACAACCGGTCACCCACCTGCCGGTAGGTCAGCCCGGCCACTACCAGCTCTGCCACCTGCAGTTCGCGCTCGCTCAGCCTGCCGCGCTCGGCGGGCACGGCAGGCTCCTCCGGCTGCGCGGGCTGCCCCTGCATCGAGCGCGCGATCTCCAGCAGGCCGACCATCGCCTTGCGGTCGGCGGTGCGGATGGCCGCCTGCCCTGCCAGCCGCGCGCCGTCCCAGCGCAGGCCGGCCTCGTGCAGCCCGCGGGCCGCCTGCTCCACCTGTTCCTGATCCACCGCGCCGCGGACCACCGCCAGCCAGCACCGTGCGGCCGCGGCGAGCACCGCCGCGTATGCGCCGTTCCCAGCGCCCGCGCTGAGCGCGTCGGCGTGCGCGGCGGCCTCCTCCTGCCGCTCGGCGATGATCGCGCCGTGCAGCCCACCCCAGTGCAGCGGCCAAGTCCACAGTGGAGGGTGGTCGAGTGCGGCACACAGCTCACTCGCCCGGCGCAGATGCGGGGCGAGGCGTTCGGTGTCGCCGAGCCGGGCCGCGGCGACCGCGAACTCGCCGAACGGCAGCAGGGTGAACAGGTCCACCGGGTGCCGGATCACCGCCGTACAGGCCTGTTCCCAGATCCGGTGCAAGCCGGCGACATCGCTCGCCCTGCGGGCCAGCCCCACCCGCAGCGCCACGGCGAACAGCCAGTCCCGCGGCGCGAGCCCCGTGCCCGCCTCCGCCAGCAGCGCGCCGGCCCGCTCGGCCTCGCCGCGCAGCATCGCGACCCAGGCCAGCAGCAGCCGGTGCCGGGCGGCAAGGATGTCGCCACCGCACCGGGCCGCGCCCGCGTCCCGCAGCAGGGTCTCGGCAATGGTCAGCTCCCCGGAGTGGATCGCAACCAGCGCGCCGAGCGCGGCCGGGCTGTCCGGGAGCAGCACGGTGCGCCCCACCGGTTCCAGCATCTCCGCGGCACTCACCAGGGTGGACAGCGCCGCCGTCGGCGCACCGGCCACCGAGGCGAGCAGCCCCTCCGCGGTGTCGGTGAGCGCGGTGGCCAGCAGGGTGGGCGGCTCGTCGGCGGGCGCACCCGCGAGTGCCTCCCGCGCCTCGCCGGGCCTGCCGGTGCCGAGCAGCCCGATGGCCGCGCAGGCGGCGTCCAGGGTGCCCCCTGCCCACCGGTGCATCCGGGTGGCCCGGTCCAGCCTGCCGCGGTGCGCCAGCACCGTGCCCGCCACCCGCGCCGCCTCGGCCCGCCCTGGTGCGCCCGCGGTGGCGATCACCTCGTCGGCCAGCCGCAGCGCGGTGTCCAGCTCCCCTGCCCGCGCCGCCGCCGCTGCCCTGCGGGCGCCGATATCCGCCGGGCGGGTGCCCGCGGCCACCGCCGCGTCCAGCAGCCGGGTGGCCAGCGCAGGCTCGGACCCGATGGCCTCCGCTGCCGCGGCCTCGAACACCGCGGCCGAGCCGGGACCGCCGAGCCCCGACCCCGGACCGGTGTCCAGCAGCGTCCTGGCCAGATGCAGCACCGGGGCCTCCCGCTGCAGCAGCAGCCCGGCCAGCCGCTGGTACAGCGCGGCCCTGCGTTCGGCGGGGACCAGCACGGCCAGTGCGCGGGCGCCGATCGGCAGCAGCCTGCCCTCCAGGTCGAGCAACCCGGTGGCGCGGGCGGACTCCAGCACCTCGCCCACCCGTTCCGGCTCCCGGTCGAGCAACCCGGCCAGCAGTCCGGCGTCCAGCCGGGTCCCGGTCCCGGCGGCCAGCAGCAGTTGCAGGGTGTCCTCCCCGGCGCGATCCAGCTCGTGCCGGAAGCCGGTCAGCGCGGCTTCCGGGATCCGTGGCTCGGGGTCCCTGCCGAGGGCCTGCCCGAGCCGGTGCACGAATCCGGGGATGCCGCCGGTCTGGGTACGGGTGAACTCGATCAGCCGATCCGGGGCCGGCCTGCCGGTGGTGGCGGCGAGCAGGGTCGCGGTGCCCCCGTGGTCCAGCGGGCGCAGCACCAGCTG
The DNA here is from genome assembly GCF_018885265.1 of Amycolatopsis aidingensis. Taxonomy (GTDB): domain Bacteria; phylum Actinomycetota; class Actinomycetes; order Mycobacteriales; family Pseudonocardiaceae; genus Amycolatopsis; species Amycolatopsis aidingensis. The sequence goes on from NZ_CP076538.1 coordinate 410,491, forward strand.
CCCGGCGAGCCCGCGCAGCACACCGGCAAGGGTGTCCGGCAGCGGCCACGGCCTCGCGGCCAGCACCAGTCCCGCGCCGCCCTCGGTGGCCAGGGCGGCGAGCTCGGCCAGCGCGGGCTCGGCGAGCTCGTGGGCGTCGTCCACCAGCACCAGGCCCTGCTCCGGCCGGCTCGTGCCGGGCCGGAACCGGTGCACCGGCAGTCCGGCGCGGGCGCAGTCCCGGTCGAGGTGGTCCAGTACCGCGGTCTTGCCGTAGCCGCCGGGCGCGACAACCGCCAGCCGGGGCCGGGCGAGCCTCCGCTCGGCGATGTCCGCGCACAGCTGGCGGGTGGGTCCGTCCAGGACCGGGAGAGCTGGTTGGCTCAACTGCCGTCCTTCTGCTCGGCGGGCTCGGCCTTGGCCGCGGCACGGTTCCTGCGCCGGGCGGACAACCGGGACCGTGGTGGTTCCAGCGGGGTGATCTCGACCGGCGGCCGGGGCGGCGGCGGTTCGAGCTCTGGCTCCGGCTCCGGCGCGGGCACCAGCGCCACCTGGTCGGTGGGATGCACCGGACCCGCGGTACGGGACAGCGCGGCCAGCGTGGCGAGGGCGGCACCGCGTGCGGCCGCAGCCGCGGGATCGGCCTCGATGCCGGGGCGCTGGCCGAAGGCGGACTCGACCAGCTCGGACACCAGCGGGATACGGGCCGTACCACCGGCGAGCACCACCGCGGACGGCTCCCCGGCCGGCACGGCATCGGCCGTGCGCCGCGCCAGCCGCACCGCCTCGGCGAGCGCGGGGCGGGCGAGTGCGTCGAACTCCGCCCTTGTCACCCGCACGCCCGCGGCCGGAAGGTCGGCCTCGGTGCTGACCGAAAGCTGCTCCTTCGCCCCGGCGCAGGCCGCGCGCAGCCCGGCCATGGCCGCGTCGGGCAGCGGCTCCTGCTGCGCGAGCCGGGCCAGCACGTGCGTGCTGAGCAGGTCGTCCAGCTCCGCGCCCGCGCCCGGCTGCTCGCCGTGCGCCAGCGGCTCGAACCCGGCCTCGGTACGGCGCAGCACCGTGGCCTCGGCCTGCTCACCGCCGATCCGGCAGACCAGCAGCGCGCTGCCCGGCTCCATGCCGTGCCTGCCGAGGTGGTCCTCCGCCACCGCGACCGGGTTCGGCAGCAGCAGCACCCCCGGCAGGCCGGCCTCGTGCAGGGCCTCGCCGAGCAGGCCGCGGCGGTGCGCGCCCCAGCTCGCCGGATGGGTCACCGCGATCCTGGTCGCCTCGTCCCGTTCGGCCTCGGCCACCCGGTCGGCGATCCATCCCGCGAGCACCGCGGTCAGTACCTCGGCTGGGTAGCAGTGGTCGCCGAGCACGAAGGGGGTGTCGTCGCCGACCCGGCGCAGGAACCCGCGCGCGATGCGTTCCGGCTCGGCGCCCGCCCGCTGCCGGGCGGCCCGCCCGGCCAGCACGGTGCCCTCGTGGCAGACATGCAGCACCGACTCCATCCACGGCATACCGTCCAGCGGGACCGGCTGCGGATCGCCCCAGCTCTGCTCGCCGTAGCGAAGGATCGCGGCCTTACTGCGCGTGCCACCCAGATCAATGCCCAGGACGTAGCGCATGGTGGCGGTTCCTTCACGGGGTACCTCGGTAGGGGGTCGGCCTTTCGTACCAAAGGGTTACCCCGCGGGGACAGCCCCGAATGGGCTGCGCCGCCGACTCCCTAATCCCCTAACGCCCACCCGTTCGGGTGCCGTGGCGAGCACGGGGACGAGCCCCGATGTGCGCACAACCCCCGGCTCCTAGCGTTTTCCGTGGCGCCGCGCGGCCGGCCGCCCAGCGCCACCCACCCTTCCCGTACTAGGAGACTTCCGTTGCAGAACGCTGACCAGACCCTGCACGACTTCGTGCTCAACCTGCTCACCGACGCCACCGCAAGGTCCTGTTTCGCCGAGGACCCCGCCGGGACACTCGCCGGAGCCGGCCTTTCCGACGTGACCGCGCAGGACGTCCAGGAGGTCGTCCCGCTGGTGCTGGACTACGCCCAGCTGCCGGCCCCGGTGCCGGGGATCGACTCGCTGGACGGCGCCGGGCTGCCCACCGAGGGCGCCGCGGACGCGATCGCCCAGCTGCGCGCCGTGGCGGAGGCCGCCGGTGCCCCGGACGTGGGTAGCTTCACCCTGTCCGGTGAGGGCAGTGCGGACGGCTTCACCGGCGTGGGCAGCGTGCGCAGCGAGACCTTCGAGGCCGGTGCGGACGCCGACCTCACCGGCAGCCTGAGCGGGGTCGCCGGGGGCGTCAGCGGCGGCACCGCCGAGGCCGGCGCGTTCCAGGCCAACGCGGCGGCCGGTGCGGACGGGGTCACCGCGGGTGGCGAGTTCGGCAACGCGCAGGTGGTCGGCAACGGTCACCTCGCCGCGAGCACCGACGGCGTGAGCGCCGGGTTCGAGCTGGCAGGCACCGGCTTCTCGGTGGAGGGCAGCGGCGCGGGCAACACCGAGGAGTTCGCGGTCGGCGGTTCCACCATGTCCCCGCTCGGCGACTACGGCTTCGAAAGCGCTGGCGAGTTCGGTGAGCTGGGCGACCTCGACCTGGACACCGAGGCGCTCGGCCGGGGCGGCGAGGCCGCGGGCGGCACCGTCGCCACCTATGTCTCCTCCGGCGGCCAGGCCTTCGCCGACGGCGTTTCCACCGGCGCGGAGACGGTGAGCGGCCAGCTCGAGGACGCCGGCGCGGGCGAGGCCGCGGATGCGGTGCGCACCGGGGCCGAGACGGTGTCCGGGCAGGTTTCCTCGGCCACCGCCGAGGTGCCGCGGACGGATGACCTCACCGGCGGGCTGGACGACCTGCCCGCCACCGAGGTGCCGGACACCGGTGACCTGCCGGAGCTTCCCGAGCTGCCCGAACTTCCGGACCTGGCAGGCAGGCTGCCTGGCGAGCTTCCCGAGCTGCCGGTGGCCAACCCGCTGCCGGATGTCGACCTGCCGGAGACCGACCCGACCGCGGTGACCGAGCAGGTGACCGACACCGTGACCGACACGGTCGGCGACAGCCCGCTGGGTCAGGTCACCCAGCAGGGCGCCGACCTGCCGAACCCCTCCGGCATCGCCGACGACCTGAGCCTCGGCGGCTGATCAGGGCGCGGTTGGAGCCGGGTCGGCCGAGATGGCGGGCCCGGCTCCGTTCACCGGCTGTAAAGGGGGACACTCGGCTCGATGACCGCACCGCCGTGGCTCGACGTGCTCGACGACACGGTCCGGGCCTGCACCACCCACCAGCGCCCGGACCTGGTCCAGCGGTTGCGGGAAAGACGAGCCCAGCTGCTGGACGGCCAGCTGCGGGTGGCGGTCCTCGGCCAGGCGGGCCAGGGCAAGAGCCAGCTGATCAACGCACTGGTCAACGCGCCGGTGTGCGCCACGGGGGACGACCACACCACCACCGTGCCCGCGATCGTCCGGCATGCGGACAGCCCGGCCGCCGTGCTGGTGACCGATCCGGTGCCTGATGCCGGCACCGGCGGGCCGCCCGCGCTGGAGGCCACCGCTGGCAGGCGGACCGTGCCCATCGAGTCGGCCACCGCGCTGGCCAACCGCGAGGCCGCTGGCGGCGTGCTGCGCGCCGAGGTCGGCCTGCCCCGCAAGCTGCTGTCCAGCGGACTCGCGCTGATCGACACGCCACCCGCGGTGGATCCCGGTGCGCTGCCATCGGCCGACGCGACCCTGCTGGTCTCCGACGCCACCAGGGAGCTGTCCACCGGCGAGCTGGACCTGCTGGCCGGGGTGCTCGAGCTGTGCCCGACCGTGGTGGTCGTGCTGACCAAGATCGACCTGGTGGCGAACTGGCGGCGGGTGGCCGAGCGCAACCGGGCCCGGCTGGCCAGGGACGGGCTGCGGGCACCCGTCGTCCCGGTCTCGGCGAACCTGCGGCTGGCCGCGGCCCGTGCCGGGGACAGGGAACTGGCGGCCGAATCCGGGTTCGGCGAGCTGGTCCGGCTGCTCAGCCAGGACCTCGCCGGGCAGGCCGAGCTGCTGGCCCGCCGTTCGGTGGCCGCGCTGGCCGGGCTGGCCGTCGAGCAGCTGGCCGACCAGGTGCGCGCCGAGTACACCGTGACCCAGCAGGCGGACACCGCGGAGCTGACCGCGCGCTGGCACGCCGCGAGCAGGGAACTGGAACGGTTGCAGCGGGAGTCGGCCCGCTGGCAGACCCTGCTTTCCGACGAGGTGGCCGACCTCACCTCCGATGTGGAGTTCGACCTGCGCGAGCGGACCCGCCGGATCCTGCACGAGGTGGACGACTATTTCGAGGTCGCCGACCCGGCGAAGAACTGGCCGGAGTTCGCGGAATGGCTGCGGGAGAACCTGACCGCCGTGGCCGAGGCCAACTCCGGCTGGCTGCTCGACCGCTTCGACTGGATCACCCGCAGGCTGGCCCGGCTGGTCGCGCGGGACACGGCGGACTCGCTGCCCGAGTCCGCAGGTCGCGACGGCGCCTTCGACCACGTCGGCGAGCTGCGGATGCCCGCGGTGGAACGGTTCGGCATCGGGCAGAAGCTGTTCGTCGGCATGCGCGGCTCCTACAGCGGCCTGCTGATGTTCGGGCTGGCCAGCACCGTGGCCGGGCTGACCCTGATCAACCCGATCTCCATCGGCGCCGGGGTCGCGTTCGGTGCGAAGAGCGTGTTCGAGGAGCGGGGCAACCGGCTCAAACGCCGCCAGTCCGCGGCGAAGAACGCAGCGCACCGCTACGTCGACGACTTCTTTCTCGGCTACGGCAAGCACAGCAAGGACACCACCCGGCTGATCCACCGGGCCCTGCGCGACCGGTTCGCCGGGGTGGCGGAGGAGCTGCGGGCGGAGATCTCCGAGTCCGCCAAGGGGATCAAGCGTCTCATCGACGCCGAGACCACCGAGCGCGCGGCGCGGGCGCAGCAGCTCAAACTCGGTATGGACGAGCTGACCCTGCTGCGCAGGCGGGTGCACGCGCTCGGCACGGTCCCCGCAGCCCGGCGCGAGCTGACCGCGTGAGCGGTTCGGGGGGCCCGGCGCTGGCGCGGCGCACGAGGGTGCTGCTGGAACAGGCGCTGGAGCTGTACCGCGACAGCGCGCGGGCCACCACCTGGCTGCGGCGGCATCTGGCCAGGCTGGACGACCCGCTGCGGCTGGCCGTGCTGGGCCCGCAGTCCTGCGGCAAGTCGACCCTGGTGAACGCGCTGGCCGGGGAGCGGGTCGCGCCGATCGAGGTGGCGGGCTGGCAGCCGCCCGCCTGGTACCGGGCGGCCCCGGAAGCACGGGCGGTCGGCTACCCGCGGTCCGCGCCCCCGTTCGAGCTGGCCGTGCGGCGGGCGGAGCAGGAGGTGTGGCTGGACGGCGAGGCGGCCCCCGGCCCGGTGGACCGGGTGGAGCTGGACTGGCCGAACCGTGCCCTGCGCGAGCTGACCCTGGTGGACACCCCCGGGCTCGATCGTGCCGAGGCCGCGCCGGTGGTGGAGGGGGTCAGCACCGAGGCCGACGCCGTGCTGTTCCTGCTGCCCAACCCGGCGCAGGCGGATCTCGGCTTCCTGCGCGCGACCCGCCAGCACCCGATCGCGCGGGCGGCGCCGGTGCACGCGCTGGCCGTGCTGTCCAGGGCCGACGAGCTCGGCGGTGGCCGGGTGGACGCACTGATCTCGGCGCGGAAGGTCGCACGGCGGCACCGCAGGGAGGGCGAGACCGGCCTGCTGTGCCAGGACGTGGTTGCCGTCGCCGGGCTGCCCGCGGCCGCGGGCCGGACCCTGCGCGAGCCGGAGTTCGCGGCGCTGGCCGAGCTGGCCAGGGTGCCGAAGGCGGAACTCGAGCCGTACCTGCTGTCCGCGGACCGGCTGGCGGGGCCGGAGTTCCCCGCCCCGGTGGACGCGGGCACCCGCGCCGGGCTGCTGGAGCGGTTCGGGCTGTTCGGGGTGCGGCTGGCGAGCACCCTGCTGCGCCGTGAGGCCGGCAGCCAGGCCGAGCTGGCCGCGCGGCTGGTGGCGCGCAGCGGGCTGGACGAGCTGCGCGAGTCCGTCGGCCGGTACCTCACCGGCAGACGGCCGGTGCTCAAGGCGCGGGCCGCGCTGATCGCGCTGGAGGTGGTGCTGCGGATGGAACCCCGCCCGGGGTCCGCCGCGCTGGCCGCCGAGCTGGAGCGGGTGGTTGCCGGGGCGCACGAGTTCCGCGAGCTGCGGGCCCTCGCGGAGTTGCGCGGTGGCCGGGTCACCCTGCCCGATGAGCTGCGGGACGACGCGCTGCGCCTGCTCGGCGACGAGGGCCAGGCCCCCGCGGAGCGGCTGGGCATGGCGGACGCCGAGGCCGCCGAGGACGGAGTGCTCCGGCAGGCCGCGGCCGTGGCCCTGCGCCGCTGGCAGCAGCACGCGGAGAATCCCGCCCTCGGCGCAGCCGCCCGCCGTACCGCCCACACCCTCGTCCGCACCTGCGAGGGCCTGCTCTGAGCAGGCCACTCACAGCAGTGGCGCTGGGTAACCGTTGTGCGCATGTCTTCCGTCGTTCACCCGTCTGGGTAAGGATGCCCCGAACGCAACCTTGCGATGAGAGGACAACCCGTGACCCTGCCCGCAAGACGTGGCGCCCTCGCGGGTGCCGCCGCCGTCACGATGACCCTGAGCCTGGTCGCCGCCCCGGTGGTACAGGCAGCGCCGAGTACCGGTGCGGTGATCGCCGAGGTCTACGGCGGAGGCGGCAACTCCGGGGCCACGCTGACCCACGACTTCGTCGAGCTGACCACGGTCGGCGACACCGGGGTAGCCCTGGACGGCTGGAGCGTGCAGTACCTGCCCGCCGCGCCGAGCGAGCGCAGCCAGTGGCAGGTCACCGAGCTCACCGGCAGTGTCCAGCCGGACGGCAGCTACCTGGTCGGCCAGGCCAGGGGCGCCGGCGGCTCGACCCCGCTGCCGGAGCCGGACGCCGAGGGCCGGATCGCGATGAGCTCCCGCGCGGGCACCGTGGCGCTCGTCGCCGGCACCGCCAAGCTGACCTGCCTGACCGCGGCGGACTGCGCCGCCGACACCCGCATCGTGGACCTGGTCGGCTACGGCGACGCCGTGGTGCGGGAGGGATCGCCTGCGCCGGGGACGGACAACACCACCTCGGTCGCCCGCACCGGGCCCGCCGACACCGACGACAACGCCGCGGACTTCACCGAGGGCGAGCCGAACCCGCGCAACGCGGCGGGGGAGACCCCCGGCGGGGACGAGCCCGATCCGGTCACCGCCCGGATCCACGACATCCAGGGCACCACCCGGATCTCCCCGCTGGACGGCGAGCGGGTCACCGGGGTCACCGGGGTGGTCACCGCGACAAGGACCTTCGGCTCCAGCAGGGGTTTCTGGTTCCAGGACCCGGAACCGGACGCCGACCCGCGCACCAGCGAGGCCCTGTTCGTCTATACCGGCGACACCGGGTTCGCGCTGTCCCCCGGCGACGCGGTCAGCGTGACCGGCACGGTCAAGGAGTACTACCCGGACTACTCGGAAGACTCGAAGTACCAGTCGCTCACCGAACTCGGTAACGCGGAGTGGACGGTGACCTCCTCGGGCAACCCGGTTCCGGAAGCCACGGTGATCCAGCCGGACACCGTTCCGGACGAGCTCACCGCGCTGCCGGGCGGGAACATCGAGCCGCTGGAGCTGCGGCCGGACACCTACGCGCTGGACTTCTGGGAGGCGCGGGAGAGTGAGCGGGTCAGTGTCGCCGACGTGCGGGTGGTCGGGCCGAGCACGCGATACAACGAGCTGTACGTGACCACGAAGCCGGAGCAGAACCCCAGCGCCCGCGGGGGCACCGTGTACCTGGGTTATGACCGGCCGAACACCGGCATTCTCAAGGTGGAGTCGCTGATTCCCTTCGCCGAGCGGCCGTTCCCGCGGGCGAACACCGGGGACACGCTCTCCGGCCGCACCGCGGGCCCGGTGGAGTACGACCAGTACGGCGGGTACACCCTGTTCGCCAGCGAGCTCGGCAAGGTCACCGACAACGGGCTGGAGCGGGAGACCACCCGCCGCCAGCGCAGCGGTGAGCTCGCGGTGGCCACCTACAACCTGGAGAACCTCTCGGCGGTCAATGAGCAGGCCAAGTTCGACGAGCTGGCCGGCGGCATCGTGCACAACCTCGCCAACCCGGACATCGTCACGCTGGAGGAGATCCAGGACGACAACGGCCCGGACGGCAGGGGCGACGGCGTGGTCGGTGCCGAGCAGACCCTTGGCAGGCTGGTGGCTGCGATCGAGGCCGCGGGCGGCCCGCGGTACGAGTGGCGGCAGATCGACCCCCAAGACCTCGCCGACGGTGGCCAGCCTGGCGGCAACATCCGGGTCGGCTTCCTGTTCAACCCGGAACGTGTATCCTTTGTGGATCGTCCGGGCGGGGACGCGACCACCCCGGTCGAGGTGGTGACCGAGCGGGGCGAGCCACGGCTTTCCGTCTCGCCGGGCCGGATCGACCCGGCCAACGCGGCATGGGAGGACAGCCGCAAACCGCTGGTCGGCGAGTTCGTCTTCGGTGGCCGTACGGTGTTCGTGGTGGCCAACCACTTCGCCTCCAAGGGCGGGGACGAGCCGACCCACGGCCGGTTCCAACCGCCGACCCGTGGCTCCGAGGTGCAGCGGATCAAGCAGGCGGAAGTGGTCCGCGCCTTCGCCGACGACCTGCTGGCCGCCGACCCGCGGGCCAACCTGGTGGTGGCAGGCGACCTGAACGACTACCCGTTCTCGCCCGCCGTGCGCACGCTGACCGAGGGCGGCGCGCTGGAAGCGCTGATGAACACGCTGCCGGAGCGCGAGCGGTACAGCTACATCTACGAGGGCAACTCCCAGGTGCTGGACCACGTGCTGGTCTCGGACGCCCCGCGCGGGGTGGACTACGACGTGGTGCACATCAACGCGGAGTTCGCCGAGCAGGCCAGTGACCACGACCCGCAGGTGGTCCGCTTCCGCCCGAGCACCGGAAACCCGGTCTCGGACGCGCTGAACGACCTGCTGGACTGGCTGGAGCGTATCTTCGGCTGCCTCCCGCACCGGTCCTGAACCAGCGGCGGCACGCCGAGCGCACCCCCGCGCTCGGCGTGTTTGCCGCCCACATACGCGTGTTTGCCCGCCACGCGCGTGGGTTTGCCGTTCCCGTACGTGCGGGCCGCCTCAGCGGGCGCGCCAGCCGAGGCTGAGGATGGCGTGGTTCAGTTCCTGGTAGGCGGGCCGCACATCCTCGAGGTAGCGGTCCAGCCACTCGCCCCTTGCCGAGTCGATCGGCTCCGGGGCCGCCCCGGCCTCCAGCCAGGACAACCGGTCGATGTTGTCGGCCGCCATCCGCCACCAGCGGTTCGCCCGTTCGGCGGTGGTCTGCTCTCGCTCGACGGCGGCGGCGACCTCGGCCTCGGCGGTGGCCCGCGCGGCGGCCAGCTCGTCGGCCCGGTTCAGCTCCCAGGACCGCAGGTCGTCCGCGGCCTTGCGGGCCAGCCCGATGATCTCCTTGTACCGCATCGCGGCCGTGCTGCCTTCGGTCATTCCTCGTCTCCCGGATCCGGTTGGTGGAAGGGAATGATCACCTCGGGCGCGCTGTGCGTGCTGCGATCGAAGAACAGCGCGCGGCCAGGGCGCGGCGCCCAGTGCACCACCTGGCCCGCGCAGAACGGGCTGAGCTCGCTGCCCTGCACGTCCAGCGCGGCCCAGGCGCCGATGTCGTCGGTCCCGGTGAAGCCCAGGGTGTCCTTCAGTCTGCTGACCCCGCGCCACCAGCCGAGTACGTGCAACCCGTTGGCGGGTCCCTGCTTGAGCAGCACACGCAACTGGTCCAGCCCGCTGGCCTGGCCGGGTGACTTCTGCTCCAGCGCGGGCAGCGCCGCGTCCACGCCGTACAGCGTCACGATCCGTTTGATGTCTACATCGGACAGATCATCGGCGAGGGCGTGTACCCGTCCGGAGAGATCGGCCGGTGCCACCAGCTCCACCTTGTGCCCCGCACCGGCCAGCCAGTCGCACAGGCCGCTGACCGCCTCGGTGCAGGTCTCCACCAGGCAGCTGAGCACGAACACGGCCTCGCCGGGCTGGTACTGGCGGGCGAGCGAGCGCACCGCAGAGTTCAGAATGGACAGTGCTTCCTTCTGCGTGGTACCGAGCACCGCCACGTTGCGGCCGGGGGCGCCGGACAGCTCCACCCCGCGGGCGGACTCGGTGACCTCGATGGACTGGCCGAGCAGCGCCTTCGGCCTGCTCACGTACTCCAGTTCGGTGAACGCGCGGGACTCCTCCAGCACCGGAGCGTGCGCCCCGTCGAACAACCGGGGCCGCTGGGACGAGGCGGCATAACGTTCCCACAGCCGTTGCTGCAAGCCGGGGAAAACGCCCTTCGCGCTAGCGTCCGGGATATGCGCGAGCTGGTTGCCGTGCGCCACCCCGGAGTCGTGGTTGACCACGGCATGCCACTTCGGCGCGGACACCGCGGCCTGGTTGGTCTCGGACAGCACCCGGCGCGCCTTGGGCATCGCGATCCGCAGCGTGCACTGCTCGAAGACCGCGGGCTTGCCCCAGAACGCCTCGATCCCGGCCACGTCCTGGCTGGCCAGCACCAGGTGGATGCCCTGCGAGCGGCCGCGCCGGGCGATGTCCTCCAGCAGCGAGGTGGCCAGCGCGGTGACCGTGTCCCGGCCCGCGAACAGGTACTGGAACTCGTCGATCACCGCGACGATCCGTGGCCAGTGCCCATCCGGGTCCTGCTCGCGCAGCTCGGCGAGGTGGGTCACCTCGTGGTCCTTGGCCGCGGCCGAACGCCTGCGCAGCTCGTCGGCGAGGAACCGCAGCAGCGCGAGCCCGAACTCCCGGTCGGTGTTCACGTTCACCCCGACCAGCCGGGCATGTGGCAGCCAGCTCTCGTCCTTGCGGCCCGGCGCGAGCCCGGCGAAGGACACGCCTTCCTTGAAGTCCAGCAGGTACAGCGCGAACTCCTCCGGCGAGTAGCGCGCGCACAGGCTGCCGAGCAGGGCGTACAGGAAGTTGGTCTTGCCGGAGCCGCTCGGCCCGCCGATCAGTGCGTGCGGGCTGGCGTCACCGATCACCACCTCCACCGGCTCGCCCTCGTAGAACCCGACCGGGGCGCGCAGTTCCCTTGCCGAGCGATCCTTGCCGAGCTCGGTTGGCAGCAGGTCGGCGAAGGAGCGCGGACCGCCCTGCTTGGCGATGAGCGCCTCGGCGATCCGGCTCGCCGCGGTGCCGACCTGCCCGGCAGGCAGCGGCCGGTCCAGCCGGACCACCAGGTCGGAACCGGTCATGCTGGTGATCGCGTGCCGCTCGTCGAGCAGGCTGATGCTCTCCACCGCGCCGCCGAGCGCGGTCGGCACGTCCACCAGGATCAGCGAGATGCCCGCGGCGAGCGCCCCGGAGGCCACCCGCTTCAGCTCGCGCAGCTGCTCGGGTTGCAGTTCCTCGCCGTTGCCGTAGAGCACGGCGATCCGCCATGGTTCGATCCGCCGCCCGGTGTCCCTGCGCGCGGCCTGCAACGAGGTGTACCCCGCCTGCATGGTGTGCGCGTGGATCCGCCGGATGTGCCCGGCCAGCTCGTCCAGCAGGTCGACCAGCCGGGTCGGGTCGTGCACGGTGAGCGCGCTGGTGCGGCTCAGGGCGTAGAAGTTCGGCAGCACCGCGGTGAGCTGCCCGACGTCCCAGAGGTGCACCCGCACCGCGCCGGGCTCGAAGGTGCTGAGCACCCGGATCAGCAGGTTCTCCACCAGCGCGTCGATGCTCGGGCGGGTCTTCGGCGCGGAGGTGATGGAAAGGTGCGACTCGTCCAGCAGCGGGACCGCGACATCGAAGGTCAGCTCGGTGCCGGGGGTGCGGCCGGTGTCACCTCCATCCACCACGGCCGAGCCGATCCGCCACAGCTCCGGGGCGATCACCCCGCTGTGCGTTCCGACCCGGCCGAGCCACTCGCCAGGGGGTTTGCCCGCGGCGCCGGGAGCACTGGCCGCGACCAGCTCCCGCAACCGGTTCGGCCCGTCGGACCATTCCCCGTAGAACTGCTTACGGACCGTGTCCAGCCAGGCGAACACCCCGGCCATCTCCGGTTCGTTCGCCCGCTCGACGACCCGCGGGTCCGCCGCGGCCTGCTCGATCCCGGCCTGGACGATCGACTGCTCCAGCTCCAGCTTGGCGAGCTGGTTCTCGGCCGACTTCCTGGCATTCGTCGCCGCACCAAGGGCGAGCCCGATCTGCTTGCGCAGCTGATCCAGCGCGGAGATCACCCGCGCGCGTTGCTCGCCGGCCTTCCTTCCGATCACGCGGGTCACCTACAGCCGTGCTTCATAGCGGGTCAACAGCTCGTCCGCGTTGTCCAGCCTTCCGGTCTGGGTGTCGAGTTGGTCGAAGGCCTTGGCCAGTTGCGGCGGGAGCCAGGGTTGGGCCTGTGCTTGCGCATCCACGATGGCGCGCCGGGATTCCTGCAGCAACCCTCGGGCCCGATCGAAGTGCGCCCGCGCGTCGTCCATCCCGCCGTGCACCGCGGCGAGCAGGTGGCGCAGCTCGTCCAGCGACATCGGCTACAGCCGCGCGGAGTACGAGTCGGCCGAGGAGATGCAGGCCTGGATCGTGCTCTGGGTGCCGTTGATGCCTTGCAGGGCTTCGGCGAGCAGCCCGTGTGCCTGGTTCACCTCGGCCTGGGTGCTGCCTGAGGTCGCCGCGGCCAGTGACTGCTGGGCTTCCTCCAGGGCTTGGGCGGCCTGTTGCAGGGCGGCAATGCTGGCGGAAGCCTTCTCGTTCGCGAGGGCGATCCCCGCGCGGATCTCTTCCACTCCGGGCATGGGGCGGACTCCTTGGAGCTGGGTAGGTCTACCTTCAACAAACCTAGCGTGACCGGGCGATTCCGGACAGACGGCGGGTGGGTGTTCGACTGGTCCTATGGGGGTTCTCCCCCGCGAATATGGCTGGCGGCGTGTCCCGAGGTTGTCTCGGGACACGCCGCCAGCCAGGTGCGGAGGATACGGGATTCGAACCCGTGAGGGCTTTCACACCCAACACGATTTCCAATCGTGCGCCTTAGGCCGCTCGGCCAATCCTCCGCGGAAGAGAGTAGCAGAGTGGCCCCTGACCTGCGGATACGGGGTCTGAGCTGCGATGACGGGATACGCGCCGCCGCGGGCGCGGGGACCGTGGCCGTCGCGTGCGGGCCGCCGGACGGCCGTACCGGGCCGCGCCGGGGAGCCGCCGCGCGCCTGGTGAACGATTGGTGAACGAATGGTGGCCATCCCGGTGCTGCCGGAGTGACCCGCTTTGCGTTTTCCGGTGGAGATCCGCTGGTGGGCGGCCGATTCGGCGGTTCAATTCAGACAATTGAAAAATACCGCTTTCCCTGGTGGTGTGCGGTGTTTCGTTCATTTCCTGGGATGTGCACCACCTCCCTTGACCCTTCCCGGTCGGGTACTCAAGATGAAAGCCGTTCGGTTTTGGCGCGTACCGCGGTATCGGCAGAAGCATCCACGCTGCCACGCCTTACTTGCGAGTGCACCAGTGATCACGGCCTTCCCGTGGCGTAGCGGGAGCGGGGTCCGATTTGTTGCGGACCTCATTGATTGAAATATGTACCAACAACCCCGAGGAGGGGCAATGCGCCCTGGGCAGAATTTACGGAACAATGTTTCAGAAGGTGGCGTAACGCCGCTTATCGGAGTCTTCGACATGTTCTCCGCGTCGGTGGCGGCGCAGCACTACGACGGGTTCTTCGTGTCCGGGTTCGGCTTCGCCGCGTCGTACTACGGGCTGCCGGATATCGGGTTCATCGCCTGGCCGGACATCGTGAGCTTCGTCCAGCGGCTGCGCCTCGCCTTTCCAGGGCATCACCTGCTGGTGGACATCGATGACGGCTATGTCGACCCGGAGGTGGCCTGCCACGTGGTCGAGCACCTGGAGGCGATCGGTGCCTCCGGGGTGATCCTCGAGGACCAGAAGCGCCCCCGGCGCTGCGGCCATGTGGAGGGCAAGCAGGTGCTGCCGCTGCCGGAGTACCTCGAGAAGCTGGAGCTGGTGCTGCGAACCCGCCGCGACCTGCTGGTGGTGGCCCGCACGGACGCCACCGAGGAAGCCGAGATCCTGCGCAGGGCCGAGGCGCTGGCGGCGACCGACGCCGACGTCATCCTGGTCGACGGCGTGCGCAGCGCGGACTGGATCACCAGGATCCGTTCGGTGATCGGGGACAAGCCGCTGCTGTTCAACCAGATCGCGGGCGGGAAGTCCCCGCGGCTCTCGCTGTCGGAGCTGGAACGGCTCGGTGTGGACGTCGCGATCTACAGCACGCCCTGCCTGTTCGCCGCGCAGTCGGCGATGGACCGGGCGCTGACCGCGCTGAAGCACAACGACGGCCGGTTGCCGCAGGGCGAGGACCAGGTCGGCGTCGCAGAGTCGCTGCTGCTGCTCGAGCAGAACATCAGCAGGCACCACCCGAAGCCGGCGCTGGTCGGCAGCTGAGGCAATCCGGCGCCAGGGCGGTCCCGGCGCACCAGCCATGCGCCGGGGCCGCCCGGTCCGGGAGGAGGCTCCCATGATCCATCCACTGAAACACGTGAGTCGGTTTGTCGATCCCTATCTCCTGGCGCTCCTCGGCACGGTCGCGCTGGCCTCGGTGCTGCCCGCGCGGGGCGCCGGTACCGCGGTCGTGGACGGCGGCGCGGATATCGCGGTCGGTCTGCTGTTCTTCCTCTACGGCGCCCGGCTCTCGCCGCGCGCGGTGGCCGACGGGGTGCGGCACTGGCGACTGCACCTGGTGGTGTTCGCCAGCACCTTCGTGCTCTTCCCGCTGCTCGGCCTTGCCGCGCACGCGCTGGTGCCCGCGGTGCTCACCAGTGAGCTCTACGTCGGGCTGGTGTTCCTGTGCGTCCTGCCATCCACCGTGCAGTCCTCGATCGCCTTCACCTCCATCGCCAGGGGCAACGTCCCCGCGGCCATCTGCAGCGCCTCGCTGTCCAACCTGGCCGGGATCGTGCTCACCCCGGTGCTGGTCGGCCTGTTGCTGGCCACCAGGGGTGGTATCTCCGCGCAGCCGATGCTGGACATCGGCGTGCAACTGCTGCTGCCGTTCGCGGCCGGGCAGCTGCTGCGGCGCTGGATCGGGGAGTGGATCACCCGCAACCGGCGGGTGCTCGGGTATGTGGACCGCGGCTCGATTCTGCTGGTGGTGTACTCGGCGTTCAGCCAGGGAGTGCAGGCCGGGATCTGGCAGCAGTTGCCGGTGCCGCGGCTCGGCGCGCTGCTCGCGGTCAGCGCGGCGCTGCTCGGGCTGGTGCTGCTGGTCACCAGTGGCAGCGCACGCTGGCTCGGTTTCAACCTCGAGGACCGGATCGCGATCGTGTTCTGCGGCTCGAAGAAGAGCCTGGCCAGCGGGGTTCCGATGGCGGCGGTGCTGTTCGCCGACCAGGGCGTCGGGCTGATCGTGCTGCCGCTGATGCTGTTCCACCAGCTTCAGCTGATGGTCTGCGCCGTGCTGGCCCGGCGCTATGCCAATGCCAGGACGGCGCTCGCACCGGTACCGGTGGCGTCATGACCACCGTCGCCGGGAGGAGTCTGCGCGGCCTGCGAACCGTGTTCGAAGCCACCCGCGCCGTCCGGCCGGATGCCGTGGCGCTGGAGTGCGGGGCGAGCAGTCTGACCTACGCCGAGCTGGACGTACGCGCCAACCGCCTCGCGCACTACCTCGCCGCGGCCGGGGTGCGGCCAGGCGGCAGGGTCGGCATCCGGCTGCCCCGGTCGGTGGATGCCTACGTCGCGCTACTGGCCGTGGTGAAGGCGGGCGCGGTCTTCGTCCCGATCGACCCGGCCGCCCCGCCGGACCGGGTCACCTTCATTGCCGCGGATGCCGCGCTGTCCCTCCTGCTCTGCGCCGAACCGCCCGCGCGCACCCCGCCGTGCCCGGTGCTGCGGATGTCCGAGATCGAGCCGCGGGTGGCGGGCTACCCGCCCTGGCAACCGGAACCCGAACCGGTACCGGACGCGGCCGCCTACGTCATCTACACCTCCGGCTCCACCGGGAGGCCCAAGGGGGTGGAGGTGGCCCAGTCCAGCATCATGCACTTCCTGGAGGTGGCGACCCCGATCTACCGGGTGTGCCCCGGTGACCGGGTCTACCAGGGGATGACCCTCGCCTTCGACTTCTCGATCGAGGAGATCTGGCCGACCTGGGCGGTGGGCGCGACGCTGGTAGCCGGTCCGGAGGGCGAGGGGCGGTTCGGCGCGGGACTCGCCACCTTCCTCGCCGAGCGCCGGATCACGGTGCTGTACTGCGTGCCCACCGTGCTGGCCACCCTGGACGCCGAGCTGCCCGCGCTGCGCACCGTGATCGTCGGCGGGGAGGCTTGCCCGGCTGAGCTGGTACGCCGGTGGAGCAGGGTCGGCAGGCTGATGCTGAACACCTATGGCCCGACCGAAACCACGGTGACAGCTACCTGGGCCGAACTGCACCCTGGGCGGCCGGTCACCATCGGCAGGCCGTTGCCCGGATACCGGGTCGAACTCCTTGACGAGCACCTGCGCCCGGTGCCGGACGGCACGGTCGGCGAGATATGCGTCAGCGGGCCGGGGGTGGCCAGGGGCTACCTGAACCGGCCCGAGCTGACCGCGGAGCGGTTCCGCCGCACCGAACACGGCCGGGTCTACCGGACCGGGGACCTCGGGCGGGTGCTGCCGGGCGGGGAGATCGCCTTTCTTGGCCGGGCGGACAGCGAGGTGAAGATCCGGGGGCATCGGGTGGACCTGCAGGAGGTCGAGGGCCTGCTGCTCGCCGACGATGCGGTGACCGGTGCCGCGGCCAAGCCGCTGTCCGGTGGCACCGGGCTGGCCGCCTATGTGACCACCGGTGTCGCGGCCCCGGACCTGCCTGCCCGGCTGCTGGAGCTGCTGCGCCGGAACCTGCCCGGCTACCTGGTGCCCAGTCATCTCGAGGTGCTGGACACGTTGCCGACGCTGCCGAGCGGGAAGGTCGACCGGGGCGCGCTGCCCGAGCCCGGCGGGGGACGGACGCTCCCGCGCTCAGGTCCGGTCCTCGCCCCTGCCACTCCCGCCGAGCGCGCGATCGTCACGGTCTGGGCCGAGGTGCTGGACCTCGCGCCCGAGCGGGTGTCGGTGACCGCGGACTTCTTCACCGATCTCGGCGGGCACTCGCTGCTGGCGACCACGGTGGTTGGGCGGCTGCGTGCCGAGGGGACGGCGCCAGGGCTTTCGGTTGCCGAGCTGTACGCCAAGCCCACGGTTCGTGGGCTGGCAGGCACGATCGAACGGCACGGTCCTCGGGAAAGGACGGTCGAGCCAGACGCTCTCGTACCCCGCCGCGGGGTCGTGGCCCGAGCCGGGCTGGCGCAGCTGGCCTGCAGGCTGGCCTTGCTGCTCCTGATCGGCGCGCCGGTGGCGGCGGTGGTCGCCGTCCGGGGTGGCGCGCCGGACGCGACCGTGCTGTGGCAGGGCGGGCTGGTGGCGCTGGCGAGCCTGTTACCGGGTCGGTTGCTGCTTCCGATCCTCGGGGTGCGGCTACTGAGCGCGGGTTTGCGGCCGGGCGACTACCCGCTGTGGGGCGGTACCCATGTGCGGGTCTGGCTGATCGGGCAACTCCTGGCGCTGGCGCCGCTCGGCTCGCTCGGCGGTTCGCCGCTACTCGGCCCGTACCTGCGGGCACTCGGGGCCAGGGTCGGCGCAGGCTGCCAGCTTGCCACCGCTGGGATCACCCTGCCGTCCCTCACCGAGATCGGCGCCGGCGCCGCGGTGGGCTACGGCGCACGGCTGGAGACGGTGCGGGTGACGGGCGGGGTGCTGACCCTGGGCCACGTCTGCCTCGGCGCACGGGCCTTCGTGGGCGCTGGTGCCGTGCTGGCGCCCGGTTGCCGGGTGGCAGACGGCGGGCAGCTGGCCGAGCATTCGCTGCTGGCAGCCGGGCAGTCCGTGCCGCCAGGCAGGCGGTGGACCGGTTCGCCTGCCGCCAGCGATGACCCGGACCCGGTGCTGGCGGCGGTGGAGCGGTTGCCCGCCGTGCCGCCATGGTCCGGCAGGCTGCTGCTCGGGTTCGCGGTGAGCTGGCTGGCCGTGGAGCTGCTGCCGTTCGCGGCCGCGGTGCCCGGCCTGCTGCTGGTGTGCCGGGCACTGGCCGGTGGTGCCGGTGCGGCCCTGCTGGCCGCACTGGCCGCGGGGCCGCTGTTCGTGTTCACTACCTGTCTGCTGGTGCTTGCCGGAAAGCACGCCGTGCTGCGCAGGACGCCGACCGGGATCCTGCCTGCGCGTTCCGCGCTCGGGGTGCGCAAGTACCTCAGTGACAAGTTGCTGGAGATCAGCCTGGCGACCACCCCGACGCTGTACGCCACCCTCTACACGGTCGGGTGGTTGCGCGCCCTCGGCGCGCGGATCGGTCCACGGTCCGAAGTGTCCACCGTGGCTCATATCGACCCGGATCTGCTGCGGCTCGGCGCGGAGTGCTTCCTCGCCGATCAGGTGATGGCCGGGCCTGCCGTCCACCACCGTGACTACCTGGTACTCGGAAACACCACAATGGAGCGACGTTCCTTTGCCGGGAACGCCGCGCTCGCGCGGTCCGGCAGCCTGCTCGGCGCCGGATCGCTGGTCGGCGCGCACAGCCTGGCACCGCGGCACGCACCCACGGGGACGTCCTGGATCGGCTCCCCGCCGATCCGGTTGCCGCGCCGGGAGAGCAGCCCGGATTTCGCCGAGGAGCTGACCTTCCGGCCCGCGCCGGGGCGGGTGGCAGGCAGGCTGGCGATCGAGTTCCTCCGGGTGGTGCTCCCGGCCACCGTACTGGCGGTCGCGGTGCTCGGCGGCTTCCTCGTCCTGCTCGCCGCCGGGCGCTCCGGCGGCCTGCTTGCCGCCGTGGTGCTGGCCCCGGTTTTGCCGCTCGTCGCCGGACTCGCGGTCGTGCTCGTTGTCGTCTGTCTCAAGTGGATCATCGTCGGGCGGTACCGGCCACGAGTGGAACCGCTGTGGGGAACCTTCGTCCGGCGGACCGAGCTGATCACCGGGCTGTACGAGGCGGCGGCGGTGCCTGCGTTGCTCGGCGCGCTCGCCGGGACCCCGCTGCTGCCGGTGTTGCTGCGGCTGTTCGGCGCCCGGATCGGCAGGCGGGTGTGGCTGGCCAGCACCTTCCTCACCGAGTTCGACCTGGTGCGGATCGGCGACGATGCCGCCATCGGTCCGCTGACCTCGTTGCAGACGCACCTGTTCGAGGATCGGGTGATGAAGATGTCCACCGTCGCCGTGGGCGCGGGCGCGAGCATCGGACCGCGTTCGGTGGTGCTCTACGACGCGGTGATCGGCGCGGGCGGGAACCTGGACGCGTTGTCCCTCGCGATGAAGGGGGAGCGGCTCGAGCCGGGGACCGACTGGCGCGGGATCCCCTGCCGTGCGGTGTTCAGTGCGCCACCCGCATGTCCCGCGCGCGCACCGGTTCGCCGCAGGCCGGGCAGGTGAGCCGCGGGGTCACCGTGGTCTCGCAGGCGCGGTGGGTCAGCCGCACCGGCGGGCCCTCCTCGCCGGCCATCCACCGGTCGCCCCAGGCCATCAGGGACACCACGACCGGGTAGAGGTCCAGCCCCTTCTCGGTGAGCCGGTACTCGAACCGGTCCGGCCGCCGGGCGTAGCGGGTCCGGTGCAGCACCCCGTCCTCGGTGAGCGCGCGCAGCCGCTCGGCCAGCACCGGTCGCGGCGCACCGGTCCGCCGCTGGAAGTCCTCGAACCGCCGGGTGCGGTTGAAGGCCTCGCGCAGCACCAGCATGGTCCAGCGCTCGCCGACGACCGACAGGGCGCGGGCCACCGAGCAGTCCTCGTTCCGGATCTCCGACCAGCGCATGTGACCGATACTACCTTGCCGGTTAGAAAAGTGAACTTATAGGGTTCAGTTTCCTAACCCGCTTGGGAGGACGCCATGACCGCCGTGGACCCCGCCGGTATGTCCGGACTGGAACTGCTCCGCCTCGCCAGCACGCTGCCCGAGGAGCAGCGCCCGCCGGGTATCGGTTCGCTGCTCGGCATGGAGATCGAGGAGGTCGAGGAGGGCAGGGTGGTCTTCGGGCTGCGGCCCCGCCCGGAGTTCGCCAACCCGCTCGGCACGGTGCACGGCGGGATCCCGTCCACGGTGCTGGACTCCGCGATGGCCTGCGCCGTGCACACCACGTTGCCCGCCGGTGCCGGGTACACCTCGCTGGAGCTGAAGGTCAACTTCGTCCGCACGATCCGGCTGGACGAGGAGTGGATCCGCGGCGAGGGCACCGTGATCCATGTCGGCACCCGCACCGCCACGGCGGAGGGCCGGATCACCGATGCGGCGGGGCGGTTGCTTGCGCACGGCACTACCACCTGCATGCTGTTCCGCTGACCTCGCTGCCGGAACGCGGCCTACCCTGGCGCCTCCTGTAACCGGTGCGCGAGGCCGGTGTGCCTGCGTCCCGCGCCGACCGCGCGCACCGCCTGCCCGATGGCCTTCTTCGAGCCCACCAGCACGACCAGCTTCTTCGCCCGGGTCACCGCGGTGTAGAGCAGGTTGCGCTGCAACATCATCCACGCGCTGGTGGTCACCGGGATCACCACGCAGGGGTACTCGCTGCCCTGCGAGCGATGGATGCTCACCGCGTAGGCGTGGGCGAGCTCGTCCAGCTCGGTGAACTCGTACTCCACCTCCTCCTCGTCATCGGTGCGCACGATGAGCTGCTGCTCGTCAAGGTCGACCCGGACGACCACTCCCTGGGTGCCGTTGAACACCCCGTTCGCGCCCTTGTCGTAGTTGTTGCGCAGCTGGGTGACCTTGTCCCCGGCCCGAAAGACCCGCCCGCCGAACCTGCGCTCCGGCAGGTCGGGCCGGGGCGGGGTCAGGGCCTCCTGCAACAGGGCGTTCAGCGCGCCTGCCCCCGCGGGGCCGCGGTGCATCGGGGCCAGCACCTGCACGTCCCGCCGCGGGTTCAGGCCGAACTTGGCCGGGATACGCCGGGCCACCACGTCCACCGTCAGCTTCGCCGCCTCCTCCGGATCGTCCACATTGAAGTGGAAGAAGTCCGGAAGCCCTTTGGTGAGCGGGTATTCCCCGGCGTTGATCCGGTGCGCGTTGGTGACGACGCCGGACTCGCCAGCCTGGCGGAAGATCTGGGTCAGCCGCACGTGCGGCACCGGCGTTCCAGGGGCGAGCAGGTCGCGCAGCACCTCACCGGCGCCGACCGATGGGAGCTGGTCCACGTCTCCGACCAGCAGCAGGTGCGTGCCGGGGGCGATGGCCTTGGCCAGCTTGTTGGCCAGCAGCAGGTCCAGCATGGAAGCCTCGTCCACCACGACGAGATCGGCCTCCAGCGGCCGGTCCCGGTCGTATGCGGCGTCCCCACCCGGCTTGAGCTCGAGCAGCCGGTGCACGGTCGCCGCCTCGTGCCCGGTGAGTTCGGTGAGCCGCTTGGCCGCACGCCCGGTTGGCGCGGCCAGCACGATCTTGGCCTTCTTCGCGGCGGCGAGCAGCACGATGGAGCGTACGGTGAAGCTCTTGCCGCAACCGGGCCCGCCGGTGAGCACCGAGATCCGCTCGGTGAGTGCCTGCCGGACCGCGGACTCCTGCTCCGGGGCCAGTTCGGTGCCGGTCCGGCCGTGCAGCCAGGACAGCGCCTTCGCCCAGTCGACGCCCGCGAAGGCGGGCAGCCGGTCGGCGCTGGTGCGCAGCAGCCGCAGCAGCTGGGCGGAAAGCGAGATCTCCGCGCGATGGAAGGGCAGCAGGTAGATGGCTCGCACCTCTTCGCCGTCCGCGTCGGGGATCTCCTCGCGCGCCACGCCCTCCTCATCCACCAGCTGCGCCAGGCAGTCGATCACCAGTCCGGTGTCCACCTGCAGGATCTTGATCGCCTCGGCGATGAGTTCCTGGTCCGGCAGGAAGCAGTGCCCGTTGCCGGTGGCCTCGGAGAGGGTGAACTGCAGGCCGGCCTTGATCCGTTGCGGGCTGTCGTGCGGGATGCCTACCGCCTTGGCGATCGTGTCGGCGGTCTTGAACCCGATTCCCCACACGTCCGTTGCCAGCCGGTACGGCTCGGTGCGCACGACCTCGATCGAGGAGTCGGCGTACTGCTTGTAGATCCGCACGGCCAGTGAGGTGGACAGCCCGATGCCCTGGAGGAAGACCATCACCTCCTTGATGGCCTTCTGCTCCTCCCACGCCTTCGCGATCAGCGCGGTGCGTTTCGGCCCGAGTTTGGGTACCTCGATCAGCCGGTCCGGCTCGTGCTCGATCACCTCGAGCGCGCCGACCCCGAAGTGGTCGACGATCTTCTCCGCGAGCTTCGGGCCGATGCCCTTGATCAGCCCGGAACCGAGGTAGCGGCGCACCCCCTGCACCGTCGCGGGCAGCACGGTGCTGTAGTCCTCGACGTGGAACTGCTTGCCGTACTGCGGATGTGAGCCCCACCGGCCGACCATCCGCAGCGCCTCACCCGGCTGCGCGCCCAGCAGCGAGCCCACGACGGTGACCAGGTCACCCCCGCGGCCGGGATCCACCCTGGCGACGGTGTAGCCGGTGTCCTCGTTGGCGAAGGTGATCCGTTCCAGCGTCGCTTCCAGCACAGACCCACGAAACGGTTGCGGCACGCCTTACACCTACCACGCCACGGCCGCGTGCGGGCGCACCCGTCAGCGCAGCGTGGCCAGCTCCGGGATCCGCTCGCCGTAGCGGGCGAGCAGGTCGGCGTTGCGCTCGTCCCCGCCGGGCACGTTGGAGCTCGTCCACACCGGAAGCCGGACGCCACGCTCGTCCGCGAGGTCGTGCAGCCGTGCCAGCAGCATGGACCACAGGTACGCGCCGAGGATGGTGGATACCGCGCAGGTACGCGGCTCCTCGCCCGGGTACACCACGTCGCCGGGCGGCACACCGGTGTCCAGCACGATGGTGGCGTGGTCGGCCAGCCTGCTGCCCGCGCGGTCGGTGGCCTCCGCCGAGGCGGGCAGCGAGGTCACCGCGAGTACCGGCACGTCCCTTGCCCGCGCCTCCTTGGCAATCTCCACCGGGTAGGGGTTCCGGCCGCTGGTGGAGAACACCACCATGACGTCCGGCGGTACCGGCGCCGCCGACTGCACCAGCGCCCGCCCGCGGCCGAACTCCCGCTCGGCGTCCGTGCTGCGCAGCGCGCCGGTCAGCGGCAGCACCGCCGGTTCCCACAGCGGGCGTACCGCGGCCAGGCCGCCCGCCCGGTAGAAGGTCTCGCACACCATCGCCAGCGAATGACCCGCACCGGCCGCGTGCACCACCCCGCCGCTCTCGATGGCGTTCAGCACGAGCCCGGCGGCAGCGGGAATCGCTTCCGCACAACCCTGGTCCAGGTCATCCAGCAGCGATCGGATGCGTTGACGAGCTACTTCGGCCATCGGCGAGGTGCCTCCTCGGGAAGTCGGCGCGGTGGTTTTGCGGCGCGGCGGCGGTTCGGGGGGCAACGCTAGGGACAGCGGGACAATTTGTCCAGACCAATACATTCACGGTCAACATAATGCTGATATGAGCCGTTCGGCCTAGCTGTGTTCGAGAAGGCGCGATCGTGACGCACGGCGCACCGGGCTCAGTGGGGATTGGGGTCCAGCAGGTCGATTCCGGCACTGTCCGGCAACGGTCGCTCCGGGTCGGGCCGCAGCCCGCGCTCGCCGAGCATGCCCTCGATCAACCGCCACACCGACCGGGCCAGCTCGGCGGTGAACTGCTCGGCCGTGCCGCCTTCCGCCTCGGCCAGCCACCGGCCGATCGCGGCCTCGACGAAGGCGACCAGCCCGAAGGCGAACGGTTCCATGCCGCGCTCGTCCAGGCCCGCCGCGCGCAGGGCCCCGGCGAGCAGCCTGCCGAGGTTCACCGCGAACGTCCCGGTGAAGTCGGTGATCGCGTCGCCGCGGCCGGCGGGATCCCGGCGGGAATGCCGGACCAGGTAGCGGTAGAGCTGCCGGTGGGTGCCGAGCCAGCGCACGATGGTGTCGATCGCCGAGGTGATGATCTCGTTCGGCGAGCCCCCCGCCCGCCAGACCGGGGCCAGCTCGGCCATCAGCCGCCGCACGATGCGCTGGCACACCGTGTGCTGCAGGTCGGCCTTGCCCTCGAAGTGCCGGTACAACCGGGGCCGGGCGACCCCGGCTTCCGCGGCGATCTGTTCGGTGAGCACGTCCGGGCCGTACCGTTCGATCGCGGTGATCGCGGCCTCGGCGAACTCGGCACGCCTGCGCTCGCGCTGCCCCTCCCAGCGGGTGGCTCGGCCGTCCGGCCTGCCCGTGCTGCCCTTCACTCCACCTGCCACCTCCGCAAACCTACCCCCGCCACAGCAGGCGGGTGAGGGTGGCGACCACGGCGACCACCGGATGCCTGCGGCCCTCGGCCTGCCGGGTGTCCGGCGCGGTTTCCGGCATCGCCTGGTATGCCGCCAGATGAGTAAGGGTGCGCATGGTGTGCGGGGCCAGCCGGTCGGCGAGGTCGGCCGCGGTGCCCGCTGGCAGGTTGACCACCTCGGGGCGGCGTTCCAGCGCCCGCACGATCATCGTCGCCGCCTGCTCCGGGCTGAGCGAGGGCAGCCTGCGGAACACCTTCGCGCTCGGCGCGCTCATCGCGGTCCGCACCAGCGGCACCCGCACCGAGCTGAAGGTCACTCCCTCGGCCAGCAGGTCCCGCCCGGCCACCTTGCCGAACTCGTCCAGCGCGGCCTTCGAGGCCAGGTACGCGGAGAACCGCGGGGTGTGGTTCTGCAGGCCCTGCGTGGTGACGTTGACGATATGCCCGAACCGCTGCTCGATCATCGCGGGCAGCAGGGCGAAGGTCAGCCGTAGCGGGGCGAAGTAGTTCAGCGCCATGGTGCGCTCGTAGTCGTGCAGCCTGCCGGTGGAGTGTGCCACCGAACGGCGGATCGACCGGCCCGCGTTGTTCACCAGCATGTCCACCGCGCCGTGCTCGGCGAGCACCTGCTTGACCATCGCGTCGACCGCCTCGGGGTCGGTCACATCGCACGGATGGATTTCGGCTCGCCCGCCCGCCGCCTGGATCTCCTCGCGCACCGCGGTCAGCTCGTCGGACCGCCTGGCCACCAGCAGCACGATGGCACCATGGCGTGCCACCCGCAGTGCGGTGGCCCTGCCGATCCCGGAGGACGCACCGGTGATCAGCACCCGCCTGCCACGCAGCGGGTTGCCGCGTGCGCTCCTGCGGACCCGGTCGGCATCCAGCTGCTCGGCCCAGTACCGGTACAGCCGCCCGGCGTAGCTGGAAAGCGGCGGGCACTCGATGCCGGTTCCGGCCAGTGCCGCGCGGGTGGCGGTGGTGTCGAACCGGACCGCGAGGGTGAGTACGGGCAGCACCTCGGCCGGGATTCCGAGCTCGGTCAGCGCGGCGGCGAGTGCCTGCTGGCGTACCGAGGATCGCCGCCGGGCGAGCGCGTGTCCGGCCCGGCGCAGCGCGCCGGAAAGGTTCACCGGCAGGGTGCGCACGATCCGCGGGCCACCCGCCGCGCCGACAAAGGCGTTGTACACCTCGTGCAGGGGCTGCGGTTCGGGCGCGGCGAGGTGATAGGTCGCCCCGTTGGCGGCCTCGGCGTGCATCAGGTGCTCCATGGCCTCGACCACGTAGTCCACCGGCACCATGTTGGTCGCGCCGAGTTCCGGCCCCACCAGCGGCAGCCGGGCCGGCAGCCGGGCAATCCGGGAGAACGCGGGGAAGAAGTAGTACGGACCGTCCACTTTGTCCATCTCGCCGGTCACCGAGTCACCGACCACGGCCGAGGGCCGGTAAATCCGGTACGGCACCGCGTCCTGCTCCCGCACCAGTTTCTCCGCGGCGAACTTGGTCGCGTGGTAGGGCGAGGGCAGCCGCTGCCCGAGGTCGAAGTCCGACTCGGTGAACCGGCCCTCGTGCTCGCCAGCCACAGCGATCGAGGACACGTGGTGCAGCCAGCGTGCCCCGGCCCGCTCGGCGAAGGCGAGCACGTTGCGGGTCCCTGCGACATTGGCGGCCTCGTTGGCCTCCTGGTCCGCGGTCATGTCGTAGATCGCGCCGAGGTGCACCACATGCTCCGGCGGTTCGGGCAGGCTCGCCGGGTCGACGCCCAGCCCGTCCGCGGTGAGGTCGCCGGAGACCGGGACCACCCGCTCCGGATTCGGCCACCGCTCGGTGAGCTCGGCCAGCCGCTCCCTGGACCGCTGGCGCACCAGCACGTACACCCGGGCGCAGTCCGGCCTGGTCAGCAGCCTGCGCACCAGCCTGCGGCCGAGGAAACCGGTGCCGCCGGTGACGAAGTAACTGGTCATCGCGTCCTCCCGGAGCCGAGTAAGTACCTGGAACATAATGTACCGGATACTTTTCCGGGGGGCGGGCGTCGCCCGTACCCACGCCGGGGTGTTCCCGGTCTAGGCTGGTCGCGGACTGATCGCAGCAGGAAGGGGAGTCCAGGGTGAAGCAGGAGGGCAGTCTCCTCGGGCTGGCCAGCGCCGTGGTCGGGCTGGTGTTCGCGGTGAGCAAGCTGCGCCAGGCGCGCAAGGAGAAGGACAAACTGCGGCTGGCCAACGCCGTGGCGGGCGCGGCCGCGGTCGCCACCGAGGTGGCCATCGCCGTCCGCGCCCGCCGGTCGAAGCGCCGCTGAGCGGGCTACTCCGGGCTGTTCTGGGGACCGTCCTGGTCGTCTTCCCGGTGGTCTTCCCGGTCGCCCTTTCGCGGGCGGCCCCGTGGTCGCATCTTGTGCACGTTGCCAGGGAGCCGCCCGGCGTCGGAAAGGGCCTTGCGCAGCAGGAACTCGATCTGCGCGTTGGTGCTGCGCAACTCGTCGGCCGCCCAGCGGGCGAGTGCGTCGTGCACCGCCGGGTCCAGCCGGAGCAGGACCTTCTTCCGCTCCGTCATCGGGAACCGTTACTGGTAGAGCGACCCGGTGTTCACCACCGGCTGGGTGTCCCGGTCGCCGACCAGCACCACCAACAGGTTGCTCACCATGGCGGCCTTGCGCTCCTCGTCCAGGTCCACCACGTCCTGCTCGGCGAGCCGGTCCAGCGCCATCTCCACCATGCCGACCGCGCCCTCCACGATCCGCTTGCGCGCGGCCACCACGGCGCCCGCCTGCTGCCTGCGCAGCATCGCCTGGGCGATCTCCGGCGCGTAGGCCAGGTGCGTGATCCGGGACTCGATCACGGTCACCCCGGCCGAGGCCACCCGTGCGGCGATCTCGGTGCACAACTGCTCGGCGACCTCCTGGGTGTTGTCCCGCAGTGAGGACCGCTGCTCCTGGTGGGCGTCGTAGGGGTAGCTGTTGGCGATATGCCGCACCGCGGTCTCGCTCTGGATGCTGACGAACTCCACGAAGTCGTCCACCTCGAACATCGCCTGCGCGGTGTCCTCCACCTTCCACACCACCACGGCGGCGATCTCGATCGGGTTGCCGTCGGCGTCGTTCACCTTGGCCACGCCGGTCTCGTGGTTGCGGATCCGGGTGGACACCGCGCTGCGCACTGAGATCGGGTTCACCCACTGCAACCCGTGTGAGCGCAGGGTGCCGGTGTAGCGGCCGAGGAACTGCACCACCCGCGCCTCCCCCGGCGCGACCGGGGTGAGTCCTCCCGCCAGTACCGGCGCGGCGAGCACCAGCAAGGAGCCGACGATGATCATCGGAATACCCGCGCCCTGGTTGCCGTCGGCAGCCTGCACGATGCCGAGCACCACCAGCAGACCACCGCCGAGGAAGGCCAGCAGTACCACCCCGAGTACGGGGAACCCGCTCACCGAGCGGGCCTGCCGCTCGGTGACCTGCGGTTTCGGCATGTCCAGCTGGATCTCCTCGGGTCCGCCGGTTAGCTGCTGCTGCGTCATCTCTTGTCCCCTTTCGGTCCCCGGTGTTGTCACAACCATAGCATAGTGATATCACTTTTAACCACGAGCAGATGGGGAGGTAAGGATGAGACAGGGCCAGCGTTTGGAGATCGACCGGATCTCCAAGCGGTACGGATCGGTGGTCGCCCTGCGCGAGATGACCTTCGACGTGCGGGCGGGCGAGCTCTTCGGTTTCGTCGGCAGCAACGGAGCGGGCAAGACCACCGCGATGCGAATCGCCCTCGGCGTGCTGACCGCCGACTCCGGCGAGGTCCGCTGGGCGGGTAGGCCGATCACGCTGGAGAACCGGCGGCACATCGGCTACATGCCCGAGGAGCGCGGGCTGTACCCGAAGATGAAGGTGGCCGACCAGCTGGTCTACCTCGCGCGGCTGCACGGCATGTCCAAGGCCGAGGCATGGCGGTCCGCGCAGGAGTGGATGGAGCGGCTCGGCGTCGCCGCGCGGCGGGACGACGCGGTGGAGAAGCTCAGCCTCGGCAACCAGCAGCGGGTGCAGCTGGCCGCCGCGCTGGTGCACGACCCGGAGATCCTGGTGCTGGACGAGCCCTTCTCCGGGCTGGACCCGGTCGCGGTGGACGTGATGAGCACCGTGCTCAGGGAGAAGTGCGCGCGGGGGACCCCGGTGGTGTTCTCCAGCCACCAGCTCGACCTGGTCGAGCGGTTGTGCGACCGGGTCGGCATCGTCCGCAGTGGACAGATGGTGGCCTGCGGCACGGTCGCCGAGCTGTCCGCGGGCGGCAACGTCCAGCTGGTGGTGGACGCTCCGGCGGCGCAACCGGGCTGGGCGGACCGGATCGCCGGGGTCGGCACGGTCGGCCACGAGGACGGCAAGACGGTGCTCGAGCTCGGCCCCGGCGCCGATGATCAGCTCGTGCTCAAGGCCGCGCTGGCGACCGGTCCGGTGCGCGAGTTCGCGCGCAGGCAGCCGAGCCTGACCGAGCTGTTCCGCAACGTCGTCACCGAGCACGGTGCCAGCGAAGGGAAAGCGGCATGAACTCGATACTTCTGGTGGCCTCGCGGGAAATCAACACCAGGCTGCGGTCCAAGGCCTATGTGGTGACCACCCTGCTGCTGATGATCCTGATCGTCGCGTTCACCGTGGTGATGAAGCTGGTCAGCGGCAGCGGAGGGGCGGACGCCACGGTCGGGTTCACCGCGCAGAACAGCAGCCTCGCCGCGCCGATGCGAGCCGCGGCGACCACCGTGGGCCAGACCGTGGAAACCCCGACCGTCGCGGACGAGGCCGCGGGGCGGGAACGGGTCGAGTCCGGGGACCTGGACGCCCTGGTGGTCGGGGACGGCAGCAGGCTGGAGGTGATGGTCGACCAGGACCTGGACCGTGGCCTGCGCACGGCGCTGAACGTGCTGGCCAGCCAGCTGGCGCTGAACCAGGAGATCACCGACCTCGGTGGCGATCCGGCGCGGGTGAACGCGGCGGTGGCCGAGGCTTCCGTGCAGGTCAGGCCGCTGAACCCGCCGAACGACTACGGCCCCGAGCAGCTGATCATCGGCATCATCGTCGGCGGCCTGATCTACATGTCGGTGTTGATCAACGGCCAGCTCGTCGCCCAGGGCGTGGTCGAGGAGAAGACCAGCAGGGTGGTGGAGCTGCTGCTGTCCACCATCCGCCCCTGGCAGCTGATGGCGGGCAAGGTGCTCGGCATCGGCACGCTCGGCCTGGTGCAGATGGCCGCGATCGCGATCGTCGGGGTGGTCTCCGGCCTGTCCACCGGCGTGCTGACCCTGTCCGTCTCGGCGGCCGCGGGCACCGTGGTCTGGCTGATCGTCTGGTACCTGCTGGGATTCTTCAGCTATGCCATCGTGTTCGCCGCGCTGGGCGCGCTGGTCTCCCGGCAGGAGGACGTCGGCGGCGCGGTCGCCCCGCCGCTGATGCTGATCATCGCGGGCTGGGTGGTCGGCATCTCCATCCTGCCGAGCGATCCCGGTAACTCCCTCGCCGAGACGATGTCGATCATCCCGGCCTTCTCCCCGACCCTGATGCCGATGCGGCTGGCGATGGGCGGGGTACCGATCTGGCAGGCGGCGCTGGCGCTCGTGCTGGTGGCCGCGATGATCCCGGCGTTGATCTGGCTGGCCGGCCGGATCTACCGCAACGCCGTGATGCGCACCGGCGCCAAGGTCAGGTTCCGCGACGCCCTCCGCACCAGCTGATCCCCCCAGACCCGGACAAACCCGGAAAGTGCCGTTCGCGACGGTGGTCGTCGCGAACGGCACTTTTGGGTCGTCAGACGTCCGGAAGGCCACGTTCAGGGCACTTCAGTGGGTGCAGCCGGAGGTGGGGAGGGAGCCAAGGGATGGCACCGGGTCGCCGTCGTAGATCGCCAGCAGCAGCCGCTGCGGGCAGAGCCAGCTGCCGTTGTACTTGAGCTGCAGGTGCAGGTGCGGCCCGGTGGTGTTGCCGGTGTTGCCGGAGTAGCCGAGCAGCTTGCCTGCCTCGACCTCGCCGCTGGCCAGGGCCGGGGAGCGGAAGTGGCAGTAGGTGTAGACCCCGCCGTCCCGCGCGGTGATCTGGACGCCGTAGCCGCAGCTGCCCCCGCTGATCTTCACCACCCGGCCGCCGTTGACCGCGTACACCGAGTGCCCGCTCCGGACCGGGAGGTCGATCGCCGGGTAGTCGTGGTGCGAGGCGGCGTAGGCGCTGCGCGGCTGCGCACCCCGGTCCAGCGGCAGGGAGTATCCGCCGACCGCACCCACCCCGGCGATCAGTTCACGCCAGGTCGCGTTGTCCACGGTCCCGCTGGGGTCGATGCCGTGCTCGTCCTGGAACTCGCGGGTCGCGGTGGCGGTCGCGGCGTCGAAGCTGCCGGTCACCGACAGTTCGGCCCCGTGCTTGTTCAGTTGCTCCTGCGCGGCTTCGACGGCGTGTGTCGCGGTGCTGCCCTCGGCCACCGGGACCACCAGCTCGGCCCAGGTGTTCGGGCCGACGATCCCGTCCACCGCCAGCCCTTCGGCTTGCTGGAAGTTCCGCACCTCGCGCTCGGTGTTCGGGCCGAAGATGCCGTCGACGGCCGTGGTGTGGCCGTGGTGGGTCACCAGGTGCTGCACGGTCCGGACATTGGTGCCCTGGTTCCCGTCCCGCACCAGCGGCCAGGAAGCCGCGCCGCCGGCCACGCCGGGCAGGCCGAGGGCCATCAACGCACCGACCACAACACCCACGACCGGAATAAGAAATCGTCGCATACCTGGAAAGGAACACCTCTCCGAAGGTCGGCTCAAGGGTGCCGGGAAAGCCAAAATAACCCCAACTTTTCCGCCTAATGTAGGGCTGAAACGGCAGGTCCAGGTTGGTAATGGGTTCGTTTGAGTGAATATGCGGGAAACGGGTCACGTGTTCCTGGTTGTGGCCTTTGGCCGCGGTTAGGGTCGGCGCGTCCGAGTGTCCCGGGCTCGGATTTCGGTGGTTCAGAAGGAGGAATGCGATGCGAACTCCCCGTTCCGTTACCGGACTGCTCGCCGGGGCGATCGCCAGTGCCTGCCTGCTCGGCGGTACCGCCGAGGCCACGGACACCAGGGCCGTGGACTACCGGGGTTACCTGGTGCAGGTCCCGGACACCTGGCGGGTGGTCGACCTGGCCGAACAGCCGGGAGCCTGTGTCCGCTTCGACGTCCCCACCGTCTATCTCGGCCGCCCAGGGGACCAGGCCTCCTGCGGAGGAGACGCGGTCGGCAGGCAGGCCGGGCTGCTGCTGCAACCGCTGGACGCGGCCTCGCTCGCCGCGGCGGAGGGCGAGCCCGCGCTGGCCGAACCCGGCACCGCCACCCCTGCCCCCGCCGCGCTCGACCCGGCCGGAGCCGCCTGGCGGGACGGTGGTTTCGAGCTCGCCGTCGAGGCGGCAGGCGTGCTGGCCACCGCGGTGCACAACGGGACCGACGGCGCCGCCGTCGCCGAGGTGCTGCGGTCGGCGACGTTGAGCGGCGCGGCCACCCCCGAGTCGCTGCCGAGGGAGCTCGGGACCGCCGAGGCCGGCGCGATGGTCGCCGCCCAGCCTGGCACCTACCGGGGCAAGGGCTTCGACGCGTGCGCCGCCCCTTCCAGCTCCGCGATGGACGCCTGGCGCTCCTCGCCGTACCAGGCGATCGGCGTCTACATCAGCGGCAACATGCGTGCCTGCGGGCAGGGCAACCTCACCGCGAACTGGGTGAGCAGGCAGGTCGGCAGGGACTGGCGGCTGATGCCGATCCACGTCGGGCCGCAGGCGCCGTGCACCGACTTCCGCAGCCGGTTCTCCAGCAATCCGGCGACCGCGAAGCAGCAGGGCATCGCCGAGGCGAACACCGCCGTGACCGCGGCCAAGCGACTCGGACTCGGCGAGGGCACCGCGATCTACCTGGATATCGAGGCCTACTCGCGCACCAGCAGCTGCAGCGGCGCGGTGCTGGCGCACACCAGCGGCTGGACCGAGCGGCTGCACCAGCACGGCTACCTCTCCGGCTTCTACTCCAGCGGTGGTTCCGGGGTCTCCGATATGAACGACCACCACGGCAGCACCCGCTACACCCTGCCGGACCACATCTGGGGCGCCTGGTGGAACGGCGAGGCCAACACCGACTTCGGCCGCTACCTCGACGATGGCAAGTGGGCCAACGGGCAGCGGATCAAGCAGTACCACGGGCCGGTCACCGAACGGCACGGCGGCGTTTCGATCAACATCGACCGCAACTACCTGGACGTGCGGGCCGGTAACCCGCCGGAACCCGACCCGTGCGTGACCGCCCGGCTGGACTTTCCCGATTACCCCGCGCTGTCCGCGGGCAGCACCGGAGCGCGGGTGACCGCCGCGCAGTGCCTGCTGCGGGCCGCGGGCCACCAGGCCGGCGACGGCGACCCCTCCGGCGTGCTGGACGAGCAGACCGCGACCGCGGTCCGGGGGTTCCAGGGTGAGGTGGGGCTGAGCGCCACCGGTGAGGTCGACTCGCATACCTGGACGGCCCTGCTGTCCGCGGGTTCCACGCCGTTGCTGCGCGATGGCGATTCCGGCGCGGCGGTGACGAGGGTGCAGCGGGCGCTGAACGCGGCGCTTTCCGCCGGCCTGGCGATGGACGGGCTGTTCGGGCCGAACACCGAATCCGCGGTGCGGGACTACCAGTCCGCCAAGGGACTCGGCGTGGACGGGATCGTCGGGCCGAACACCTGGAGCGCACTGCAGTCCGGCAAATGACCCAGCACCGAAAGGACCGATCGTGTCGCGACTCCTGATCGCAGCCGGTGCCGCGCTCGCCATGCTGGCGGGCCCGGTACCGGCTGCGCAGGCCGAGCCATCGGCCGCCGCGAGCTCACCCGTTTCGCTCGGGTACTACCCGGGCTGGATCCAGGACGAGCTCCGGCCCGCCGATATCGACTACTCGCCGTGGACGCACATCATGCACTTCGGCATCTATCCGAACCCGGACGGCAGCCTCGGCTGGGACAACATGGAACCGGAGTACCCGGCGGAGGCGATCGAGGCAGCCCACTCGGCCGGTAAGCAGATCAACCTGGTGATCGGCAGCTACGGGGTGGGCCAGCGGTTCGCCGGAGCCACCACCGCCGAGAACCGCTCCCGGCTGGTGGCGAACATCGTGGACGTGACGACCAGCCACGGCTACGACGGCGTCGAGATCGACTGGGAAGAGAACATGGTGGACAGCCAGTACATCGCGCTGATGCGGGAGCTGGACGACGCGCTGGCCGAGGCCGACCCTGAGCTGGAGCTGACCACCGACGTGATCACGGCCTATGTCTCGCCGGAGACGGCGAAGACGGTGTCCGCGGAGTCGGACTGGGTCAACGTGATGTCCTATTTCGACGGTTGGCAGCAGGAGATGAGTGCCTACCGCGCCGTCATCCCGGCGGAGAAGCTCGCCGTCGGGATCGGGCTCTACCAGGGAGGGGACGAAGGGGACCCCTACCACGACGTCACGCCGCAGCGGGTGGCCGCCAAGACCGCCTATGCCACCGACGGTGGATACCGGGGTGTGCTCTCCTGGGCCTTGCAGCATCTCGACGGGCAGGACGATCCCCGGCTGTGGCCGTTGCGTGCCTACACCGGCTCCGTCCCCGACTGCCCCGGTGTTTCTCTCGACCTCGGGAACTATCCGGTACTGCGCGCCGGGGACGCCGGGGCGGAGGTCGCCCCCGCCCAGTGCCTGCTGCGCGAGAGCGGGCAGTACTCCGGCGCGGCATCCAGAGTGCTGGACGAGCCGACCGTGGCGGCGGTCAGGGGGTTCCAGGGTGAGGTGGGGCTGAGTGCCACCGGTGAGGTCGACTCGCATACCTGGACGGCCCTGCTGTCCGCGGGTTCCACGCCGTTGCTGCGCGAGGGCGATTCGGGCGCGGCGGTGGCCAGGGTGCAGCGGGCGCTGAACGCGGCCAGGTCGGCCGGGCTCACGGTGGACGGCGTCTTCGGGCCGAACACCAGGTCCGCGGTGCGTGGTTACCAGTCCTCGCGCGGCCTTGGCGTGGACGGGATTGTCGGCCCGAACACCTGGGCGGCCCTGCAGTCCGGTAAGTGACCGAGCGGGAGGGACGAGTCGTTGAGACGTTTCCGGTACAGCCAACTGTGGCGGGCGGTGGCGGCGGGTGCCGCACTGACCGTGCTCGCCATGCCGGTGCAGGCGCAGGCCCAGCAGCAGGCCGCGGCGCCGGACTGCTCTGGGGTGCAGACGGACTACCGCAGCTACCCGGTGCTGCGGGCGGGGGACGCCAGGGCGGAGGTGACGGCCGCGCAGTGCCTGCTGCACCAGGCCGGGCACTACTCCGGCGCGGCGACCGGCAGCATGGATTCCGGCACCGTCGCGGCAGTGCGGGACTACCAGGACGGGAAGGGCCTGCCCTCATCCGGTGAGGTCGGCGCACGCACCTGGACGGCCCTGCTGTCCGCGGGAACCACCCCGTTGCTGCGGGACGGCGATTCGGGCGCGGCGGTGGCCAGGGTGCAGCGCTCGCTGAACGCCGCCCTTTCCGCCGACCTGGCTATGGACGGTCTGTACGGGCCGAACACCGAGTCCGCGGTGCGTGGTTACCAGTCCTCGCGCGGCCTTGGCGTGGACGGGGTCGTCGGCCCGAACACCTGGGCGGCCCTGCAGTCCGGCAAGGGCGTATCCGGCGGGAACCCGCCAAGCGACGCCTTCCAGGTCTTCCTCGCACCCGCGAACGCGGGTGGTTCGGACGCCAACAGCGGGCTCAGCGTGTCCGAGCCGATCCGCACCCTGAACCGCGCGCAGCAGGTGCTTGCCGATGCGAACCCGGACACCGATGTCGAGGTGCGGATCCGGCAGGGCACCTACGCCGCCCCGCAGACCGACTGGCGGTTCTACGTTCCCGGTCACTCGGTCTCGTTCATCCCGATCGACTACTCGCCTGGCGATGACGCGAGCGACATCGCGGGCCGCCCGGTGTTCACCAACGTGCGGGACGGCGGCAGCTACCGGCCGGGCTGGTGGTTCCGGGTGATGCTGCCGTCCGATCCGGACGACCCGCTGTACGAGGGCGGGAACACGAACGTGAACTTCCGGTACCTGCGGGTGCAGAACTACACCAACGGGCTATCCTTCGACGGCCAGACCCCGCGTAAGTACGAGGACGAGAACGGCTGGCGGATCAAGCCGAGCGAGGGTGTGAACGGGAACTCGGTGTTCGGAATGGACTTCCGCAACATCGGCAACCGGCACGCCCCCGGCAAGACCGGCTATGGCGCGATCCTGACCACGAACTCCTCGGACAACCGGATCACCAACAACGCGTTCAACAACATCGAGAACAGCGGCAACCAGGCCGGACTGATCCACGGGCTGTACATCACCCACTACAGCTCGTCGAACGTGGTGGAACGGAACAAGTTCGAGCGGGTGTCCGGTGACCCGGTGAAGGTGCGCAACGAGAGCAACTACAACACCTTCGAGCACAACCGGTTCATCCGGACCGGGCGCTCGGCGCACTACCGGGGCGAGTTCTGCGACGCGGCCTGCAAGCGGAAGAACCCGGGCACCTCGCGGCAGTGCGCCTCGTACCACAACCGGTTCTTCCGCAACGACCTCGGACTCAACTACGCGGGCACCAGGAACCTGGCGACCTGGGACCTCAGCCCGGACGGGCTGACCAACGCGGGCGGTGGGCAGTGCTCGCTGCCTTCCGGGGAGAAGCGCCTGGCCACCGGGTACAACAACCACTAGAGCCCGTGCGCCCCTCTCCAAGCGGGTGTACCACCTTCGGCCGCTGGTATGCGAAGGTGTGCGGATGGCTGCCGAGCAGCGCATCGCGATGGAGCGGGCCGTCGAGCAGAGCAACGTGCTCGACGGCTTACTCCGCGAGCAGGATGACCTGCTCACCGTGCTGGACCGGGTGGTGGCCCTGCACGGG
The DNA here is from genome assembly GCF_018885265.1 of Amycolatopsis aidingensis. Lineage (GTDB taxonomy): Bacteria > Actinomycetota > Actinomycetes > Mycobacteriales > Pseudonocardiaceae > Amycolatopsis > Amycolatopsis aidingensis. The sequence continues at coordinate 446,659 of NZ_CP076538.1, forward strand.
ACCGCGCAGCTGATCCGGGAGTCGCTCGGCGTGCACACCGGGTTCGTCGCCGACCTGAACGGCCCGGACCAGGCGGTGATCCGCTGGCTGTCCGGGACGAGGACGGGCTCGCTGCAGAACCTCGAGGTCCCCGTCGGACAGGGGATCGGTGGCCGGGTACTCGCGGTAGGCGAGCCGGTACGGGTCAGCGACTACGTCAGTTCCCCCGCGATCACCCACCAGTTCGACGCGCAGGTGCGCGGTGAGGGGCTGGCCGCGATGCTGGCCGTGCCGATCATCAGCAACCAGGGCGGCGGGCGGGAAACCGTCGCGATCGCTTATGCCGCCATGCGCGAGCGGGCCGAGTTCGGCGACGAGGCCGTGCTGACCGTGGAACGCATCGCCGACCGCGCAGCCACCGCGCTGCGGGTGGCCTCGCTGGCCGAGTCCGGGCGGAACAACGCGGTCGCCGCCGAGCGGCAACGGATGCAGAGCGCGTTGCACGACTCGGTGGGCGCGCTGCTGTTCTCCATCGGCGCGCAGGTGCGCGACCTGCATGCGGCCATCGAGGACAATCCGGCGCTCGACCTGCGCCTGCGCAGGCTGGAATCCGATGTCTCGGCGGCCTCCAGCGCCCTGCGCGAGGCGCTGCTGGCGCTGTCGGAGTCCACCCCGGAACGGGCGCTGCCGGTGGAGCTGGCCGAGCACTGCCGTTCCTTCGAGGCGCGGTGCGGGGTCTCCGCCCGGTTCGTGCAACTGGCGCCGGTGCAGCCGCTGGACGCCGAGCGCACCGCGACCCTGATCGCGGTGGTCCGGGAGGGCCTGCTGAACGTGGAGAAACACGCCAGGGCTTACTCGGTGGTGGTCAGCCTCGGCCCGTGCGAGGACGGGGTCCAGGTGATGGTCGCCGACGACGGCACCGGAGAGCCCGCCGAGGGCGCGGGCACCGGGATGGGCGTGCGCACGCTGGCCGAGCGGGTCGCCCGGTTCGGTGGCAGGGTCAGCCTGGTGCGGGACGAGGACGGCGGGTGCACGCTGCGCGCCTGGCTGCCCGAGGTCGAGGCGCGGGTGGCCAGGTGAACATCAAGGTCATGGTGGTCGACGATCACCCGGTGGTACGCGATGGTGTCACCCTGCTACTGCGCTCCGATCCGGCACTGTCGCTTGTGGGCGCGGCCGAGTCCGGCCGTGCGGCGATCGAGCGCGTCGGCAGGCTGCGCCCGGACGTGGTGCTGCTGGACCTGCGGCTGCCGGACATGCTCGCCCCGGAGGTGATCGCCGGGCTGCGGCAGCGGCACGCCCCGACCCGGGTCGTGGTGTTCACCGCGCACGGGGATCACCAGGGAGTACTGGCCGCGCTGGACGCGGGCGCCAGCGGATGCCTGCTCAAGGACATGGCGGGCACCGACCTGGTGGCCGCGCTGCGCAGGGTGCTGCGCGGGGAGCGGGTGGTGGACCCGCGGATCCTGCCCGATGCCGACCATCGTTCGGACGCGCTGGCGCGCAGCGGGCTCACCCGCCGCGAGTACGAGGTGCTGCGGCTGGCGGCGCAGGGAAAGACCAACCCGGAGATCGCCGAGTCGACCGGGCTCACCCGCAACACGGTGAAGACCTATCTGCAGGCCGCGCTGCACAAACTGGGCGCGCGCAACCGGGTCGAGGCCATCGGCAAGGCGAACGAGGCCGGCCTGCTCTAGACCGTGTGCAACCCGTGCCCAGGCGGGACGTATGGCGGTCCAACCGGAGTCCCTCGTTAGGCTGATGTGACCAGTTGTCACCCGAATGGCCGATTACTTGATCTCACATCGTGGATAAATCTGGAAGGGGCGGCCGGTTCCAGCGGCCGAACGGGGTATTTTTTCTCGAGGGGGAGAACAATGAGTGATCGCGCTATCGAAGCACGTCAGAAGCGTCTCGCCGCCGCGGAAGCGCTTACCCACCTGCCCTGGCCGGACCAGGTCAACAATGGTGAGGAAAGCGATTTCGCCGGGTTCATCGCGAACTACAGCAAGGGACTGCCGCACGACAAGGTGGGGGAGGTGGAACCGGCGGCGTACCAGGCGTTGCTGCGGGCGCTTTCCACCGGGCGGCCGGATGACTTCGAACGCATTCCGCTGGGGGTCCGCAGGGCGCGCCCGTTCGTAAACCCGCAGGCCGGGCTGGCCTTCACCGTGGAGGGACCGGATCCGCAGGCACTGACGATCGCGCCCGCGCCGCGCATCGACAGCGCGCGCAACTCCGCCGAGGCGGTGGAGGTGTACTGGATGGCGCTGTGCCGGGACGTGCCGTTCGCCGAGTTCGACCGGCACCCGCTCACCTGCAAGGCGGCGGACGAGCTGAGCGGGCTGAGCGACTACCGCGCGCCCAAGGCCGAAGGGGAGGTCACGCCGGGGCTGCTGTTCCGCGGGGACACCAGGGGAGACCTGCGCGGTCCCTACCTTTCCCAGTTCCTGTTCCGGGACATCCGGTTCGGCACGCTGTGCGTCCCGCAGTTGAACGACACGGTGCCCGCTGGCAAGGACTTCCTCTGTGACTTCGACAGCTGGCTGGAGGTGCAGCAGGGACTGGACGTCCCGGTACCGCTTCCGTCCAAAAAGAACCGGAGGTACCTGCTTACCCCGCGGGACCTCGCGAACTACGTGCATTTCGACGCGCTGTACCAGGCCTACCTGAACGCCTGCCTGATCCTGCTCGACCTCGAGGCCGAAGTGGACAGCGGTAACCCCTACCGGCACTCGCGCAACCAGGAAGGCTTCGGAACCTACGGCCCGCCCGCGGTGCTTACCCTGGTGACCGAGGTCGCCACCAGGGCGCTCAAGGCGGTCTGGCACCAGAAGTGGTTCGTGCACCGCAGGCTGCGGCCGGAGGCCTTCGGCGGCAGGGTGCACGCGCACCTGACCGGGCTGCGGGACTACCCGATGATCGACCGGGAGATCCTGGACTCGGTGGCGGTGAAGCTCACCTACGAGAAGTTCGGCTCCTTCCTGCTGCCGCAGGCGTTCCCGGAAGGATCACCCATGCACCCCGCCTACGGCGCGGGCCATGCCACCGTGGCCGGTGCCTGCGTGACCGTGCTGAAGGCCTGGTTCGACGAGTCCTGGGTGCTGCCCGATCCGGTTGTGCCGAACGCGAAGGGCACCGAGCTGGAGTACTACACCGGCCAGGACGCCGGCAGGCTGACGGTCGGCGGCGAGCTGGACAAGCTGGCGGCCAACATCTCGATCGGCCGGAACATGGCCGGGGTGCACTGGCGCACCGACTACTCCGAGTCGATCCGGCTCGGCGAGGCCGTCGCCATCGGGGTGCTGCGCGACCACCTGCGGGTTACCAACGAGACCGCCTCGCTGGGGCTGACCCGCTTCGACGGCACCCGCATCACGATCTGACCGGTTTGCCGGGTAACTTCCTCCGCACAAGATGGTCGTCCGGCGGGGGAGTGACCGGTGGAGTTGGTACTCGCTTTCGGAGTCGTCCTGCTGATCAGCGTGTCGCTGTCCGGCGTGGCGGCGCGGACCATCCTGTCCACCGCGCTGCTGTTCCTGCTGGCCGGCGCGCTGATCGGCGGGGGCGGCTTCGGCCTCGTCGAGATCGGCGCGCGGGACCCGCTGGTCACCTCGCTGGCCGATATCGCGCTGTTCACCGTGCTGTTCACCGACGGGCAGCGGGTCGGTCTGCCCGCACTGCGGGAGAACTGGCGGCTGTCCGGGCGGGCGCTGGGCCTCGCGATGCCGTTGACGATGGTCGGCATCGCGGTGCCCGCGCACTTCCTCGCCGGGCTGGACTGGCCGACGGCCTTCCTGCTCGGCGCCATCCTCTCGCCGACCGACCCGGTGTTCGCCGCGGCGATCGTCGGCCGTAAGGACGTGCCGCTGCGGTTGCGCCGCCTGCTCAACGTCGAGTCCGGACTGAACGACGGGCTCGCCCTGCCGTTCGTGCTGATCTTCCTTGCCACCGTGGAGCACGAGCCGTCGGAGCTGGGCACGGTGGCAACCGAACTGGCACTCGGGCTGCTGTTCGGGATCGGGATCCCGGTGCTGGTGGCACTGGCCTGGCGGCTGCGGCTACTCACAGCCGAGCCACGGCTGCAGGCACTCGGGCCGCTGGCGATCGCGGTCATGCTGTACGCGGCCTGCCACCTCACGCACGCCAACCCCTACCTCGCCGCGTTCGTCGCCGGTTCCGCCCTTGCCACTATGGACAAGGTCGCGGTTGAGCATTTCGAACCGCTGGGCGAGATCCTTTCCGAGATCACCAAGTTCGCCGCGCTGCTGGTCTTCGGCGCGCTGATCACCCCGGAGCGGCTGTCCCACCTCGGCGTCGGGGAATGGGCGCTGGCCGTGCTGGCCATCCTGCTCGTCCGGCCGGCCGCGATGCTGCTGTCCCTGGCCCGCACCAGGCAGCTGAGCCGGGGAGAGCGGCTGACCGCCGCATGGTTCGGCCCCAAGGGCTTCGCCTCGGTGGTGTACGGACTGCTGGCCCTGCAATCGGGCATTCCGTCCAATGAGGCGGTTTTCGACCTGGTCGCCGTCACCATCGCACTGTCCATTGTGCTGCACTCCTCCACCGACGTGCCGGTCGCGCGGGCCCTGCGGGTGGAGCCGCCGGACAACCTGCCCACCGGTAAGCCCGTTCAGGACAAACCGGACTGATCGCCAGGGAAGTCGGAACTTTCGGCGGGTGTCAACAATTCACCAACCCCGCTTACCGTCCGAACAGGTCTCCGGCGCGGGGGCCTGGAAGGAGAGGTAGCTCATGAGGGCACGTTCTCTGGCCGTGAGCCTGGTCGCGGGCGCCGCATGCGCCCTGGCCGGGGCCGTCGGGGCCGGTTCGGCGAACGCTGATGTCATCCCCTTCATCGTCGGCGGGCAGGACGCCGACCAGGAGTACTCGTTCATGGTGTCGCTGGCCAGCGGCGGCGGCCACTTCTGCGGCGGTTCGCTGATCGAGCCGGAGTGGGTGCTCACCGCCGCGCACTGCGTGGACGGCAGCTCGCCCGGCTCGATCACCGGGCGGATCGGCAGCAACGACCGCACCCAGGGCGGGGAGCAGGTGCAGGCAGCCGAGATCGTGGTCCACCCGGACTACGACCCCACCGCGGCCGGAGCGGACATCGCGCTGGTACGGCTGTCCGCGCCGGCCGAGTCGGCACCCGTGGCGCTGGGCAGCAGCACCAGCGCGGGCACCCAGTCCCGGCTGCTCGGCTGGGGACAGACCTGCCCTGAGCGCGGCCAGTGCGGCGCGCCGGTGCGGCTGCAGCAGCTGGACACCCAGGTCCTCGCGGCCACGGAGTGCTCGGGTATCGACGGCGACACCGAGCTGTGTACGGACAACCCCGGTGGGGACGCCGGGGCCTGCTACGGCGACTCGGGCGGCCCGCAGGTCGTGCGGGCGGGCAGCGGCTGGGAGCTGATCGGGGTCACCAGCCGCAGCGGCAACGGTGACCCGGTGTGCGCGACCGGACCGTCGATCTACACCTCCGCGCCTGCCTACGCGGACTGGATCACCGGGCACACCGGGGCCTGAGTTCGGGGGAGGGGCCGTGCGCCGCCGGGCGCACGGCCCCTTGTTTCCGGCGATATCGTCCGCGCCGGGGTCAGGCCCTGCGCTCGGCGCGTTCCGTGGTGGCCCACTCGGTGTGGAAGGTCCCTTCCCGGTCCACCCGCCGGTAGGTGTGCGCCCCGAAGTAGTCGCGCTGCCCCTGGACCAGCGCGGCAGGCAGGCGCTCGGCGCGCAGCGCGTCGTAGTAGGCGAGCGCGGTGGAGAATCCGGGGGTGGGGATGCCGAGCCGGGTCGCGGTGGACACCACCGAGCGCCAGGCGTCCTGCCCGTCCTCGACGGCCTTGCGGAACTCGCCGCTGGTGAGCAGGGTGGGCAGGCTCGGCTCGGCCGCGTAGGCGGCGCGGATGTCGTCAAGGAACTTCGCCCGGATGATGCAGCCGCCACGCCAGATGGACGCCACCGCCCCGAGGTCCACGTTCCAGCCGTACTCCGCGCTGCCGGCCTGGATCTGGTTGAACCCCTGCGCGTAGGCGACCACCTTGGAGGCGTAGAGCGCCTGTTCCACGTCCTGCGCGAAGCGCTCGGCCTCGGCGCCGGTGAGCTTCGCCCTTGCGGGTCCGGCCAGCCCGCGGGCGGCCGCGCGCAGGTCGGCGTGGCCGGACAGCGAGCGGGCGAAGGTGGCCTCGGCGATCCCGCTGATCGGGATGCCGAGGTCGAGACCGATCTGCACGGTCCACCTGCCGGTGCCTTTCTGCTCGGCCTGGTCGGCCACCACGTCCACGAACGGCTTGCCGGTCGCGGCGTCGGTGTGCGCCAGCACCTGCTCGGTGATCTCGATCAGGTACGAGTCCAGCCTGCCGGTGTTCCACGCACGGAACACCTCGGCGATCTGCGCGGGTTCGTAGCCGAGCCCGCCGCGCAGCAGGTCGAATGACTCCGCGATCAGCTGCATATCGGCGTACTCGATGCCGTTGTGCACCATCTTGACGAAGTGCCCCGCGCCGTCCGGGCCGACGTGCGTGCAGCAGGGTGTGCCGTCGACCTTGGCCGCGATGTCCTCCAGCAGCGGGCCGAGCGACTCGTAGGAGGCGACCGACCCGCCCGGCATGATGCTCGGGCCGTGTAGCGCGCCCTCCTCACCGCCGGAGACCCCGGTGCCAACGAAGTGCAGCCCGCGCTCGCGCAGGGTGGCCTCCCTGCGCCGGGTGTCCGCGAAATGCGCGTTCCCCGCGTCCACGATCACGTCCCCGGTGTCCAGCAGCGGGGCGAACTCCTCGATCACGGCATCGGTCGGCGCGCCGGCCTGGACCATGACGACCAGCTGCCGTGGTCGTTCCAGCGAGTCCACGAACTCGCGCGCCGAGTAGGCGGGCCGGAACTCGCCCTCCGAACCGAACTGCTCGACCAGATCCCTGGTGCGTTGTTCGGAACGGTTGTGCACCGCGACGGTGTGCCCGTGCCGCGCCAGATTGCGGGCCAGGTTGCGGCCCATCACCGCAAGCCCGGTCACGCCGATGCTCGCCTTGTCGCTCATCCGCTGCCAGCCTCCTCCAGCTCGTCCAGCTAGCCTTGATCGCAGACTATCGTCGCCTGGCGGCGGACTCGAATTCCGGGACGCGAAAAGGTAATGTCTGGAGCCCTGTGATTCCTTTGTTGCGAGAGTGGGGTGTCGTGTCGCTGGTGGGTAGGTCCTGATGGCCAGCACGGTGACCTCGCGCCGGAAGCAGTTGGGCAATGAGTTGCGGCACGCCCGCGCCGCGGCCGGCTTCACCCAGCAACAGGTGGCGAACGTTCTGGGCTGCACGCAGGGCAAAGTCAACAAGATCGAGTCGGGCGCGGTGGGGGTCAAGCTCGGCGACGTGCGGGCAATGCTCGAGGCCTTCGGCGTTCTCGGTGAGGAGGCGGAGACGTTGATGGGCCTCGCCCGCGCCGCGGCGGGGCAGCGTGGCCAGTGGTCGGGCTACCGCTCCGTGGTTCCGCACTGGTTCCGCACCTTCACCGATCTCGAGCCCGCGGCCACCGAGATCATGACCTGGCACGGCGAGCGGATCCCCGGCCCGCTGCAGTCTGAGCACTACATGCTCAAGCAGTTCACCGAGTTCGGCGCCACCGACGTGACCTCGCTGGTGCGCAACCGGCTGGACCGCAAGGCCATCTTCGATCAGCAGCAACCGCCGTACTACCGGTTCATCATCAGCGAGTCGGCGCTGCGGCGTGCGCCAGGTGGGCACGCGCCCGCGGTGATGCTGGACCAGCTCGAGCACCTGCTCGAACTGGAGCGCCGGTCCCGGGTCTACATTCACGTGCTGCCGTTCGGCGCCCGGCTGGCCGCGGTGCCGAACGACTTCACCATCATGCGGTTCCCGGACCGGACCAGGGACTTCGTCTACGTCGAGCACTGCGCGGGCGGGCTGTACCTTGACGACATCAAGGACTTCCAGATCTTCGTGGACGCCTGGGACCGGTTGCGCGGTGCGGCGCTCGAGCGGCATGAGACCCGGCAGTTCTTCAAGGAGCTGGCCGAGTTGTATCGCGGGCAGATGAACGCCTGATGACCAGTCTGTCTTACCCAGGTCGTTGGTACCAAGGGTGATCACTATGTCCCGGTGTCACCCGTTTGTACTAACCTGGCGGTGGACTAAACCACCGCGCGTGCTGGAGGACGATCTACGTGAGTGACAACGCCGACCCGGACTTCATGCCCGAGGACATCGACCTGGATCGGCCCAATCCGGCGCGTGTCTACGACTGGCTGCTCGGGGGCGAGGCCAACTGGGCCGTCGACCGTGAGTTCGGTGAGCAGATCCTGCAGGTGACGCCGCACGCGCGGGCCGGGGCCATGGTCAACCGGGAGTTCCTCGGCCGCGCGGTGCGGTACTGCGTCCAGCAGGGCATCACGCAGTTCCTGGACATCGGCTCCGGGGTGCCGACGGTCGGCAACGTGCACGAGGTCGCCCAGTCGCTCGCCCCGGACAGCCGGTGTGTCTACGTGGACAACGAGCCGGTGGCGGTGGCGCACTCGAAGATCCTGCTGGAGCGGCACGGCGATCCGGAACGGCACGCGGTGCTCAGGGGCGACCTGCGGGACGTCCGGGACGTCTGGAAGCAGGCGCTGGGCACCGGCGTGCTCGATCCGGACCGGCCGGTCGGGTTGCTGATGGTCGCCGTGCTGCACTTCATCGACGAGGGCGCGCACGAGGCGGTCGCCCGCTACCGGGAACTGCTGCCAGCCGGCTCCCACCTGGTGGTGTCACACGGTTCGTACGACGGGGTGCCCGCGGAACAGCTCGCGCAGCTCGAGCGGGTCATCAAGCAGTACCAGCGGTCGAGCGCCCCGGCCCAGGGCCGCAGCCGCGACGAGGTCACGGCTTTCTTCGGGGACTTCGACCTGGTCGAGCCAGGTGTCGTGTGGCTTCCGCAGTGGCGTCCTGGCGAGGGTGAGTCGAAAGCGACTGCCCAGTTTCTCGACAACCCGTCCTCGTCCTGCGTTCTCGGCGGTGTTGCCAGGAAGGCGTGACGCGGAAGCGCCCGCGGCAGGCTCCAGGTCCAGACGTACGGTCATGGCCCCTCACCGACCCATCGTGGGCTGGTCGAGGCGTTGCGCGCTCATGGTCACCTGCGCATCCGAGATGACCGTTCGTTGAATTTTCACTCCTGCTCCTCCCCAGTTGAGCGCCTGTCGTCGGGTGCTTGTGGCTACTGCTTGCACAAGATCACTACCGACTAGTAATAATCCTACTCGTAGATTAATCACACTGTCGAGCCAACCGCTGCAATGTCGCTCAGACGGCGGCATGGTGGGTGGCACTGACTACGGGGCGCCGGAACTGGGCAGGCACGTGCAGGCCCGTACCGGTTCCGAAACTTGGCACGGAGGTACCTCGTGGCCGATTATGCCGCGAAGACGGATTACAACCCGAACACGGCAGCGAGCCTGTTCCAGGCCGCGAACTGGCAGAAGTCCTTCGCCAGTGAGCCCAACGGCGGGAACTGCGTCGAGGTCAACCTGGGGCACGGGCTCGTCGGCCTGCGGGACACGAAGCTGGCCGAGAGCCCGGTCTTCGTCTTCGACGCCGACGAGTGGACGGCGTTCCTCGTCGCGGTCAAGGCGGGGCAGTTCGACCTGCCGGGCTGACCGAACTCAGTACTTTCGTACGAAAGAGGATGTGACGCCAGACACGCCTCTGTCTGGTCCGGTTCGCACTGGTCCGCGCGGCGAACCAGTGCGAACCAGTGGTCTGCCGATGCCGGGTTGCCAGTGGTTGCGATGAGTTCTGTCGATCGGTGCACCCGCTGAGGTCCATGCGGTCGGTGGCTGGCCGAATGATAACGTTTCCCTGGTTGTTGGCTCGACGAGTGGGATGAAATTCGTGACGTTGAAAGAACGTGTCCTTCGCCGTTGTTTTGTCTACTCATCCCTGATCGTTGTCGGCTTCATCAACCTGATCTCGTCGGCAAGTTTCAGCAGGGATGCCCACGAGCAGGCTTTCGGCGACGCCATCAACTACTTCAAGATGTCGCAGGAGACGTTCGCGCAGGTCGACAACCCTTTCGCGCTGCGAATACTGACTCCCTGGCTGGTGAATATCATCCATGGGGTATCCGGTCTTGATCTCGATTATGCCTGGATACTATTCACCTTTACGGTGACGAATATTGCGATATTAGTTTTCTTCGAGCTGCTGTGGAGCCACTTCCGCTTAAGTCTTTTCACTAGTACGACGTTCGCTCTTGTTCTCGCGTTCACCTTCAGCTACACGATCTACAACTACGGGAACGTCTGGCTTGTCGACCCGTTGAACAACCTGCTGTATGCGATCGCCATCTACTTCCTGTTCAAGCGACGCTTGTGGCAGTTCCTGCTGATTGTCGTCATCGGCTCGATCAACAAGGAGACCACACTCCTGCTTGCCCCGCTGTATCCGTTGCTGGTGTGGATCCGGTCTGGATCGCTGCGCGCACGGAGCGTGCTCTACAGCGCATTGGGCGTGGTGATCGCCGCGGCCCTCTACTTCCTCTTCCGGATTTGGGCACAGGCGCAGATCGGTGGTGACGAGGGCTACCAGGCACTGTCCGGTCAGAACGGGACCAGTGTCCTCGAGAACATCCTGTTCGCGCTCAATATTCGCAAGGGGAACGAGCAACTCTTGTTGTTCGGGGTTTTCGACTTCATGTGGTTGATTGCCGCTTACGGTCTGTACCGTCTCTATCGGCAAAGCGGGGTGCGCAGCGAGTTGTTCGTGGTCAATGTGTTTATTTTTCTCACCTGTCTGCTTGGCCGGGTTTTCGCGACCGATACTCAGCGGGTCTTTGTCATGATCGCGCCCGTGCTACTGGCCGCGGCCGCGTTGCTGTTCGATCACTTCCGGAACGAGGCCGATCGTCTCTTGATCGGGTTTCTGGTGTTTTTGTACGTCGCGCTCAACCTCAGGTGGGTCACCGAGGACGCGGCCATCATCGTCAATGTGGTGGCGCTGGGGGTGTTCGTGGCCATGTTGAAGCCACAGCGGGGTTTACCTGGATGGCAAGCACCGAAGGACCCACCAGCCTGGTTGAACCAGCCGGGTTCCCGGTAACCGTCCGTCCTGGGCCCAGCGACCATGCTCACCGGGCCCAGGACGGGGTGGCGTGCTACTTCTCGAAGCGTGGCTTCGAAGCGGGACCGCCCAGGTAGCCGGTCCGTGCTGCGGTATCCGCAGTGCTGCGTGAGCCGATCTGCGGAGTAACGGACTCGAATGCGTACACCGTGCCGTCCGAGTCACGGTAGGTGAACGCGACGCTACCGCTGGCCCGGTCAATGGAAGCCGGATCGGTCGCCGAAGGATAGGAGGCACCCGTTCGGCTGTCCCGGAGCCGTTGCCAGTCGCGGTAGGCGTTGCTGCCCGGATTCAGCTGTTCGGTGACGTAGACGTAGCCGTCTGCGGCCCTGGCGGCCACCTGGACCAGCCCGTTCCCGGTGACGCTCGCCGCGGGCGTGCCGGTGGCGGTGAGCCCGGGGATCTCCGTCCAGGTGCCGGGGAAGCTGCCATCGGCCTCCTCCACCTGGAACTTGATCCGCCCTTCCTCGTCCTTGGCGAAGATGTGCAGCCTGTCGCCGTTGAGTGCTGTGGCCGCCCTGCCGGTGAACCGGTCTCCGTAGAGCACCTCCCAGCCGGTTCCCCAGTCGCCGTCGACATTCGAGATGGTCTGGTACCGGCCGTCCCGCTTCAGCAAGGTGAGCCGGTAGCTGTCCGGGTCGGACTGGGAGATCGTCGGCGCCACCGAAGCGAAGCTGCCGCAGCCGCCGTGCAGCCACCAGGGCATGAACTTCATGCCGTCCGCGTACTGGTCGGTCTCCCACAGGCAACCCTGCGGATCCACGACGAATGCCCGCAGCTGATCGTCGTGCCGGGGTACGTAGGCAACCGGGCTGGAGGTCCAGCCACCCATACTGACCGTCTCAGGCCAATTGTTCGCCCCGTCGGGGAAGGCTCCACCCCGTGTTACCCCGTCCTGTCCGAGTGCGGCCGCCATGATGCTTCCGTCCTGCCGGACGGCGGCGGTAGGGATGTCCGTGGACCGCTCACCGGGAATGAGGTGAAAGTCGATGATGGTGATGTCGTCGGTGTTGCGCTGCTCGCCGTGGACGAACCTGCCGTAGCTGTCCACGTAGAAGTGGTGCAGTCGGCCGTCCTCCCCTTCCACGATCGCGTTCGGTGCGGTGTCCCGAAGTGGAACCGTCACGGGTTCCGGAAGTGGCTCGTTTAGGAGTTCGCAGGCATTCGACGTGGCCGTCATGTGCCAGTCTGGTGGAATGCTGCCGACCGTCTTGGGGCCTTCGGCCCACTCGCCATCGCCGAGGTAGCGATACCAGAGCATGTCATGACTGTCGCGGTCCACGGCGTAGATGACGTCTGCTCCGGCGGAGGTAATAGAACTGAATCGTTGCCAGCCGCCATTGCCGACCTTGTTGTCACGCTCAATCCACCGTTGGCTTTCGGCATGATATTGGTGACGGTACAGGTCGCCGTTGCTGGTGCGGGTGTACAGTACCCCGTTGCCGCCTGCGGTAATCATGTCGAACCGACCCCAATTGAAGGCCAGTGTTCTTTCTGACCATTCCTCGGAGTTCTCGTCGTAGCGGTACCAGCGTAGCGTGTTGTCGGATAGAATTACATAAAAGTCGCCGATCGAGTCGACGGTAATCTTGTTTCGGTAGCCTGGATCGGTCCATCCGGTTTTTATGGTGATTGAGACGCCGCCGTTATCCCACTTGTTCTGTAGTCGGCGGAACTTGTGTACTTCGCCTTCGGGTGTGATGGCATAGACGAGGCCGTCCGGACCGGCGACCGCGCCACCGTCCCAGCCGAAGCCGACACCTTTTCGTCCTGTCCATGAGCGTGCGCCGGTCTCCGGCTCCTTGTGGCGGTCTATGTCCAATCCGGTGTCCGGCTTTTGGTAGAAGATCGCAACATTGTCCTGGCACTGGATGGACTCCTGGGCCACCGCAGCCGGGCCCGGTGCGGCCACAAGGGCAGCTGAAGTCACGGCCAGTAGTGGCACCGCGAGTAGTTTTCTGCCAAATGGGCGTGACGTGAATCTCATATAGTGCGATTTCCTCACTGTGTCGGTCAGTTATGAGGAGGCGAGTGCGCCGTCCCCCATGCGCGGGCCGAACGGCTCAAGTGCACGGAGCGCCCGCTGATCGCTGGATCGAATATTGTTCTCGAGTGTTACATGATCGAGAAAATTTGCGCTGAACGGCCCAGGGCACTCGTACCGGTCGATGGGCTGATCAGTCGTATTTTCTTGTTTTCCGACGATGTGTCCGGCAGGATCTCAGGGGCGCGTTCACTGGGTAGACGCGCATATATCAGGGGTGGATCAGGCCGACCTTCACGGAAGGTTCTTTTGTCATGTCTTCGTTACGGGGAACTCGCGCGCGCCGACCGCGACACACGCGAAACGTGGTGCTGCTGGGGCTGGTCTTCGCGCTGGTAGCGGGCCTGATCGGACCGGCGGTCCGGTACATCGGCCCGCGGCCGGACGCGGAGGAGCGCTTGGAGGCCGCCATCGAGCAGTCCCCGGACCAGGAATGGGGTTCCGCGGCCACTCCGCCTGCGGAGGAGGCGGAGAGCGAGCCCAACCGGGCCTCGCCGCGCTCACTGCAGTCGAAGTACCCCGAGATCAAGGGTGGGGGCACGGCCCAGCGCGGCAACGACGTCCGGGTCGAGCAGCGCCCGGAGTCGGTGCGCGGCTTCGACGAGGACACCAGTCGCGAGTTGCCCGCCCTGCGAACCGAGCATGAACGCACCTACCGCAACGAGGACGGCACCTACACCACCGAGTTCGGCAGGGAGGCCCTGAACTACCGGGACGAGGGCGGCGACTACCAGCCGATCGACCCGACCCTGACCCCGCTGCCGGGCGGGCGCGGCTGGCGGAACGGCGGCGACAACGTGCGGCTGGAGTTCGCCCGTTCGGCGGACGCGCCGACACTGGCCACCGCGCGACTGGACCAGCGGCACGAGTTCGGGTTCGCGCTCGCCGGGGCCTCGGGTGCCACCGGTGAGGTCGATGGCGCGACGGTGACCTACCGCGGCGTGCGGCAGCACGCGGACCTACGTATCGACTCCCTTGCCGGAGGGTTCAAGGAGACCATCGTCCTCTCCTCCCCGGAGGCCCCGCACACCTGGACCTTCCCGTTACGCCTCAACGGACTGACACCGTCCGTTGCGGACAACACCGTGGTGCTGAAGGACTCGGACGGCAGGGAACGGGCCCGGATCCCGGCCGGGTTCATGACCGACGCCAAACGGGACCCGCAGACCGGGGACTTCACCACTTCACACGGCGTGACCTACCGGCTCGTCGAGCACGGCGGGCAGCCCGCGCTGCGGGTCGAGCTGGACTCGGCCTGGCTGCGGGACCCGGCCCGGCAGTACCCGGTGGAGGTGGATCCCAGCCTGGACACCTCCCAGGCGAACCACAGCATGTACGTGCAGAACGGCAACCGGTTCGACGGTGGCACCCAGCTGAAGATCGGCACCACCGGCAGCCTGCGCACCGCGAGTTACCTGGCCTTCGACGGGATCCAGGACCGACTGCGCAATCACAAGATCTTCGGGGTTCAGCTCGGCCTGACCAACATGTGGTCCTGGTCCTGCCGGCCCCGGCCGGTGACCGTGCACGCCGTGACCTCCCCGTGGGGCAGCAGTGGTGGCTATCCCGGTCCCTCAGTCGGGCCGGCACTGGCGCGCGAGTCCTTCGCCCGTGGTTACATCGGCCTGCACCAGCATGCCTCGAGCTGTCCCACCGCCACCGAGGTCATCAACCTCGGTCATGGGGGCAGGGACCTGGTGCAACGCTGGGTGACCGGCGCCCAGCCGAACTACGGCCTCTCGGTGCGTGCCTCGGCGACCGACCGGTTCGGCTGGAAGAAGTTCGCCGGGCATCGCACGGCCAACCCGCCGCGGCTGTTCGTCACGCACAGCGCCTACGACGCGCAGTATCGGGTGGATCGCGGCGTGCCGGAGCCGCCGGTCACCAGGACCCAGGGCGGCAAGGTCAAGATCACTGTGACCAACCGTGGGGCGCACACCTGGACCAAGGGGGACTTCGCACTCGGCTACCGGGCGTTCACCGCCAAGGGCAGGCCGGTCGAATCGACCGAGGCCGCGTCCCTTCCGCATGACGTCCCACGCGGCGGCTCGGTCACCATGGAAGCGTTCATCAAGCCGTTGGATCCCGGCGACTACCTGCTGGACTTCAGCATGCTGCGGCGCGGAGGGCCGTGGTTCACCGACGAGCAGATCCCGCCGACCCGGCTGGTGATGACCGTCTTCGATGTGCCACCCATCGTGAAGGCCCAGTACCCGCCGAACGGTTACTCGGCGCCGACGCTCACCCCGCAGCTGTGGGTGGACGCGGTGGACGTGGACGCGCCGGTGGATACCGACCTGCAGTACCGCTTCGAGATCTGCAGCGACTACGAGAAGCAACCGGACGGCTCGCTGCGCGGAATCTCCTGTACGGACTCCGGCTACGTGGACAAGCGCACCTGGACCGTGCCAGAGGGCGCGCTGCGGTGGAGCGAGGACTACCAGTGGCGTGCGTTCGCCTACGACGGGAACTCGGAGAGCCAGAAGCTGCCACCGAGCCACATCCTCACCGCGGTGCCCCAGCCGGAGATCACCGCGCACCTCGCCAACGCGCCGTACAGCGGAGCCAAGAAGGACTTCGACCCGCAGACCGGGAACTATTTCTCCAGCGCCATCGACGCCTCGGTGTCCACCACCGGGCCCGAGCTGACCGTGGCGCGCACCTACAACAGCCTGGACCCGCGGAAGAAGCTGCTGTTCGGCGCGGGCTGGTCGACCCGCTACGACATGCGAGTCTATCCGGACGAGGACGGCTCGGGCAATGTCGTGGTGACCTATCCGGACGGTCAGCAGGTCCGGTTCGGCCGCAACCATGACGGCACCTTCTCGGCACCACCGGGAAGGCAGGTGGACTTCCACGCCAAGCTTCCCGAGGAGGGCGGCGGCTGGGTCATGGTCGACAAGAAGTCGACCCGCTACGAGTTCCGCTACGACGGTGTGCTGATGACGGTGCGGGACAAGGCGGGCCACATGGTCGAACTCGCCTACAACCCGCTGGACAAGCTGCGCCGGGCGATCAGCAGGACCAGTGACCGGGTGCTGTACTTCGACTGGTCCGGGGACCACATCTCCTCGGTCAAGACCGATCCGGTCAACGGCAAGCAGCTCACCTGGAACTACAGCTACGAGGGCGACAAGCTCACCAAGGTCTGTGACCCGCTGGGCGGCTGTACCAACTACGAGTACACCAACGGTTCGCACTACCGCAGTTCGGTGCTCGACTCCAGACCCGCGTCCTACTGGCGGCTCGGCGAGGCCGAGGGCAGCACCGCGGACAGCCAGGTCGGCGTCAAGCTGGGTGAGGACGACGGGACGTACGAGAACGTCACCCTCGGCAGGCCGGGAGCCCTCGCCGACTCAGCCGACACCGCTGTCGAGTTCGACGGCAGCTCCTCGGTGGTCACCGTGCCGGACGGCACCGTGCGCAAGAACCGCGACCTGTCCATCGAGCTCTGGTTCAAGACCACCGAGGGCGGCCCGCTGTTCGGATACCAGCGTGCGCCGATCGACGAGACCTCGACCGGCGCGGCGCCCGCCCTGTACGTCGGCAACGACGGCAAGCTGCGCGGGCAGTTCCCGCACGGCAAGGTCGAACCGATCACCTCGGCCGAGCCGGTGAACGACGACCAGTGGCATCACGTGGTGCTCTCCGGATCGTTGGCCACCCAGACGATGTACCTGGACGGGCGGAAGGTCGGAACCGTCCAGGGCGAGATCGACCACAGCGGCCTGGTGCACAACCAGATCGGCGCGGCCTATACGGTGCCGCCCTCGGCGTGGCCGCAGTGGGGAAGCGAGCCGCGGCGGCACTTCTCCGGGTTGATCGACGAGGTGGCCTTCTACGAGTATCCACTCGGTGCCACTGCGGCCCGCGCGCATTTCAAAGCCCGTACCAGCGCGGACTATCTCACCAAGATCACCCTCCCCAGTGGACGAGTCGCGGCCGAGATGTCCTATGACACCGAGGCCGACCGGTTGCGGGAGTACACCGATCGCAACGGTGGCCACTGGGAGCTCGGCAGGCCGCGGGTTACCGGTACCGAGAACAACCTGGTGCGCACCACCACGGTCACCGATCCCGGCGGACGGAAGCACGTCTACGACTACGACCCGATGCGCGGACGCATCCTCCGCTACATCGCGCCGCTCGGGCTGGGGCTGCGGCCGGAGGACCGGCGGGGCGAGGACGATCTACCCGCCCCACCGGAGATCCCCGGTTGTGACGACCTGCCACCGCCCACCGACGACGGCGATCCACAGCACTGCGGCGGACCGAGCAACGGTGGCAGCGACTGGGTCGGCGGGCCGGTGCTCGGGCAGGGAGTGCGTACCTACGACTACGACGAGGAGGGTTTCCAGACCACCATCGGCGACGAGCTCGGCAACGAGGTCGTGCTGACCAACGACCAGCGGGGCAACGTGCTGTCCCGCACGACCTGCCGGGTGCGGCCGGACAACTGCCAGACCACCTACTACGAGTACTACGTCAACGCGAACGACGTCACCGACCCGCGTAACGACAAGCTGCTCGCGGTGCGGGACCCCCGGTCCAGCGGCCCAGATGACGACACGTACGCCACCAAGCACAGCTACACCGGCACCGGGGTAAGAGGCCTGCTGCGGAGCACCACCACCCCCGACGGGGCAGTGGTACGGCACACCTACACCACCCGAAACGACGCCGCGGTCGATGGCGGTAGCACTCCCGAAGGGCTGCTGGCCACCACGACCGACGAGCGGGGCGGGGTCACCAGCTACCGGTACTACAGCAACGGTGACCTGGCCAGTGTGCAAAACCCGGCCGGGCTGCGCACCGCCTACACCTACGACGCGCTGGGCCGGAAGATCACCGAGACCCAGTACAGCGCGGCCTACCCGGACGGTCTCACCACGAAGTTCGAGTACGACGAGCTGTCCAGGCCCACCTCGGTGACCGCGCCCCCGGTGACCGACGCGGTCACCGGGGAGACGCACACCGGGCAGACCGTGACCTCCTATGACGCGGACGGGAACGAGACCCGGGTCGAAACCCGCGACCTCACCGGCGGTGACCCGAGCCGCGTCACGATGCAAGGCTACGACGAGCACGGCCGGGTCAACGAGGTCACCGATGCCGAGGGCGGCAAGACGTTCTACGGCTACGACGGCTTCGGCAACCGCATCTGGAAGGTCGATCCGAACGGCAACAAGTACGAGTACGGCTACACCGCGCGCAACGCGATCGCCGAGGTGCGGCTGCGCGGCTGGCACGGCGAGCCGCTCGACCCGGGCGAAGGCGACGGCGGCGATGGTGCGGGCAATGCCGAGGCCGGGGAAAGCCTGGTGCTGGCGTCCTTCGGTTATGACCTCGCGGGCCGCAAGGTCAGGGAAACGGACGCGATGGGGCGGACGTTGCGCTACCACCACTACGAGGACGACAAGGTCCGGAAGGTGGTCGCGAAGAAGGTCAACGACCCGTTCGACCCGGAAGCCCCGATCAGGGACATCACGCTCAGCGAGTTCAGCTACGACGCGGCAGGTCACCTCACCCGGGAGACCAACGCCACCGGGCTGGTGACCGAGTACGAGTACGACAAGCTCGGCAGGCGGATCGCCCAGATCCAGGATCCGGGAGGCCTCGCACACCGCAGCGAGCTGACCTACGCCCCCGGCGGGGACGTGACGAAGGTGGTGCACAGCGGGCAGAGCTCCAACAGCACGCGCCTGGATCGTGGGCGGGTCGAGGTCACCGAGTACGGCTACGACCAGGCGGGCCGGACCACGAGTAAGACCGTCCACAATGGCTCACAGAAGCTGGTCACCGCACACACCTACGACGAGCGTGGGCTGCGTACCTCCAGCACCGACCCGCGCGGCCACACCACCGACTTCGGGTACGACAGTGTGGGCCAGCTGACCACGGTCACCCAGCCGACCGTCGCGGTGGAGACCGGCGGGGGTGAGCCGGAACAGGTCCGGCCGCGGACGGTGACCGGCTACAACACCTTCGGCGAGGCGACCGCACAGCGGGACGAGAACGGTCACGTCAGCGCGGTGGAATACGACCGGCTCGGCCGGGCGGTGGAAGTCTCCTCGCCGGAGTACCGCAAGCCCGGCGCGGACACCGCCGCGCAGGCCGTGACCCGCACGGAGTACGACGCCGCGGGCAACCCGATCAAGGTCACCGATCCGCGCGGGGCGGTGACCCGGTACCGGTACGACCAGCTCGGCCGGATGGTCGAGCGGACCGACCCAAGGGCCGACGCGGGCGAGGAGCCCGGCGGGGTGTGGCGCTACACCTACACGCACACCGGCGAGCCGCTCTCGGTGACCGACCCGACCGGCGCGCGCACCGAGGCGACCTATGACGATCTCGGTCGCCAGGTCACCGCGACGGAGCTGGAGCGCTGGCCGGAGGCCGCCGCGTACACCACGCGGATGCACTACGACGATGCCGGGAACCTGACCAGCGTGGTGTCGCCGACCGGGGCGACCACCCGGCACGAGTACGACATCCTCGGCCAGCGAACCAAGAGCACCGATCCGGCCGGGGTGGTGACCCAGTACGGGTACGACCTCGCGGGCGAGCAGGTGCGGGTCTCCGACGAGCTCGGCCGGACCACCTACCGTTCCTTCGATCAGGCCGGGCGCAACACCGGGGTGTACCAGCTGGACGCGGCCGAGCGGGTGTTGCGCAAGACCTCGTTCGGGTACGACAAGGCCGGCAACCGGGTTTCGGTGACCGATCCGTATGCCCGGGTCGCGGAGTTCGAGTACGACAGCCACAACCGGCTGGTGCGCCAGGAGGAGCTGGTCTCCGGCGCGGAGAAGATCGTCACCAGCTTCGGCTACGACCCGGCCGGGAACCCGACCCGCAGTACGGACGGTCGTGGCAATGACACCGTGCAGACCTACAACTCGCTGGGTCTGCCGGAGTCGGTGATCGAACCGGCCACCGAGGCCCATCCGGCCGCCGCGGACCGGACCTGGACCGTGGGTTACGACCTGGCGGGCAACCCGGTCACCGAGCAGGCGCCCGGCGGCGTCACCAGGCAGCGCAGCTATGACGCCCTCGGCAGGCTGGTCCAGGAGACCGGTACCGGTGCGCAGGAGCCCACCGCCGAGCGGACCCAGCGGTTCGACGCGGCGGGGCGACTGCTCGCGGTGAGTGCCCCCGGTGGGGAGAAGACCTTCGACTACAACGACCGCGGCGCGCTGCTGACCAGCGAGGGGCCGGTGTCGGGCAAGACGGAGTACAGCTACGACGCCGCAGGCAGGCTGACCCAGCGGGTCGACGCGGCCGGGACCTCGGTGTTCACCTACAACCAGGGGCGGCTGGCCGGTGCCACCGACGGGATCACCGGTGTCACGCAAGGCTATTCGTATGACGACGCCGGTGCGCTGGCGGCCGTGGACTACGGCGGTGGCCGGGTCCGGGAGTACGGCTACGACGCCTTCGGCAGGCGGATCTCGGACACCCTGCGGGGTTCCGGCGGTTCGGTGCTGGCTTCGATCGAGTACGGCTACGACCTGAACGACCGGATCACCTCGAAGAAGACAGCCGGAACGGCCGGGGCCGCGGAGAACACCTACGGCTACGACCACGCGGGCCGGATGACCTCGTGGACCCGCGACGGAACCACCACGGGCTACGAGTGGGACGCCTCCGGCAACCGGATCAGTGCCGGGGACCGGACGGCCACCTTCGACGAGCGCAACCGGCAGCTCACCGACGGCGACACGACTCTCACCTGGACCGCCCGCGGCACGCTCGCGTCGCGGGGTGAGGTCGAGTACGGGTTCGACGCCTTCGACCGCGCGGTGCGCCGGGGCCAGGTCAGCTACAAGTATGACGGCCTGGACCGGATGTCGGCGCGCAACGGTCAGTCCTTCGGTTACGACGGCACGAGCCTGAACCTGGTCTCGACCGGCACGTCGGTCTTCGCTCGTGGCGCGGACGGTGGCTTGCTGGCACAATCGGCGGGCGGTTCCGGGCAACTGGCCATCACCGACCAGCACCAGGACGTGGTGGCGGGCCTCGATCCCGCGAGTGACGAACTGGCAGGCTCGGCTGCCTACGGCCCGTTCGGCCGACCGCTGGCCGCGGAGAGTGTTTCGTCCGCGCTGGGTTACCAGTCGGACTATACCGACCCGGCCTCCGGCGAGGTGGACATGGGCGCCCGCTGGTACACGCCGGGCACGGGCACGTTCACCGCGCGGGACAGCATCGACCTGCCCAACACCCCGTCGAACGCGGCCAACCGATATGGCTACGCCCTCGGCTCGCCCACCAACCACACCGACCCGGACGGCCATCTACCGGATAACTGGTGTCTGTGCCCACCATCCAGAGGATGGCCCAGCTGGGTTTCCAACTTGTTCGAGCGAGCATTTGGTGATGGCTCGAACAGTGCCGGTCAAAACTCTGGTGCGGGAAATGGGCGAGGAAACAGCCGTGGACCAGGTCCGGGTTCGGGGTCAGGTAATAGCGGTGGCCGTCCCAGTGCAGGAAGCGGTGGTGCGCCGTCTCCTCCGCCGCCTCCGCCAGGAATCAAAGCTCGCAAGTACGCCCGATACGCGGCCCAGAACACGCCGATTCCGATCCCCCAGACCGCCAATAGTCATCACTATGGCGATTCCTCGCGCCCTCCGGTATCGTCCAATCCCAGCGTTCCTGCCCGCCGCGTAGCAGGTAAAGATATTGTTGACCAGAACCCGCAGATCCAGAAGCTTATACAGTCAGCTACTGGCAATGATCCGGTAGTTAAAACTGTGGAGCGTCGAGTTGGTTCTGAATTGAAAAATGCAAGCTTTGGATGTGTCCCAGTCACCGGCGACATTTACCAATGTCCGCAGCCCACGTTGGTTCAACAGCAGGAGCCGACTGGGTCCATTCATGATGTGCTAGATGTGGCGGGTTTTCATCCGGTCTATGGTGCTGCTGCTGACATTGGAAGCTCTGTTCTGTACATGTTTGAGGGAGACTTCTGGTCGGCATTAGGTTCTGCTGGTGCTGCACTTCCCTTGCTGGGAGACTTGGCGGCCGGTGGTAAGCTCGCGAAGCGTCTCGCTAACACCGGGGCTGACGCCAACGTTTTGGCTGGAAAATTCGAAGGCGATAAACTCAAAGAGTTTAGACGTCAACTGAAGCAGTATGGCAAGGCTGGAGTCCGTGAGATTGACGGTGGAAAGATCCGGTTTTATGGGCGAGTTACGCCGGCGAAGACTTCGGGAAAGATGATTGGTATGCGGAAGGTTAGAGAATGGGATCCCGTGCACGGAAGATACAGGACGTGGATGGAAACGCTGGATCAGAATGGAGTAATACGGCAGGTTCGTCCTCAATTTGACGGGAAAGGGAAGACGCACTACAAATTTGACGAGCATGGAAACTACGAGGGCTACTGGTGACTCCTCCTTTGCCTCCTTCGAGGGCAGAAGTTCGTAGTAAGATGATGGGCTTAATAAATGGTTCCGAATCTCGTGAATCGACTTCTGAGTGGGCTGGCCAGTGGGTTTATGCGTTTGATCCTGGCGTCGAGGACGAACCTACTTGGGAAGCCATATCGAAACTGGTTCTCTGTGACGGTGAGATTGATCCTGGTGAGTACTTATATGCCAGAGACGACTTTGTTTCCTGGCTGGAAGAATTTGATAATGCCACTCGAGGTGACCGATGAACGTTGTTCCGCTTTTGGGCTTCGTTCTTGGTGAGCCTTATCCCAGCGAGTCGCCGAGTTTGACGCCGCGGCCTGCGGGGACGTCGCTGAGGGTGGCCAGTTGGTGCAGGTGGTGGACCCCGGCCGGTAAGCCAACGGCGGCCACGGCGGTCATCGCGCCGATCACCGCGGTGGCGTGCGACTGGTTGCGGCCGTGTGCCCAGCGGGTGGTGCCGTTGCGGGCGCGGGCCAGGATCAGCCAGCGGTCGGTGCCGGGGAAGTGCACGCCACGCGGGGCCCGCTCGGCGTAGGGCAGCCAGGTGAGCCCGGCCAGCGCGGCGGTCGCCAGCCGCGAGTCCAGGCCGAAGTAGGTGCGCACCGGGACGCCGAGCTGGCGGGTCAGCACGTGTTGGTCGGCGAAGTCCGTGCGGTACAGCCTGCGCCTGCCGAGGCCGGGCAGTTCGAACGCGGCGGGCCGGGAATAGTTGCGCACCAGGCCACCCGCCGGGTCCACGAACCGGCGGCCGAGCAAGCCATAGGTCCACTCCGTCGCCGCAGCACCGTGCCGTTCACCGGCACCCAGCACCACCGCCAGGTCGATCGGACCGGGCTCGGTGGCGTGCAGATCCGCGGCCAGCAGGTTGGTCAGGCCCGGCGCCAAACCGACGCTCAGCAGCAGCGGCGCGGCGGGGGTGAGCCGCTCCAGCCGGGCCACGTACCCGGTGCTCGCGGTGAGCTCGACGAAAGCCACCCCCTGATCCGTCGCCACCTTCGCCAGCGCCGGGTCCTCCGTCCCCGCCGCGTTCACCACAACGTCCACATCGGACAGCGCGGCAGTGAACGAACCGGGCACCGTGAGGTCGACCACCCGGTCGGCGCGCAGGCGATCCCTGCCGGCGGCGAGCGCGGTCACCCCGCGTACCGCCAGCTCCGTCATGACCCGGGCACCGACCGCGCCGTACCCGCCTAGCACCAGAACCCGCACACCAGGATTATGGCCCCCGGGTCAGACAATTCAGCGGCGCAAGGTGAGATCGCTGACCACGGCGGCGTGGTCGCTGTAGAACACGCCCGGTCCGTGCCGGCGCATCCGCTCGTCCACCACGAACGACTCGCGCACCTGGAACGGCCCGCGGGCGAAGGTGAAGTCGATCCGCTGCTCGGTGACCAGCCGTTCGGTGGGCAGCGGGCTCCAGGTCGCGCCCTGCGCCGTGCAGGTGTCCGGGTTCGCCGCCCGGTAGGTGTCCACGAACCCGGCGCTGGTCACGATCTCCGTTGCCCGTAAGGGAAAGCTCATCCCGAAGTGGTTCGGGCAGTTCGCCCAGCGCGAACTCCAGTCGGCCGCGGGCAGCGTGTTGAAGTCGCCACCGAGCAGTACCGGGTCGCGATTCCCGGCCAGCATCCTCGGCAACCGGGTCCCGATGATCTCGCCGATGTGCTCGGCCTGCGCCCGCTCGGCATGGGCCACCTCCTGCGCGGTGTGCCGTGGTTCCAGCCCGGCCCGGATCCCGGCCGCGTTCTCGTCGATCAGATATCCGTTCCACGGATCGGTGTACGCACGGATCGGTGTACGGCAGCCACACCGAGAACAGGTTCATCTCGCCGCGCCCCGGCACCCGTACCCTGGCGCCGCCGAAGTGGAAGTCGGTGACCCGCCCGCCCGAAGGCGCCGGATACACCTCGGTCACCGGAAAGCGGGTGAACAGCCACAGGTTGTCCTGGCCGTCCGGGCGATCGGTCACCCGCACGCCGGTGTAGCGGCCCTTGCCGGCGCGCCTGCTCAGCGCCCGCTCGATCTCGTCGCCGGAACCGTAGGTCTCCACGCTGAAGAACACATCCGGGCGCAGCGCGACCACCTGGTCCAGCAGGTCCGCCAGGTTGCCCTGCTCCGGCTCCCGCCCGCCATGGAAGATGTTCCAGGTCAGCACCCGGATCCCGGGCCCGTGACCCGCGCTCGCCACCGGGGCCAGGGCCACCGCCAGCAGGACCGCGACCAGCAAGGCCTTACCGAGTTTCATGGTCCGGCATCCAACCCCGATCAGGCGAACGGCGGATGACGGGGAGATGCCCGAGCCGTCCCCGTCCGGATACCTCGCGGAAGGGTGCGTACACTGAACAACGGACCCCGCGCGGCGTCCACCCTGTGAACCTCCCCAGGGCCGGAAGGCAGCAAGGATAAGCAGGCTCTGGCGGGTGCGCGGGGTCCCCTTCGTCTTAATGGGCGCGGGTCCGGCGGTGTCGGCGGCGGCCGGTACTCTCGCCCCGTGGCATTAGCGCTGTACCGCAAGTACCGCCCGGCGAGCTTCGCCGAGGTCGTCGGGCAGGAGCACGTCACCGAACCGCTGCGTACCGCGCTGGCCGCGCAGCGGATCAACCACGCCTACCTGTTCTCCGGGCCCCGCGGCTGCGGCAAGACCTCCAGCGCGCGCATCATGGCGCGCTCGCTGAACTGCGAGCAGGGCCCGACAGCGGACCCCTGCGGCGAGTGCGGCCCGTGCAGGGCGCTGGCGCCTGAGGGCCCAGGCAGCGTCGACGTCACCGAGCTCGACGCGGCCAGCCACGGCGGCGTGGACGACGCCCGCGAGCTCCGGGACCGCGCCTTCTATGCTCCAGCGGAGTCGCGCTATCGGGTGTTCATCATCGACGAGGCGCACATGGTCACCACGCAGGGCTTCAACGCCCTGCTCAAGATCGTGGAAGAGCCGCCGGAACACCTGATCTTCATCTTCGCCACCACCGAGCCGGACAAGGTGCTCACCACCATCCGCTCGCGTACCCACCACTACCCGTTCCGGCTGATCCCGCCGAGCGCCATGCGGGAGCTGCTGGAACGCAACGTGGCAGCCGAGGGCATCGCGGTGGAGCCCGCGGTCTACCCGCTGGTCGTGCACGCCGGTGGCGGCTCGGCACGGGACACCCAGTCGATCCTGGACCAGCTGCTCGCCGGGGCAGGCCCGGAAGGGGTGACCTACGACCGGGCGGTCGCCCTGCTCGGGGTCACCGACGCCGCGTTGCTGGACGAGATGATCGACGGGCTGTCCGCCGACGACGCGGCCGCGGTGTTCGGCACGGTGGAGAAACTCGCCGAGGCCGGGCACGACCCGCGCCGGTTCGCCTCCGACCTGCTGGACCGCCTGCGCGACCTGGTGCTGCTGCGCTCGGTGCCGGACGCGGCCAGCCGTGGCCTGGTGGCCGTGCCGGAGGAGCAGCTGACCAGGCTGCTCGGCCAGGCCGAGCGGATCGGGCTGGCCACCCTGTCCCGCTACGCCGAGATCGTGCACGCCGGGCTGCTGGAGATGCGCGGGGCAACCGCGCCGCGCCTGCTGCTGGAGCTGCTGTGCGCCCGGATGCTGCTGCCAGCCGCCTCCGAGGGTGAGGCGGCCGTGCTGCAACGCCTGGAACGTCTCGAGCGCAGGGCGAGCGCGAGCGGCCCGGCGCCGCAGCAGGCCCAGGCGGCCCAGGAGGCCCCGGCGCCGCCACCCCAGGAGAGCCGCTTCCAGCGGCCCTCGCAGCGAGCCGCCGCGCCGGAACCGGCTCCGAACCCGCAACCGCGCAGCGCCCCGGAGTCACCGGCCCCCGCGGCGCAGGCCGCCCAGGCGCCCGATCCGGAACCAGCCGAGCCGGCCTCCACCGCGCCTGCCGAGAGCTCCGGTGGCCTGGACGCCGCGGCCGTGCGGAGGGTGTGGTCGGAGCTGCTCGCCTCCATCCGTAAGACCAGCCGCAGCACCGAGGCCATGCTCACCAACGCCACCGTGCAGAGCGTGGAAGGCTCAACGGTCGTGCTGGCGCACACCGCCGAACCGCTGGCGAGGCGGCTGTCCGAGCCACGCAACGCCGAGTTCATCGCCGCGGCCCTGCACGACGTGCTCGGCGGCACCTGGCAGGTGAGCTGCGTGCACGGCGGGGGCAGTGCCGGTGGCCAGGCCCGTTCGGCCCCACCGCGGAACAATCCCCAGCCCCAGCCGCCCGCCCCGCAACGCCCCGAGCCCAAGCCCGAGCCGCCAAGGGAACCGCAGGCGCCGGCGGCGGAAGCTCCGGAGGCCGAACGGCCCGCGCCGCCGAAACCGGCCACCGGGGAGCCGGACATCCCGTTGCCCCCGGAGCCGACCGACGACGAGGCCGCCTACGCCGAGGACGGCGGACCCACCCCGGAGGCTGCGCCGCGCAAGCCGGACACCTCGGCCGACCCGGAAGCGGCCGCGCACAAGCTGCTCTCCGAACAGCTCGGTGCGCGACCGCTGAACTAGGGCTCAGCCCGCGGCGCGCCGCATGGCCCGGCCGCCGACCAGCAGGCCGAGCGCGGCCACCACCAGCGCGGCGAGCATCCCGCCGCCAACGGTCGCGGTGAGGATCTCGCCGTTGAACAGCGCGCGCTCGGCGTCCACCACGTAGGTCAGCGGGTTGAACTGGGATAGCATCCGCATCCAGCCCGGCCCCGCTTCCAGCGGCAGCAGCATCCCGGCGAGCAGCAGCAGCGGGAAGAGCAGGGTCTGCTGCACCGCCCAGAACATCCACTCCTGGTTCTTGCTGGCCAGCGCCAGGGTGTAGGAGAGCGCGCCGAGCCCGATCGCGAACACCGCCAGGATCAGCAGGCCGATCAGCGCACCGGCCGGATGCATCCGGAACCCGAACAGCATGGTGACCCCGACGATGATCGCCGCCTGGGCGAACATCGGCACGATCTCCTTCAGCGCCCGGCCGACGATCAGGGCGGACCTGCGCAGCGGGGCGACCAGCATTCGCTCGTGCGAGCCGGTCTGGATCTCGAACAGCAGGTTCGCGCCGGTGGTCGAGGTGCCGAACAGGCAGGACATCACCACGATGCCGGGTACGAACCACTGCAGCGCGGACTCGCCGCCCATGGTGTCCGGCAGCAGCGGGGCGAACAGCGCGAGGAAGAACAGCGGCTGCACCATCGAGAAGATCACCGAGAACGGGTTGCGCAGCACCGGCCGCAGTTCGCGGCTGAACACGGTGGCGGTATCGGAAACAACGGTGGTGCTCATGCCGCGAACTCCTTTGCTTCGGTGCTGTCGGTGTCGGTACCGGTGGCGCCGTCCTCGCGCAGGCTGCGCCCGGTCAGGTTGAGGAACACGTCATCGAGGGTCGGGCGGGCGACCTCGACGGCCGCCACCGCGATGCCCTCGTCCTCCAGCGCCCGCAGCAGCTTCGGGGTGAGCTGGGCACCACCAGCCACCTCGAGCACCACGGTGCGGCCCACCCGCTCGATCCGCGCCCCCGCCGCGATACCGAGCGAGCCCGTGGCCGCCCGCCGCGCCTCCGCCTCGCCGTCGAAGCCGAGGGTGATGCGGTCACCGGCGTGGTCGGCCTTCAGCCGGGCCGGGGTGTCGTCGGCGATCACCCGGCCGTGGTCCACCACGACGACCCGCTCGGCCAGCTGATCGGCCTCATCAAGGTAGTGCGTGGTCAGCACGATCGTGGTGCCGTGCTCGGCGCGCAGCCCCCGGATGTGCTGCTGCAGGTTCGCCCGGTTCTGCGGATCGAGGCCGGTGGACGGCTCGTCAAGGAATAGCAGGTCGGGAGCGTGGATCAGGCC
Source organism: Amycolatopsis aidingensis (assembly GCF_018885265.1). Lineage (GTDB taxonomy): Bacteria > Actinomycetota > Actinomycetes > Mycobacteriales > Pseudonocardiaceae > Amycolatopsis > Amycolatopsis aidingensis. The sequence continues at coordinate 474,972 of NZ_CP076538.1, forward strand.
CATCGCGATGTCCAGCCGCCTGCGCTGGCCACCGGAGAGCGAGGAGACCACCCGGTCGGCCACCGGTCCAAGGTCCAGGGAGTCGATCAGCTCGGCGGCGCGGGACCTGGCCGTGGCGATGCTCATTCCGTACGCCCTGCCCTGGCTGATCAGCTCGTCGCGGCCGCGCTGGCTGTGTGCCGCCCCGTTGCCCTGGCCGATGTAGCCGATCCGGCGGCGCACCTCGCGCCTTCCGGTCGTCACGTCGTGCCCGGCCACGCTGGCGGTACCGGAGGTCGGCGGCAGCAGGGTGGTGAGCATCCGCAGGGTGGTCGACTTGCCTGCCCCGTTCGGGCCGAGCAGGGCCACCAGCTCGCCGCGCTCCACCCGCAGGTCCAGTCCGCGTACCGCCTCGACCGTTGCCCGTTTCACGGTGAAGTGCCTGGTCAGTCCGCTGGTGCGGATCATCGGTTCGTTCATGGCGGCTACGCTATGGTCTATTCCGGCCACTTTTTGACCTGTTTAGCAGTCAGGCTGGATTCATGGCGAACACGAGTGCACGCATGCTGCAACTGCTGTCCCTGCTGCAGACCCACCGGTACTGGCCGGGCGGCGAACTGGCCGAGCGGCTGGAGGTGAGCGAGCGGACCCTGCGCCGCGATGTCGATCGCCTGCGCGACCTCGGCTACCCGGTGGATGCCAGCCGCGGGGTCGCGGGCGGCTACCAGCTCAGATCCGGCGGTGCGATGCCGCCGCTGCTGCTGGACGACGAGGAGGCGGTGGCCATCGCGGTGGGCCTGCGCACGGCCGCGGGGGGCGCGGTGGACGGTATCGAGGAGACCTCGGTACGCGCGCTGACCAAGGTGATCCAGGTGATGCCGCCGCGGCTGCGCAGGCGAGTGGACGCGTTGCGGTCGTTCACCGTGCCCGCGGTGTTCGGCGGCGGGCCGACGGTGGACGCGGTGGCGCTCACCGTGCTCGCCCAGGCCTGCCGGGACGACGAGCGGCTGCGGTTCGACTACACCGCCAGGGACGGCAGCCGGACCACCCGGCTGGTCGAGCCGCACCGGCTGGTGTCGCTTGGCAGGCGCTGGTACCTGGTGGCCTGGGACGCCGAGCGGCACGGCTGGCGCACCTTCCGGGTGGACCGGCTGGCCGAGCCCGCCGTCACCGGGGCCACCTTCCGCCAGCGTGAGCTGCCTGCTGCCGATGCCGCGGAGTTCGTCCGGGAACGGCTCAGCTCACTGCCCACCCGATACCGGGTGGAGGTGCGCGTCCAGGCGCCGCTCGCCGAGGTGGAGCGGCTCGCCCGGTACGCGGGCGGCACGGTCGAGGCGGGCGCGGACGGCTCCTGCCTGCTGCGGATGAATGTGGACGAGCTGGAGTGGGTGGCCTTCATGCTGGCTTCGCTGGCCGCCGAGGCCGAGGTGGTCGAACCGCCGGAGCTGGCGGACTTCCTGCGCGCCACCGGGGAGCGGTTCCTGCGCGCGGCCGGTGCTCAGGCCCCGAGGTAGGCCAGGATCCCTTCCGCGATCGCCTCGGCGTAGCGCTGCCTGCCCTCGGCCGAGGACATCGCGGCCGCCTCCTGCGGGTTGCGCATGTTGCCGCATTCCACCAGTGCGGCCGGCCGGGTGGACAGGTTCATCCCGGCGAGGTCGTCCCGGCCGGAGAGCCCGTTCTCGCCGAGGTAGCCGGCCACCGGGAAGCCAGCCCCGCGCATCCCGTCCCGCAGCGCCCGCACCAGCCGCAACGCGGGCTCGCCCTGCGCCTCGTTCAGCGGCGGGGCGGAGTAGGCGATGTGGAAGCCGTGCGCGCCGCGGTCGGTGGAGCCGTCGGCGTGGATGGAGACCACCGCGTCCGCTTCCCGCTCGTTGCCGATCCGCGCCCGCTCGTGCACGCACGGGCCGACCCCGTCGTCCGCGGTGCGGGTGTAGCCGACCTCGATCCCGCGCTCGGTCAGCCGCCGCCCGGCCCTGCGCGCGACGTCGAGGTTGAACGCATGCTCGGGGTAGCCAGCCGCGGTCGCCGTTCCGGTGGTGTTGCATGCCTTGCTCCGGCCCCGCCCCGCGGGCACCTGCCGGTTGATCGCGGCCGGATGGCTCGCGTTGCCACCGTTGTGCCCCGGATCCAGCACGACCACCGGCGTGTTTGCCGCCTGCGTCGTCGTGTTTGCCGTCCGGGTCGCCGAGTCGGCCGTTTCCGTTGGCGAGTTTGCCGTTCGCGAGGGCGTGGCCGGGTCGCCGCCGGTCGCCGGTTGCGAGCAGGCGCCCAGCACCAGGCTCAGGAGCAGCAAGGACAGCAGGCGGCGCGTGGTGAGCACGGCTGACCACGCTGCCATACCGGCTGCGGCTAGGCTGGGAGGCACGTACAAGCGAGTAGGCGGATCGGAACCGAATCATGGCGCAACCCGGTGGTGGCATGCCCGACATGCAGCAAATCCTGCAGCAGGCCCAGCAGATGCAGGAGCAGTTGGTCGCGGCGCAGGAGGAGCTGGCGGCGACCGAAGTGACCGGCACCGCGGGCGGCGGGCTGGTGACCGCGACCGTGTCCGGCGGGATGGAGCTGAAGGGCCTCTCCATCGACCCGAAGGTGGTCGACCCCGAGGACACCGAGACCCTTTCCGACCTGGTGGTGGCCGCGGTGCGGGACGCGACCGCCAGCGCGCAGAAGCTCACCGAGGAGAAGCTGGGCCCGCTTGCGGGTGGCCTCGGCGGCGGCGGTGGCATGCCCGACCTCGGCAACCTGGGCCTTCCGGGGCAGTAGGTGTACGAAGGGGTAGTCCAGGACCTCATCGACGAGCTGGGGCGGTTGCCAGGTATCGGACCGAAGGGCGCCCAGCGCATCGCCTTCCACCTGCTCGCGACCGACCCCGCGGATATCGCCCGGCTGCAGGAGATCCTGGGCAAGGTCAAGGAGGGCGTGCAGTTCTGTGAGGTCTGCGGCAACGTCTCCGAGCAACAACGGTGCCGGATCTGCCGGGACGAGCGGCGCGATCCCGGCCTGCTCTGTGTGGTCGAGGAGCCGAAGGACGTGCTCGCGGTCGAGCGCACCAGGGAGTTCCGCGGGCGGTACCACGTGCTCGGCGGTGCGCTGGACCCGCTGTCCGGGATCGGGCCGGACCAGCTGCGGATGCGGGAGCTGCTGACCAGGATCGGCGCGGAGGAGGTCACCGAGGTGATCATCGCGACCGACCCGAACACCGAGGGCGAAGCCACCGCGACGTACCTGGTGCGGATGCTGCGGGACTTCCCCGGCCTGACCGTCACCCGTCTCGCCTCCGGCCTGCCGATGGGTGGCGACCTGGAGTTCGCCGACGAGCTCACCCTGGGCAGGGCGCTCTCCGGCCGCCGCGCCCTCTGAGGGCCTGCCTCAGCAGTAGCCGAGCTGGGCGAGCGTGTCCACGATGATCCGGCTCGGGTGGTAACGGTCCAGTGTGGACTCCACCCGCCGGGTCTCGTAGGTGTTCAGGAAGTCGGAAAGGACGTCCGCGCGCAGCTCGGTGAGCACGATGTTGCTCCCGATGCCCTGTAGCCGCTCGGTGCGCTGCCGGTGGATCGCGCAGGGCAGCCCGAGGTAGGCGCATTCCTCCTGCAGCCCGCCGGAGTCGGTCACCACGAACTGGGCCCGCGCCATCAACGGCAGGAACTGCAGGTAGCGCAGCTTCGGCTGGATGATGAACCGCTCGTCGTCGAACAGGCCCTCCAGCCCGAGCCGGGCGATCCGTTCCCGCTCCGGGCCACCGGCCAGGTACAGCACCGGCATCCGGGAGGTGCCGTGCTCACGCAGCATCTCCAGCACTTCCCGGTACTTGTCGCCACGGGAGATCAGCTCGAACCGGTGCAGGGTGGCCAGGCCGAACTTCTCCGGGACCCCGGTCACCGGCGGCTCGGCGTCGATGGCGAGCCGCATCGCGTCGATCGCGGTGTTCGCCTCGGTGTTCACCACGATCCCCCGGGCCGAGCCGAGGTTGCCCACTTCGCGCTCGGTCGGTGCGAAGTGGATGTCGGTGAGCCGCGCGGCGATCTTGCGGTTCAGCTCCTCCGGCAACGGGCTGAGCAGGCTTCCGCTGCGCGCCCCCGCCTCGACATGCGCGACCCTTGCGCCCAGCATCCGCTTGCCGATCAGCGCGCCATAGGGCGTGGTGAACGTGTCGCCGTGCACCATCACCAGCGGGGGCTTGCCGTCCTCGGCCAGCGTCGCCCGCAGCCGCGTGCGCATCGACCACGCGGTGCGGGCCACCGTGGCGGCCCAGCCGGGAACCTGCGCCGGGGTCCGCAGGCCCTGCGCCTGCTCACGGGGCACCAGCCACACGTCCGGCTCGGGCAGCCGCAGGTCGGCGAGGGTGTCGGCGACCTCGTCCACATGCTGCGCGGTGAACCAGATCTTCGGTGTGGTGCCGCGCGCCGCGATCGCGTGATAAACGGGCGCGATCTTGATGAGCTCCGCGGTTGTGCCGACGAGAAACGCGATCACGAGAAGTCTTTTCTACTGGGCGCCGGGACGCGGTCAGGATACTGCGTGCGGCCCGCACCCCCGCGGGCGGTAGCCTCGCTCGCGATGAACCCGAACACGCCCAGCATGAGTGTGGTCATCCCGGTCTACAACGAGCAGGACTGGATCGGCCGTTGCCTCGACGCGCTCGCCGGCGCCGCCGCGCGGGCGGAATGGCCGGTGGAAATCATCGTGGTGGACGACGGCAGCACCGACCGGACCCCGGAGGTGCTGGCCCAGCGCACCGGCATCACGGTGCTCAGCCAGCCGAACCAGGGCCGGTTCGAGGCCCGCAGGGCCGGGCTGGCCAAGGCGAGTGGAGACCGGGTGCTGCTGCTGGACAGCAGGGTGATCGTGGACACCGACTCGCTGCGGTTTCTGCGTGGTCAACTGACCGAACATCCCGAGCGAAAGGTATGGAACGGGCATATCAACGTCGCCTCCGCGGACAATCCTTATGCCGGGTTCATGGCAGGCCTGGTTACCGTCCCATGGCGGCGGTACTTCGCGAATCCGCGGCTGACGTCCTTCGGGGTCGAGGAATTCGATCTCTTCCCCAAGGGAACGGGCTTCTTCTGCGCGCCAAAAGAATCGCTGGAAGGTTCGGTCGCCGCCTTCGCCTCGTTGTACGAGGACGTGCGGCTCGCCAGCGACGACACCAGGATGCTGCGCTGGATCGCCGAGCGGGAACGCATCCACCTCTCCCCGGAATTCGCCGCCACTTACCACGGCCGCGACACGCTGCGGAAGTTCGCCGCCCAGTCCTACTTCCGGGGGACCACCTACGTGGACTCCTACCTGGCGACCTCCGGTCCCGCACGGAACGCGCTGTTCGCGGCGCTGGGCCTCGGCGCGGTGGGCGCCGGGCTGCTGGTGAAGCGGCCAAAGGCCACGGTGGCACTCGGGGCCGCCTGCTCGGCCGCGGCGGGCGCGGTAGTGAAACGGTGCGGCGCCTCGAATGCCGAGGCCCGCGCCGTGGCGGGCCTGCTGCCCCTGTTCGCCGCCGGTTTCGGGGCGGGGGTGCTGCGCGGTCTCGGCCTCGCCCTGCGCACCTGGCTTCGCAGAGTGACTGGCCGCTGATGGCTACCGCGACGGAGGGGGCCGGCCGGTCGGTCGGCAAGGTCGGAGTCGCGATCACCGTCGGTTCGCTGCTCGGATACGCGCTCACGGTCGCGGTCGGCAGGCTGCTCACCCCGGCCGAGTTCGCGGTGTTCATCACCTTCTGGGGCATTGTGTTCGGCCTCGGCAGCGCGCTGGCGCCACTGGAGCAGGAGGTGTCCCGGCTGTCCGCGGTGGCCGCGAAGGAGGGCGGCAAGGCGGGCAGGGACGTGGGACGCTCGCTGGTCGTCGGCGGCGGAACGGTCGGCGCCGCCGCGCTGGTGCTGTTGATCCCCGCGGTGAACGAGCGGGCGTTCGAGGAGCACTACTGGCTGGTCGCGCTGGTGTTCGGCGCGGGCATCGCGTTCGCCGTGCAGTTCACCGTGCGTGGCCTGCTCATGGGCCAGGACCAGGTGACGCCGTATTCCTGGTTGCTGATCGTGGAGGCCGCGGTACGGCCGCTGCTGGTCGGGCTGATCGCGCTGGCCGGGGTCACCGGCATGATCCCGCTGGGGATCGCCGTGGCGGCAGGCTCGTTCGCCTGGCTGGCGTTCGCCCGCCGCGCGCGCGGGCTGGTCGACCCCGACCGGTCCGGGGAGTCGTGGGCGCTGGTGTCCCGCAGGGTGCTCACCCTGATGCTCAGCGCCGCGCTCACCGCGAGCGTGATCACCGGGTACCCCGCACTGGCACGGCTGATCGCCCCGGAGGGTGACGAGGGCCGCCTCGGTTCGCTCTTCGCCGCGCTCACCATCGCCAGGGTCCCGCTGCTGATGTTCGCCGCGGTGCAGGCACTTGCGGTGCCCGCCGTGGTCAAGCTGTCCGGCAGCGAGCAAGGGGTGCACCGGCTGCGCAGGCTGCTGGCGCTCGGCACCGTCGGGGCGCTGGCGCTGGCCGCGGTCGGCGCGCTGGCCGGCCTGCTGATCGGCCCGTGGCTGGTGCGGTTGCTGTACGGGCAGGACTACCAGGTGGACGGACCCGCGGTGGCCGGCCTGGTCTGGTCCTCGGTGCTGCTGGCGATGATCCAGCTGCTGTCCGCCGTGCTGGTGGCGCGAACGCAGGCCAACCGGGTGCTGGTCACCTGGGCCGTGATCGCGGTGAGCAGCGCGCTGGTGCTGAGCTTCTGGCCGGGCGACACCGTGCTGCGGGCGGTGCTGGGCCTGGTGATCGGGCCGACCGTGGGGCTCGTGGTCGCACTCATCTTCGTTTCTCAACGCACGACCGTGCGGGATAGGTCTGCTACCCGATGAATGTTCTGCTCGTTCTGCTGGCGTTCTGGCTACCCGGGCTGGCCGTGGGCGCGGCAATCCGCCTGCGTGGCTGGACGCTGGCCGCGGCGGCACCCGCGCTGACCTTCGGCATCGTGGCGGTCGGCATCCTGGTGCTCGGCAAGCTGGGTATCACCTGGAACCTGCTCAACCTCGCGCTGTGGGCCGCGGTCGTCGCCCTGCTGCTCGGTGCGATCTCCTACCTGCTGTACCGGCGCAGGCCCGACCGTGGGGAGCAGGACCAGCCCCGGTCGCGCACCGACCACCTGCTGATCGGCGCGGGTGTGCTCGCCGGGATGGCGGTCGGCGCCGTGGCCTTCCTGCGCGGGATCGGCGGCCTCGGCCGGATCAGCCAGGAGTGGGACGCCTCCTTCCACGCCAACGCGGTCCGCTGGATCGCGGAGACCGGTTCGGCCCTGCCCTCGAACCTGGGCACCATCGCCAACCAGCCGGACAATGCGGGCTACTTCTATCCGGACGCCTATCATGCGCTGCTGGCCCCGCTGTTCGGGATGGCGGGCCTGGACGTGCCACAACTGCTCAACATCGCGGCGCTGGCCGTGGTGCTGGCCTGGCCGCTCGGCGTCGCCGCGCTGACCGCGGCCTGGCGGATGCCGCCGCTCGCGGTCGCCGGTGCCGCCGCGATCTCCACCTGGTTCACCGCGTTCCCCTACGACTCGCTGGCCCGCGGTCCACTGTGGCCGTACGTGGCGGGGGTCGCGCTCATTCCCGCCGTGCTGGCGATCGCCCGCCACCTGCTGGTCCCGCGCGGGCTCGCCGGTCCGATGGGGATCGCCCTGGCCGTTGCCGGCCTGGTCGGCCTGCACACCAGCCTGGCCTTCGTGGTCACCCCCTACCTGCTGCTGATCCTGGTGGCGGTCCTGGTGGGCTGGGAAAGCATCCAGTGGCGCCGCGCGGCCCCCGGGCTGGTGGCCACCGTGCTGCTCGGGGTCGCGCTGGCCGCACCGGTCGTGCTGCCCGCGTTGACCAGCGCCAGCGGGGTCACCGACGCCACCTGGAAGTCCGAGGCGACGGTGTCCGAGGGCTTCGGCCAGATGGTCACCTTCTCGCCGATGGCGCACTTCCCGCAGTGGTGGATCGGGCTGCCCGCGCTGGCCGGTGTCTTCCTGCTGGTCAAGCACCGGCGGATGATGTGGATGGTCGGGGCATACCTGCTGTTCGGTGGGCTGTTCGCGGCCACCGTCTCGCTGGAGACCGACCTGATCCACACCCTGACCGGCCCGTTCTACAACGACCACTGGCGGATCGCGGCGCTGGTGCCGCTGGCCGGGGCGGTGGCCTTCGGCCAGTTCCTTGACAGCTCGGCGAACACGGTGACCGGCAAGCTGGCCTCCTGGCGGTCCGGGTTGGACCGGCCGGCGGTGCCGGTGGCGGTGGCCGTGGCGATCGGGCTGGTCCTCGGTCTGCTCGGCAACGGCGGCTACATCGGCCGCAACGACTCCTGGCTGGCCGAGATCTACACCGACGGGCCGACGGTCAGCGGCGACGAGCGGGCCGCCTACGAATGGCTGGCCGAGCGGGTCGGGCCGGACGAACCGGTGATGAACGACAGCGATGACGGGTCGGTATGGATGTATGCCCTCGCCGGGGTGCGTCCGGTGATCTGGACCTACTACGGCGCCGAGAAGGGCAGCGACGCCTGGTATCTGGCCAACAACCTCAACGAGCTGGGCACCGACGCACGGGTGCGTCAGGCGCTGAACGACCTCGGGGTCCGGTACGTGCTGCTCGGCAAGGGCTTCGTACGGGACAGCAAGGAACGGGCGGAGTCGATGACCGGCCTGGCCGGCAGCGAGCAGTTCACCGAGGTCTACCGCAACCCCGGCGCGGTGGTGTACGCGATCGAGGGACAGCAGGACGCGGTTCCCTCGAACTGAACGGACGGCGGGCAGATACAGTGAGATCCGTGCGGAATACGGCGGTGGAGGCCGGTCGGATCCTGATCGTGCTTCCCGCACTGAACGAGCAGGACAGTGTCAGCACGGTGGTCAACCAGGTCAGGGAGACCGTGCCGGACGCGGCCGTGCTCGTGGTGGACGACGGCTCGGTGGACCGGACCGCCCAGCTGGCCCGCGCCGCCGGGGCCGAGGTGGCCCGGCTGGCGGTGAACCTGGGTGTCGGCGGGGCGATGCGCACCGGATTCCGCTACGCGGTCGCGCACGGCTACGACGTCGTGGTGCAGGTGGACGCCGATGGTCAGCACGACGCGGACGAGGTGCGCGCCCTGCTGGACGGGCTGGCCGAGGCGGACGTGGTGATCGGTTCCCGGTTCGCGGGCAAGGGCAACTACAAGGCCCGCGGCCCGCGCCGGTACGCCATGTGGGTGCTCGGGTTCGTGTTCTCCCGGCTGGCCAGGACCCGGCTGAGCGATGTCACCTCCGGGTTCAAGGCCGCGGGCCCGCGGGCGGTGCGGCTGTTCGCCCGGTACTACCCCGCGGAGTACCTCGGGGACACGGTGGAGTCGCTGGTGCTGGCCATCCGCGCCGGGCTGGTCGTGCGGGAGGTGCCGGTGGTGATGCGGGAACGGGCCTCCGGCAAGCCGAGCCAGTCACCCATCCGGGCGGCGATCTACCTCGGCCGGGCCGGGCTCGCCCTGCTGCTCGCGCTGGTCCGGAGGCGACCCGCCACGGACTCCTCGGACTCGGCATAGCACACTTGACAAGCGGAACGGCACCCGGACAGGAGAGCAGGGGTAGCGGTGGCAGGGTGGCAGATCCTCAGCATCGTGATCGCCGGCATCGTGCTGCTCGTCGTGGTCGAGATGATGCGTCGGCGCAAGCTGCGGGAGAAGTACGCCGGCATCTGGCTGATCGTGGCGGTTGGCGTGGTGGTGCTCGCCGTGCTGCCCAAGACGGCCGAGTTCCTCGCCGGCCTCACCGGTGTGCAGACGGCGTCCAACTTCGTGTTCCTGCTCGCCGGGGTCGTGCTCGCGCTGGTCTGCCTGCACCTGAGCGTGGAGGTCGGGCACCTGGAGGAGGAGGTCCGTACCTCGGTCGAGGAGACCGCTCTGCTGCGCTGTGAGCTGGATGACACCCGGCGTGAGCTGGAGCGGCGGATCACCGAGTTGAAGGCCGCGCAGGACTCCCGTACCGACTCACCGGTCGAGTCCAGGAACTAGCACCGAGGTGACCGGCCCTGCCGAGGCCGTGCTGGCCGCGCCGCCGCGGCTGGGGGCGGTGCGGGTGCTGGCCATCGACGGGCCGTCCGGCTCTGGCAAGTCCACCCTGGCCGCCGCGGTACGCGCCGAGCTGCGCGAACGCGGGGTAGGAGCCGCGCTGATCGGCACCGACGAGTTCGCCACCTGGACGGACCCGGTGTCCTGGTGGCCGCGGCTTGCCGAGGGGGTGCTGGCCAGGCTGGCGGCGGGTGAGCCCGGCCGCTACCGCCGGATGGACTGGACCACCGGCAGCCCCCGGCTCGGCGACTGGGTGCGGGTCCCGGTGCCCGAGGTGCTGATCCTGGAGGGCGTTTCCGCGGGCCGCGCGTCGATGCGCCCGTCACTGTCCGTGCTCTGGTGGTTGCCCGGACCGGATCCGGCGACCCGGCTGGAACGCGCCGTCGCCAGGGAGGGCGAGGCGGCCCGCGGCTACCTCCAGGACTGGCAGGCCTTCGAAAAGGGCTGGTTCGTAGTGGATGCGCCAGAGCAGGCCGCGTTCCGCTGGATGGACTAGTGGTGTTGAGTCCCCGGCGCAACGGTGCGAGATTTCAGCACGTTCAGTGATTGTTTGCCGACTCCACGGGGTTAGTTCGGCGGCCACGTAGCGCGATCGTAACCTCGCGTGCTTAAGTGAGCGTCCGTTAGCCGCTAGTGTCGGCGACCACACGGAACTACCGGGTGGCGTGTTGCCGATCACCCGGCCCGAACTGAAACACATCTCAAGGGGTGTCACCATGCTCCAGACGCGCGTGGCCGGAAGGCGCCGCATCGCCCTGATCGGGCTTGCCGGTGCACTCGCGGTCTCGATGTCCGCATGCGCCGAATCCGAACGGGATTCCGGCGGCGAAGGTCAGACCGGAGGCCAGCTCGTGTTCGGGGCCGCGGGTGCCCCGTCGAACTTCGACCCGTTCTACGCGTCCGACGGCGAGACCTTCCGGGTCACCCGGCAGATCTACGAGGGCCTGGTCGGCCTCGAGCCCGGCACCTCGAACATCAAGCCGGAGCTGGCCACCGAGTGGGATTCCAGCGAGGACGGCAAGACCTGGACCTTCACCCTGAAGGAAGGTGTGCAGTTCCACGACGGCACCCCGTTCAACGCCGAGGCCGTGTGCGCGAACTTCGAGCGCTGGTACAACCAGACCGGCGCCGGCGCCACCGCCGCGCTCTCCTACTACTGGATCGAGAACTTCGGCGGGTTCAAGGGTGACGGCAAGCCCTCGCTGTACGAGTCCTGCACCGCGGAGAACGAGACCACGGTCAAGCTGCAGCTGACCAGGTTCACCGCCCGGTTCCCGACGATGCTGTCCCAGTCCTCCTTCGCCATCCAGAGCCCGACCGCGATGGAGAAGCACCAGGCGGACAACGTGAAGGCACAGGGCGACAGCTTCGTCTTCTCCGACTACGCGCGTGAGCACCCGACCGGCACCGGGCCGTTCACGTTCGTCTCCTACGACGAGGCCAACGGCGCCATCGAGCTGGCCCGCAACGAGGAGTACCACGGCGAGAAGGCCAAGCTGGACAAGCTGATCTTCCGGGTGATCGCGGACGAGACGGCCCGCAAGCAGGCCCTGGAGGCCGGGGACATCGACGGCTACGACCTGCCTGCGCCCGCCGACTGGGACTCCCTGCGGGAGGCCGGGTTCAACCTGATGATCCGCGACCCGTTCAACATCCTGTACCTGGGCATCACGCAGAAGAACAACCCGGCGCTGAAGGACCTGAAGGTGCGGCAGGCGCTCGCCCACGCGATCGACCGCGAGACGCTGGTCTCCTCGGTGCTGCCGGACGGCGCCCAGCCCGCCAACCTCTACTACCCGGAGGCTGTCGACGGCTACGCCAAGGACGCCAAGCACTACGACTACGACCCGGAGAAGGCCAAGCAGCTGCTGGCCGAGGCAGGCCACGAGAACCTGAACGTGGAGCTGTGGTGGCCGACCCAGGTGACCCGGCCGTACATGCCGAACCCGCAGGGCATCTTCGGCGCCATCCAGGAGGACCTGGAGGCGGCAGGGTTCACCGTGACCCCGGTCAGCAAGCCGTGGGCCGGTGGCTACCTCGACCAGGTCGAGGTAGCCGACGCGCAGCTGTTCCTGCTCGGCTGGACGGGCGACTACAACTCGCCGGACAACTTCATCGGTACCTTCTTCGGTACCCCGGACAACCAGTTCTGGACCCAGGGCTCGCCGTGGGGCGAGGAGCTGGCCAAGCAGCTGGACGAGGCCGACGCCACGGTGGACGACGCCGAGCGGGAGGCGAAGTACGAGGAGATCAACCGCAAGCTGAAGTCGGAGTACCTGCCTGCGATCCCGATCTCCCACTCGCCGCCTGCGCTGGTGGTGGCTCCCGAGGTGAAGGGGCTGGTCGCCAGCCCGTTGACCCAGGAGGAGTTCGCCCCGGTCAGCATTTCCGGCTGAGCGGACAGCGGTGCTTCGTTACGCAATTCGGCGGGTCCTGCAACTGCTGCTGGTCATCGCCGTGCTCTCGGTGCTGCTTTTCGCCTGGCTGCGCTCGCTCCCGGGAGGGCCGGTCTCGGCCCTCCTGGGGGACCGCGGCACCGCCGAGACACGGGCCCAGCTGGAGCAGGCACTCGGACTCGACCAGCCGATCTACGTCCAGTACTTCAACTTCGTCGGCCGGGCGCTTTCCGGTGACTTCGGCACCTCCACCGGGGTGTCGCCGGGCAAGCCCGCGATGGAGCTGTTCCTGGAGCGGTTCCCGGCCACCATCGAACTGAGCCTCGGAGCCATCCTGATCGCGCTGATCGGCGCGATCCCGCTCGGCTACATGGCGGCCCGGCGGCGTGGCGGCTGGCTGGACAACGTGGGCATCGTCGGTTCGATGATCGGTATCTCGATCCCGATCTTCTTCCTGGCGTTCCTGCTCAAGTACGTGCTGTCGATCAAGCTCGGGCTGCTGCCGACCGGCGGCAGGCAGTCGGTCGGGCTCGACGCGACCAGGGTGACCGGGTTCTTCGTGCTGGACGGGCTGCTCACCAGGGAGTGGGACGCCGCGCTGGACGCGCTCAAGCACCTGTTCCTGCCCGCGCTGGCGCTGGCCTCGATCCCGTTCGCGGTGATCTTCCGGATCACCAGGGCCTCGGTGCTGGACGTGATGGACGAGGACTACGTGCGCACCGCACGGTCCAAGGGCCTCACCGCGCGGGTGATCCGGGACCGGCACGTGCTGCGCAACGCCATGCTCCCGGTGGTCACCACGGTCGGTCTGCAGACCGGCGCGCTGCTGTCCGGAGCGGTGCTGACCGAGACGGTGTTCGCCTGGCAGGGCGTCGGGCAGGCGCTGGCGATCGGTTTCGAACGCAAGGACTTCCCGGTACTGCAGGTGGTCATCATCGCGGCCGCGATGGCCTACGTGCTGGTCAACCTGCTGGTCGACCTGTCGTACGCGGTGATCGACCCGCGCATCCGTACCGCGCAGAAAGGGTAGTGAGCGGTGACGTCGCGTGCGGCGAAGATAGACAGGCTGGCCGAGACGGCGGTGCGACCACCGGGGCCGGATGGCGATTCGGACAACGGGTCGAGCGCGGGCGTGAGCCTCGCCGCCTCGGCATGGCGGCGGTTGCGGCGGAACCCGGTGTTCCTCACCGGGGCCACGGTGATCGGGTTGTTCGTGCTGCTGGCGTTGATCGCCCCGCTGATCGCCCCGCACGATCCGGGGTTGCGGTTGCTGGAGGACCAGGTTTCCCGTGCTCGCAACGAGATCCCGCCGCCGCAACCGGGTTATCCGATGGGCGGCGACCAGTACGGCAGGGACTTCTTCTCCCGGATGCTGCTCGGCTCGCAGCAGACCCTGATGGTGGCCCTGCTGGCCACCGTGATCGGGCTCGGCGGCGGGCTGGTGCTCGGCACCCTGGCCGGCGCGTTCGGCGGCTGGGTGGACACCCTGGTGATGCGGATCGTGGACGTGATGCTGTCCATCCCATCCCTGCTGCTCGCGGTGTCCATCGGGGCGCTGTTCGCGGAACAGACCCAGTTCACCGTGATCCTCGCGGTGGCGATCGTGCAGATCCCGATCTTCGCGCGATTACTCCGCGGCACCATGCTGGGCGTGCGGGAAAGCGATCACGTGCTGGCGGCGCGCTCGCTGGGCGTGAAATGGCGATCCATCGTGTTCCGGCACATCCTGCCGAACTCACTCGGCCCGGTGATCGTGCAGTCCACCCTGGTGCTGGCGATCGCGATTCTCGACGCGGCCGCGTTGTCGTTCCTCGGCCTCGGCGCCGCGGACGATGCGATTCCGGAATGGGGACAGATGCTCGGTAACGCGCAGGACTTCTTCGACAGCCAGCCTCATCTGGCTTTCTGGCCTGCGGGATGCATCATCGTGGTGGCGCTCGGCTTCACCCTCATGGGTGAGTCGATGCGGGAAGCGCTCGACCCGCGGCAACGGCGGTGATGGTGATGGCACTACTGGAAGTTCGTGACCTCTCCGTCGTGTTCCAGCGCAAGGGCGAGGCGCCGACCACCGCGGTGGACGGGATCAGTTTCGATGTCGATCCAGGGCAGACCGTCGGGATCGTTGGCGAGTCCGGATGCGGTAAGTCGGTGACCTCGCTGGCGATCATGGGGCTGCTGCCGTCCCGGGGTAACTCGGTGTCCGGCTCGGTCCGGTTCGAGGGCGACGAGCTGCTCGGCCTCTCCCAGCGGGAGCTGGACGAGCGGCGCGGCCGGGATCTCGGCATGGTGTTCCAGGATCCGCTTTCCTCGCTGAACCCGGTCATCCCGATCGGGTTGCAGATCACCGAGGTGATCGAGCGGCACCAGGGGAAACCGCGGCGTAAGGCCCGGCTGGAGGCGGAGGAACTGCTGAACAGGGTCGGGATCCCGGACCCGAACCGGCGGATCAGCGAGTACCCGCATCAGCTTTCCGGCGGGATGCGGCAGCGGGCGCTGATCGCGATCGCGCTGGCCTGCAAACCGCGGCTGCTGATCGCCGACGAGCCGACCACCGCGCTGGACGTGACGATCCAGGCGCAGATCCTGAACCTGCTGGCGGAGCTGGTCTCCGGTACGGACACCGCGTTGATCATGATCACGCACGACCTCGGCGTGGTGGCCGGGCTGTGTGACACGGTGAACGTGATGTACGGCGGCCGGATCGTGGAGCGGGCCGCCCGGCACAGCCTGTTCGCGCAGCCACGGCACCCCTACACGCATGGGCTGCTGGCCTCGATTCCGCGGCTGGACCTGCCGCGGGGCAACAAGCTGGTGCCGATCAGGGGTTCGGTGGCTGACAACATCCCGTGGGACCACGGCTGTGCGTTCGCCCCGCGTTGCCCGAACGCGATCGACCGCTGTGTCGAGGTGAGCCCGGACCTTGTCGAGGATCGGGGCGGGATGCTGCGGTGCCACAACCCGGTCGAGGTCGGGGCGGCGGAGGAGGTGCGTGCATGACACCCCTTGGGTCAATCCGCGGCAGTCAAAGCGACCACGGAGCGCGCCCCTGGCCGGAGGCCCCGCTGTCGGGGCGGCGGGGCGCGTGCCCTGGTGGTCATGCGCTGGGTCATGCCGGGCGCCCCGTCGACACGATCGCGGACGCGCGCAAAACCGCGGAGGAGCAAGCATGACCGAGCCATTGGTGACCGTGGACGAGATGAAGGTGCACTTCCCGATCAAGCGCGGGATCGTGCTGGACCGCACGGTCGGGCACGTGTACGCGGTGGACGGGGTGAGCCTGGAGATCCAGCGCGGGGAGACCTACGGCCTGGTCGGGGAGTCCGGTTGCGGCAAGACCACCCTCGGGCGCGCGTTGCTGCGGCTGGTCGAGCCGACCGGCGGCCGGATGATCTTCGACGGCGTGAACATGTCCGACCTCAAGGGTGAGCAGCTGCGCCGCATGCGCAGCCGGATCCAGATGGTGTTCCAGGACCCGTTGTCCAGTTTGGACCCCCGGCAGTCGGTGGAGTCGATCCTGGTCGAGGGCATGCGGGCGCACGGCATGGACGAGGACAAGGACGCCACGCACAACCGGCTGCTGGAGCTGCTGGACGCGGTCGGCCTGCCGCGCAACGCGCTGCGCAAGTACCCGCACGAGTTCTCCGGCGGCCAGCGGCAGCGGATCGGGATCGCCCGCGCGCTCACCCTGAACCCGGACCTGATCGTCGCCGACGAACCGGTGTCCGCATTGGACGTCTCGGTGCAGGCGCAGGTGCTCAACCTGCTGGAGGACCTGCAGCAGGAGTTCGGGCTGACCTACCTGGTGATCGCGCACGACCTGGCGGTGGTCCGGCACATCTCCGACCGGATCGGGGTGATGTACCTCGGTTCGCTGGTGGAGGAGGGCGACTCGGACAGTATCTACAACGAGCCGCTGCATCCGTACACCAAGGCGCTGCTGTCGGCGATTCCGGTGCCGGACCCGACGGTGGAGGACAGCCGGGAGCAGATCCTGCTCACCGGGGACCTGCCATCGCCGTCCAACCCGCCATCCGGTTGCCGCTTCCACACCCGCTGCCCGTGGCGGCAGCCGACCCGGTGCGACACCGAGCGGCCGGAACTGCGCAGGCTGGGCAGCGGACACCGGGTCGCCTGCCACTGGGCCGAGGACATCCAGGCGGGCCGGATCACCCCGCACGAGGTGCGCCCGGAGGCGGTGGACTCCGACGGCTCGGTCTCCCCGGACACCCCGCTGATGGGCCCCGCCTCGGTCACCGAAACCCTCGACCACTGATCAGCACTACTGCGGCCGGGAACGGGGCCACCAGTTGGCTTCCCCGAGGAGGGCGGCGGTGGCCGGGACGGTCAGGGTGCGCACGACGAAGGTGTCGATCAGCAGCCCGGCGCCGATGGTGAAGCCGATCTGGGCGAGGGTGGTGACGTTGCCGGTCATCATCGCGAACATGCTGGCGGCGAAGATGACCCCGGCCGAGGTGATCACCCCGCCGGTGGCGCCCACCGCCCGGATCACCCCGGAGCGGGTTCCGCGGGCCGACTCGTCCCGGATCCGGCTGATCAGCAGCAGGTTGTAGTCGGCGCCGACCGCGACCAGCGCGATGAACGAGATCGGCGGCACCGACCAGTGCAGGTCCTGGCCGAGCAGATGCTGCCACACGGCCACGGACAGCCCGATCGCCGAGGCGTAGGACAACACCACCGACACCATCAGGTACAGCGGGGCGATGACGCTGCGCAGCAGCAGGAACAGGATCATCAGCACGGTGCCCAGTGCCAGCAGCGCGACCAGCAGGAAGTCCTGCCGCACCAGGTCGTCAAGGTCCGCGTTGGTGGCAGCCATCCCGGTGGCCGCGATCCGGCTGCCTGCCAGCGGCGTCTCGTGCACCGCCCGCTCGGCGGCCGCCCGGATGGCCCGCGCCCGGTGCATGGCCTCGGTCCCGAACGGGTCGCTGTCGCCGAGCACGATCATCCGCGCGGTGCGGCCATCGGGGGAGAGAAAGTACCCGCTGGCCAGCGCCAGGTCCGGGTTGTCGAAGGCCGTGGCAGGCAGGTAGAAGCCGCCGATGGCAGGGTCCTTCGCCGCGGTGCCGAGGTTCAGCAGGAAGTCGGCTGCTTCCCGCAACCCGCCGCGCAGTTCCGTTGTGGACTCGGTGAGCTCGGCCGTGCCGTCCTCGACCCGCTCGGCTCCGTCCTCTGTCCGGCCCGCACCCTCGGCCAGCTCGCTCGCGCCATGGTGCGCCTCGCCAGCCCCGGCCGCCAGCTCACCGAGCTTGCGTTCGAATCGTCGCTGCGCGCTGGTCAGTTCCTGGATTCCCCGCTCGGCCTCGTGCAGCGCGCTGTTCAGCCGCCCGATCTGGGTCGCCAGCCTGCCGTTGCCATCGGCCAGCTGCTGCGAGCCCTCGGCCAGCCTGCGCAGGCCGGAAAGCAGCGTGTCCCGATTGGCGTGGTAGACCTCGTTCAGTCCTTTTCGGACCTCGCGGCAGAACGGGTCGACGCCGCACAGTGGGCTGGCGTTCAGTCCTTCCAGCGCGAGCCCGATGCTGTCCGCGAGCGATCTGGCCTGCTGATACGCCGAGTTCAGAGTGCTTGCCAGTTCCCTGGCCCCGGCGGCGAGCTCCTTGGCGCCCCGCTCGAGCCGCGCCGCGCCCTCGGCTGCGGTGCCGACCCCACCGCCCGCCTCGCGCAGTCCGGCGAGCAGCCTTCCCGCGCCGTCCACCGCGGCACGGGACCCCTCGGCCAGCTGTGCGGTGCCGTCGGCGAGGCCGCCCGCGCCCTCGGCGAGCGCGCCGGTCGCCTCGGAGAGGTCCGCGGCGCCACCGGCGAGCCGGTCGGCATCGTCCTGCCCTTCGGCGAGCTCGTCCGCCGCGGTGTCCAGCCGCTTGCCGACCTCCCCGGACTGGTAGCCGACCGAGGCTTCGGTGATCGTCTCACCGAGTGGCCTCGTCGCACCGCGTACCGTGTTCACACCCTCCACTTTGGCCACGGCGGTGGACACACTTTCGATCGCGGCCAGGCTCTCCGGGTTGCGCAGGTCGTGGTCGGCCTCGATCAGCAGGTAGTCCGGGAGCAGCTCGTTGGCCGGGAAATGCTCGCGCAGGCTGGCGTAGCCGAGGTTGCTGTCGGTGCCCGCGGGCTGCACGCTCCGCTCGTCGAAGCTGAGTCGTAGCCCGGGAAGGAAGGCGGCGAGCGCGATCAGCAACACCAGGCTCAACGCCAGCACCGGCACCGGTTTGCGGACCACCCTGGCCCCGGAGGCCCGCCAGTACCGGGCACTCGGGGCCCGGCGTGGCTCGGCACGGCCCCTGCGCGCCGCCACGGTCAGCATCGCCGGGATCAGGGTCAGCGCCACCAGCAGGGTGATCACGATGCTGATCGACACTCCGGGCCCTGTGGTGCGGAAGATGCCGATCTCGGCGAGGAACAGGCAGGCGCAGGCGGCCGCCACGGTGGCGCCGGAGGCGACGATCACCGCGGCCACCCGCGAGGTGGCGGTGGCGATGGCGGTGTCCGGATCCTGGCCCGCCCGCCGCTGCTCGTGGAACCGGCTGATCAGGAACACGCCGTAGTCGGTCCCGGCGCCGAGCACGATCGCGGTGGTGAGCGCGGTGGTGAAGGTGGAAACCGGCAGGAAGTTCTCGCCGAGTAGCGCGATCACCGCCCTGGACACGGCCAGCGAGATCCCGATCGCCACGATCGGGATCAGCGCGGTCACCCACGACCGGTAGATCAGCAGCAGGATGACGGTGATCAGCACGACGGTGGCCGCGGTGATCACCGCGATGCTGGAGTCGGTCTCGTGCAGCTCGTCCGCGATGGTCGCCGATGGCCCGGTGACGTGTACCTCGAGGTGGTCGGAATGGTCCTGCTCCGCGGCGGCCGCCCGCACCGCGGCCACGCCCTCGCCGACCTCGGGGGTGCCGATGCTGCCGCGCAGGCCGACCGGCAGGTAGATGGCCTTGCCGTCCGCGCTGTTCATCGAGTCGGCCAGCGCGGGCCGGGAGATGATGTCCTGCACCACCGCGACGTGCTCGGTGTCCGCACGCAGCCGGTCCACCAGCAGCCGGTAGTACTCCCGGTCCACCTCGGTCAGGCCGTCGTCGTTGGACATCACCACGAAGGCCAGCGCCTGTGACCCGCTCTCCTGGAAGCGGTCCGCCATCTCCTGCACCGCGCGGACCGACTCCGCCGTGGTCGGCACGAAGGGCGCCGAGCGCTCCGCGATGACCTTCTCCACCTGCGGAATCGCCAGGTTCAACCCGGCGGCCGCGGCCACCCAGCACAGGATGATCACCCCGGCGTACCGGGTGACCAGCCTGCCAAGCCGGGCGAAGGAGCCGCCTGCGTGCCGTGCCATGGCGGAAGTAGACATCCGTATAAATCGTGTTGTCCATGACTACGTGACGCGCGGCACGTCGCCCACGGCGTACCGTGGCCGTCGAGGAGCGGATCGTGCACGTCGACCAGTGGTTGTCGGCCGTCCCGGTGGCCGGGGTGTACCTGGTGGTGGCCGGGGTGGTCGGCCTGGAGAGCCTTGGCATTCCCCTGCCGGGCGAGCTCGTGCTGATCACGGCGGCGCTGCTGGCCGGAAGGCACACCGGGGTGGACCCGGTGTGGGTCGGCGGGTGCGCGAGCGCGGGTGCGATCGCGGGCGACAGCATCGGGTACGCACTCGGTCGCCGGTACGGTCCGGCGCTGTTCGAGCGGGCGGGCCGTAGGTTCCCGCGCCACTTCGGGCCGGAACCGCTGGGCCGGGCGCAGCGGCTGTTCACCCGGCACGGGCCGTGGGCGGTGTTCCTCGGTCGCTTCGTCGCCCTGTTACGTATCCTGGCCGGTCCGCTCGCCGGTTCGCTGCGGATGCGCTACCGGGTCTTCCTCCTGGCCAACGTGCTGGGCGGGATCGCATGGGCAGGCACGATGACCCTGCTCGGGTACTACCTCGGGGTGGCGGCGGAGCGCTGGTTGTCCGGATTCTCCTGGCTCGCGCTGCTGTTCGCAGTGCTGACCGGGGTGGCGACCGCGGTGCTGCTGCGCCGCCGTGCCCGCTGAAGCGAGCCGAGCAGCACCCCGCAGACCACCACCACACCGGCCAGGATCTCGACCGTCGCCGGGCGCTCGTCCAGCACCAGGAACGCCATCGTCATCCCGACCACGGGCACCAGCAGGGAGAAGGGGGCGACCACCCCCGCGGGGTTGCGGCGCATCAGCGTGGTCCAGATACCGGAGCCCGCGATCGTGCCGATCAGCACCACATAGCCGAGCCCGGCAAGGCCGAGCCAGCCGCCGAGGGTACCCAGCGTTGCCAGCGAATCCCACTGCGCCGCTGGGCCCTCGGCGAGCAGGGACAGGGCGAACATCGGCAGCGGCGGCACCACCGACATCCACAGCGTCACGTGCAGCGGGTTCACCCGCTCGGGATGCTGCGCGGTGCTCAGCGCCTTACGCGAGCAGAGGTTGCCGATGGCCCAGCTCAGCGCGCCGAGCAGGGTGAGCAGCACCGGAAGCAGCGCGGCGTACTCGGCGCGGTGCCAGGCGATCACGCTCATCCCGGCGACGGCCAGCAGGATGCCGGTGACCTGCCTGCCGGTGACCCGTTCGCGCAGCAGGATCGCGCCGAGCAGCACGGTGAACGGCGCCGAGGCCTGCAGCACCAGCGAGGCAAGGCCGGTGGGCATGCCGAGGTCGAGGCCGACGAACAGGAAGGCGAACTGCAGGGTGCCGAAGCCGAGGCCGTACCCGATCAGCCAGCGGGCAGGGACCGCGGGCCGCGGGACCAGCAGCATGGTCGGCAGCGCGATCACCGCGAAGCGCAGCGCGCCTGCGAACAGCGGCGGGAAGTGCTCGACCATCGCGTGAATGGCGAGGAAGTTGCAGCCCCACATGACCGCGACCAGCGCGGCGAGCAGGCGGTCCCGGGTCGGCATGACCCCAGCCTGCGTGAGTCGATCGTGAAGCACCAGCGATAAAATCTGTACGTACCTTGTAGCTTTGCTGCACTTTATACTCGCGCCATGGACGTGGACCGGTTGCGCATCCTGCGGGAGTTCGCCGACCGCGGCAGCGTGACCGCGACCGCCCGCGCGCTGCACCGCACGCCATCGGCCGTCTCGCAGCAGCTGCGTGCCCTCGAGGCGGAGGCGGGCCTGCCGCTGACCGAGCCGGCAGGGCGCGGGCTGCGGCTCACCGATGCCGGGCGGGCGCTGGTGGCGCGGGCCGACGAGGTACTCGCCGCGCTGGAACGCGCCGAGTCCGAACTGGACACCTACCGCAGCTCCCCGCGCGGCCGGGTGCGGGTGGCGGTGTTCCCCTCCGCCGCGCTGATGCTGTTGCCCGGCCTGCTGCACCGGATCGCCGCGCGCGAGCACCTGGACGTGGAAGTGACCGATGTGGATATGCAGCCGTTCCAGGTTCCCGGTCTGCTCGCCGACTTCGATGTCGTGGTGACGCATCGCGACGAGTACGCCGAGCCGTTCGAATCCGAGCGGCTCGAGGTGGTGCACTTACTGCGGGAACCCCTGGATGTCGCGCTGCCACCGGGGCATCCGCTGGGTGCGCGGCAGCGGGTCGACCTCTCCGAGCTGGCCGGTGAACCGTGGATCGGCGTGGGTGTCGGCTTCCCGGTCGACGACGTGCTGCGGTCGCTCTCGGTTCGTACCGGTGTGCGCACCAGGGTGGTGCATCGGATCAACGACTTCCGGATCATCGAGGCGCTGGTCGCGGCCGGGCATGGCGTGTCCCTGCTTCCCAGGTACACAATGGACTCCACGGGGGAGCGGCTGATGCGCAGGCCACTGGCCGGGATCCGCGCGGCGCGCCATATCGAGGTCGTGCTGCGGACGGGTGCCTCGGGGCGCCCCGCGGTCGCGGCCGTGCTGGACGAGCTGCGCGCCGAGGCGCAGGCGTCCGCACGGGATGAGTAGCTCAGCCGCCGCTAGTCAGTCCGATGTGGATTCCACCGAGGTTGAGGCTGGGCGCGGTGTGCAGGTTCAGTGAGAGCAGGTTGCCACTGAGCCGGACCGGCTGCCCGGTGAGGTTGACGGTCGCGTCGGCATTGATCCCCGCGTGCACGCCGATGTCCCCGCCGATGTGTCTGGCTTCCCGCTCGGCGTTTGCCGTGCCCGCGCCCACGATTCCGATGGTCGCCGCGACGGCGGTGATCGAGGCGAGGCGGCCGATCGTGCGTTTCATGCTGACTCCCTGAGATTTTTCGTGTTGGACATCACAACACTAAGCGCGCCCGATCGACAGACACAGAGTAGTCAGCACTGTGGGTGACAAGGCGCGGGAAACCATGACGTGTCCTGACGGGGATGCGCGTGACCGTGGTCCGGTAGGTGTTCCACAACGGACAGGAGCAGAATGAACACGGAGCTGCGGGGGAAGATCGCGCTGGTCGCGGGCGGTACCCGGGGCGCGAGCCGGGCGATCGCGATCGAGCTCGGCCGCGCGGGCGCCACGGTGTACGTGACCGGCCGCACGACCAGGACCGAGCGCTCGGAGGTGAACCGGCCGGAGACCATCGAGGACACCGCCGAGCTGGTCAGCGCGGCGGGCGGGCAAGGGGTAGCGATCCGGGTGGACCACCTTGATCCGGAACAGGTGGCGGCCCTGGCGCGGCGGGTCGAGCAGGAGCGGGGCGGCCTGGACATCCTGGTCGACGGGCTCTGGGGTGGGGACGGTTACCTCGAGTGGGGGAAGCCCATATGGGAGCACCCGCTGGAGGCGGGCCTGCGGCAGATCCGGCTGGGTATCGACGCGCACCTGATCACCAGCCATCACCTGCTGCCGCTGCTGATCCGCAGGCCGGGTGGGCTGGTGATGGAGCTGACCGACGGCACCGCCGAATACAACGCGAACTTCCGCAAGGGCACCTCGGTGCCGTTCTACGTGGCCAAGGCCGCCGCGCACCACCTCGCGCTCGGCCAGGCCGAGGACCTGCGGCCCTACGGCTGTACCGCGGTCGCGCTGACTCCGGGCTGGTTGCGCTCGGAGGCGATGCTGGACCACTTCGGGGTCACCGAGGACAACTGGCGGGACGCGCTGGCACGGGAACCGCATTTCGCCATCTCGGAGTCGCCCGCGTTCGTCGGCCGCGCGGTGGCGGCGCTGGCCGCCGACCCGGACGCCGGACGCTACACCGGGCAGACGCTGTCCAGCGGGCAGCTGGCGAAGGTGTACGGGTTCACCGACGTGGACGGCAGCCGCCCGGACGGGTGGCGGTACCTGGTCGAGGTGACCGACCCCGGCAAGCCGGCCGACACCACCGGCTATCGCTGAGCGCGTGGTCAGCCGTTGCGGGCCGCCATCGCCGTCGCGGTCTCGGCGAAGGCGGCCCGCAACGACAGCGGCTCGATGATCTCTACCTCGGGGCCGAGGCGGAGCAGCTGCCCGAGCGCGACCTCGTGGCTCTCCACCGGCAGCTCCAGCTCGACCCGACCCTCCGCGTCCGGCGGGCCCGCGTCGCGCCTGGCCTCGATCGCCACATCGGGTTCGGCGATCGCGGACAGCGTGCGCAGCCCGGCCGGGCTGAGTTTGATCGTGATCCGTTCGCGCAGCAGGGCGCGGGCGAACTGGGCCGAGGACTCCTGCCACCATTCCACGAGATCGAAGTCCGCAGGTCGCTCGAACCGCTCCGGGTGTGGCTCGGCCTCGGCGATCCGGGCCACCCGGTAGGTGCGGATGGTGCGCTCCGCGGAAGCGGCCTCCGGAACCTGGGCTACCAGGTACCAGACACCGGCCTTGAGCACCAGGCCCAGCGGTTCGAGCAGCCGCTCGGCCAGCCGGTCGCCCCGGCGGTAGCGCACGGTGAGCCGGTGCTGCTCCCAGACCGCGCGGGCCACGGTGGCCAGTTCGGCGGCCTCGTCCTCGCCGCGGAACCAGCCAGGGGCGTCCAGGTGGAACCGCTGCGCGACCTGCTGTGCCTGCTCACGCAGCCCGCC
Organism: Amycolatopsis aidingensis; assembly: GCF_018885265.1. Taxonomy (GTDB): domain Bacteria; phylum Actinomycetota; class Actinomycetes; order Mycobacteriales; family Pseudonocardiaceae; genus Amycolatopsis; species Amycolatopsis aidingensis. Next base: position 499,330 of record NZ_CP076538.1, read on the forward strand.
GGGCAGGCTGGCCGAGACCTTGGCATGCGCGGCCGAGACGGCGGTGCCGAGCCCCAGTTCGGCGAGCGCCCGCGGGGTGCTCATCGCGAAAAGCGCCACCGCCTCGCGCGAGGTCAGCCCGTCCAGCCTGCTGCGCCAGCCCTCCACCAGCCGGATGCCCCCGTGCCTGCCCGGTTCGGTCCAGATCGGCACCCCGGCCTCGCGCAGCGCGGCGATGTCCCGGTGCATGGTGCGCTCGGAGACGCCCAGCGCCTCGGCCAGCTCGGCGGCCGTAGCGCCCCGCCGGTTCTGCAGGGTGAACAGCAGGGCCACCAACCGTTCGGATCGCATACCCCGATCATGCCCACCCACGCCGACACCTGGATGGTAGCGACACGTAGCGAGATGTAGCGATAGGTGGCGTATAATAGTGGCATGGCTCGGCAGATCACTCAACGCGAGTTGCGGAACGACACACCCACGATCATGCGAGCCGTCGAGGACGGCGAGAGCTTCGTACTGACCCGCAACGGCACGCCGGTGGCCGATCTCGTCCCGCACACCCGGCGGCCGGACTTCATCTCGGCCGACGACTTCCTGGATCTGCTGGCCGATCTCCCGCCGACCGACCCCGCAACGTTCTTCGCCGACCTTGATTCCGTGGTCGATCCCGATCCGTTCCGAGAAGCAGGCGACCATCGGGAATGACGACTCCCGCTTCATCCTCGGCCGCGCGAGTGCTGCTGGACACCTCCGCGGTGATCGATCCGCCGGCACGTTCGGACCTGCCGGAAGGCAGCGAGGTCGCCATCAGTTCCATCACGCTCGCTGAGCTTTCGGCCGGGGTTCACGCGGCCGCGAGACCCCGGGAGCGGGCTGTTCGCCTGGCCCGCCTGCAACGAGTCGAATCGACCCTCGCTTCGCTGCCATTCACGCCGGCCGCCGCGCGTATGTATGGGCAGTTGTACGCCATGGTGCTGGACGCCGGGCGTAATCCGCGGCCGCGCAGGCTCGATCTGCTGATCGCTTCGGTCGCGGCCATGCATCAGCTGCCACTGGTCACCCGGAACGGCGCCGACTTCACCGACCTGCAACCGCTGCTCAGCCTGATCTCGTTGCCGAGCCACTCGGTGCGCTGATCTGCGCGTTCACCGGCGCACGGCGGTGAGGAAGGCGCGCCAGGCGGCGGCACCGAGGGTGAGGTGCCCCGCGGCGGGGGCCTTCGAGTCGCGGACGGCCGCCGCCCGCGCGGTGGTCGCCACCTCGACGCAGTCACCGTTGTTGGTATTGCTGTGGCTGCTCTTGCGCCAGGTCAGCTCGGCGTGCCCGGGGGTGGTCATGACGTCCGGCCTCCATCTGGTCGTACTCGCTTGCCAGCCAGGCAAGCCACTCCCGCGATTGTCCCGCATTCAGCGCGTCCCGATCGAGCCGCGCCAGGATCTCCCGGTACATGGCCACGTCCTCAGGCTCCTCCAGGAACAGCCCGGCCGCCCAGGTGTCCACGTAAGTGACCGGCGGGTGCTGGGCGTGGCCCAGCACCTTGAACGCACTACCGAAGACCCCGAACGGCCCGGCCGAGTCCGGCACCACCCGGATGGAGCAGCGTGGCCAGGAGTCCGCCAGCAGCAGGCTGACCACCTGCTCATGCATCACCTCCGGCCCGCCGACCACGGTGCGCAGGGCCCGCTCGTGCAGGAAGAACTTGCACCACGGGGACCGCGGCCGTTTCAGCACATGCTGCCGGGCCAGCCGGGCGTCCACGCGCAGCTCGACATCCTCCGTCGGATGTCGAGCATCCCACCGGAACAGCTCGCGGATGTACTGCTCGGTCTGCAGTAGCCCCGGCACGATCAGCGGGTCGTAGCTGGTGATCGAGCTGGCCGTGCCCTCCTGCAGGATCAGCGAGCGCAGCTCCTCCGGCAGTTCCTGGCTGTGCGGCCGGAGCCAGTACCGGCTGTCCGCCTCGCGGGCGAGGGTGATCAGCCGGTTCAGCTCCGAGCGCACCACCAGGCCACAGCTGACCAGGTAGACCGCGACATCCACTTCGGATGCCCCGCGCTGCCCGCTCTCCATCCGGGACACCTTGCTCGGCGACCAGCCGAGGGTGCGCGCCAGGTCATGCCCGCTCAGCCCGGACCGCTGCCGGATCCTCCGTAGCTCGGCACCGAGTTCTCTTGCCCGCGCGGTGGAGTCGCGCTTCGCCTTCGCCGTCATCCAGCCAACCTAGAACGCCAGGTCAGCGCGGCTCCGCTACGGCGCGACCGGTTCACCGGAAGAGATGCGTCCTTGCCAGTCCCGCAAATCCCCCTGTCAGCGGTTGGCGCGGTTGACGGCGGAGACTACGGCGCGCAGGGAGGCGACCACAATGGACGGATCGATGCCCACGCCCCAGTAGACGCGGTCGTCGATGGCGCACTCGATGTAGGAGGCCGCCTTGGCGTCGTCGCCAGGGGTGAGGGTGTGCTCGCTGTAGTCCAGCAGCCGCAGGTCGAAACCGACCGTGGACAGGGCGTCGAAGAAGGCGGCGATGGGCCCGTTGCCCCGCCCGCGCACCTCGTTGTCGTCCCCGTCGACCCGGACGGTGGCGGCGATCTCGTACTCCCCGCCACCGTTGTCGGTGACGTGCTGGCGCACCAGTTCCAGGGTGGTGCCCGGCCGCAGGTACTCCGCGGAGAAGGCCTGCCACATGGTGTCCGGGTCGACCTCGCCGCCGGAGGTGTCGGTGTGCTTCTGGATGGTCTGGGAGAACTCGATCTGCAGCCGCCGTGGCAGGTCCAGCTGGTGCTCGCTCTTCATGATGTAGGCGATGCCGCCCTTGCCGGACTGCGAGTTCACCCGGATCACGGCCTCGTAGGTGCGGCCGACGTCCTTGGGGTCGATCGGCAGGTACGGAACCTCCCACCGGTGCTCCGCCAGCGGGACCCCGGCCTGCTCGGCCTCCCGGCGCAGCGCGTCGAAGCCCTTGTTGATCGCGTCCTGGTGACTGCCGGAGAAGGCGGTGAACACCAGGTCCCCGCCCCACGGGCTGCGCTCGGGCACCGGCAGCTGGTTGCAGTACTCGACCGTGCGCTTGATCTCGTCCATATCGGAGAAGTCGATCTGCGGGTCGATGCCCTGGCTGAACAGGTTCATCCCCAGCGCGACCAGGTCGACGTTGCCGGTGCGCTCCCCGTTGCCGAACAGGCAGCCCTCGATCCGGTCCCCACCGGCCTGGTAGCCCAGCTCCGCCGCGGCGATCCCGGTGCCCCGGTCGTTGTGCGGGTGCAGCGAGAGGATCACCCCGTCCCGGCGCTCCAGGTTGCGGTGCATCCACTCGATGGAGTCGGCGTACACGTTCGGCATGGCCATCTCCACCGTGGCGGGCAGGTTCAGGATCACCGGCCGCTGCGGGGTGGGCTGCCAGATCTCGGTGACCGCGTTGCACACCTCGGCCGCATAGCTCAGCTCGGTACCGGTGTAGGACTCCGGCGAGTACTGGAACCGGAAGTCGGTGTCGGAGTACTTCGCCGCGTACTCCAGCACCAGGTCGGCGGCCTGGGTGGCGATTTTCTTGATGCCCTCGCGTTCCTCGCGGAACACCACCCGCCGCTGCAGGATCGAGGTGGAGTTGTAGATGTGCACGATCGCCCGCGGCGCGCCCTCCAGCGCGGCGAAGGTCCGCTCGATCAGCTCCGGTCGGCACTGGGTCAGTACCTGGATCCGGACATCCTCCGGGATCGCCCCGTCCTCGATGATCTCCCGGACGAAGTCGAAGTCGGTCTGGCTGGCCGCAGGGAACCCGACCTCGATCTCCTTGTAACCCATCCGCACCAGCAGCTCGAAGAACTTGCGCTTACGGGCAGGCGACATCGGGTCGATCAGCGCCTGGTTGCCGTCCCGCAGGTCCACCGCGCACCACAACGGGGCGCGGTGGATGCGCTTGGCGGGCCAGGTGCGATCGGGCAGGTCGATGTCCTCGACCAGGCGATACCAGGGCTGGTAGCGATGCACCGGCATCGAACTACCGCGCTGTGCGTTCCAGCTGGGCTGGCCGTCGGCCGGTGGCCTGGACGGCGTGCGGATCCGGCTGGAGGGGATTTCGGGCGTGCTCATGATGGGGAAGGCTCCTGCTGGGTTGGAGGTCGACAACCGACCGGCGGCACCACAAAGCCCCGCGACGAGGAGCCGGTCTGGTCAGGCCCCGTCGCGGCAGCGAAGCAGGAGAGCACGTGCCACGAGGCCACTCTAACCACGGCCTGCCGCGTAGGGGAAGCCCGGTTGCGACCAAACCGTTACCCGTGCTGGCCCGAGAGGGTTACTCGCCCGTAGCGTTGCCCGTTGTCACATGCGAGACTCCCTCCATGGCCGAGCACGCTCAGCAGCCCGACAACGAGGACGAGCCCACCAGGGCCATGCCAGCCGCCCAGCCGTCCACCCAGCGCAGGCAGGAGCCCGAACCCGCCCCGCCGCGCAAGGTCGACTGGCGCGCCGTGCGGGAGCGGGCGGCCGGCCTGATCGCGGGCATCGTGCGCTGGATCGGCCTGCTCTTCGCCCTGGTGCTGGTGCTGCACGTGGTCTTCGTGATCGGCGACGGCAACCCGGACAACGGCATCGTGTCCTTCGTGAACGATGTGTCCGACACCCTCGTGGTCGGGTTCAAGGACATGTTCACGCCCGAGGACGCCAAGCTGCGGGCGCTGGTCAACTACGGCATCGCCGCGGTGTTCTGGCTGGTCGTCTCCGCGATCCTGGCCCGGATCATCCGGCGGGTTGGCGGCGCCTCGCTGTAGCGCGTCAGAACGCCGGCGAGCCCCACTCGCCGGTGTAGGCGAACTCGGCCAGCGGGATGCGCTGCCGCGGTGCCCGCTCCCGCTCGATCTTGCGGTCCTCGCCAAGGAGCTCCGGCTCGGCCTGCGTACCCACCGCGATGGCGACCACCGGGCGCACGTCCTCGGGAAGGTCGAACTCGCGCCGGACCGCCTCGGCGTCGAAACCCGCCATCTGGTGCCCGATCAGGCCCTCGGCCACGGCCTGGAGCACCAGGTTCTGGCCGGCCAGCCCCACGGCGTACTCGCTGAGGGGTATCTCACCCTTCTCGTTGCGGGTGACGGCGCAGCCGACCAGCAGGACGCTCGCCCGGTGCGCCCAGCCCTGGTTGCCCTCGGCGAGGGTGCCGAGGATCCGGGTGAAGGTCTCGCCTGGGCGGCGGCCGAGCAGGAACCGGGCGGGCTGGGTGTTACCAGAGGACGGGGCCCAGCGGGCCGCCTCCAGCAGGGCGCGCAGCCTGCGGTCGTCGACCTCCGCCGTGGGGTCGAAGGCGCGCGGGCTCCATCGCCGGGCGATCAGGTCGTGCACCGGCACGCTGGTTTCGGCGATCTTGTCCATACCCACATGATTTCATTCCCCCGGAAGTGGCCGACGCCACACGGTGAGATGGTGCCGAAACCTGCCGAAGGTAGGCTTTCTGACTAATCAAGTGGGACGCGAAGCCCCCGGCAGCTGGGAGTGGCCCGTCCCAGTGAGGGAGGTTCGAGCGAAGTGGCGCTCGTGGTCCAGAAGTACGGCGGTTCGTCGTTGGAGAGCGCTGACCGCATCAAGCGCGTGGCCGAACGGATCGTGGCCACGAAGAAGGCCGGCAACGAGGTGGTCGTGGTCTGCTCGGCCATGGGCGACACGACCGACGAGCTGCTGGAGCTGGCCGAGCAGGTCAACCCGGTGCCGCCGGAGCGCGAGATGGACATGCTGCTCACCGCCGGTGAGCGGATCTCCAACGCGCTGGTCGCGATGGCGATCTCGGCGCACGGCGCGGAGGCCTGGTCGTTCACCGGCTCGCAGGCGGGCGTGGTCACTACCTCGGTGCACGGCAACGCCCGGATCATCGACGTGACCCCGAGCCGGGTCACCGAGGCGCTGGAACAGGGATATATCGCGCTGGTGGCCGGTTTCCAGGGCGTCGCACAGGACACTAAGGACATCACCACACTCGGCCGCGGCGGGTCCGACGCCACCGCGGTGGCGCTGGCCGCCGCGCTGAACGCCGACGCCTGCGAGATCTACTCCGACGTCGACGGCGTCTACACCGCGGACCCGCGGATCGTGCCGAACGCGCGCAAGCTGGACACCGTGCCGTACGAGGAGATGCTCGAGCTCGCGGCCTCCGGCGCCAAGGTGCTGATGCTGCGCTGCGTGGAGTACGCCCGGCGTTACGGCGTGCCGATCCGTGTCCGCTCTTCCTACAGTGACAAGCCGGGTACGACGGTTGCCGGCTCGATTGAGGAGATCCCCGTGGAACAAGCGTTGATCACCGGTGTCGCACACGACCGGTCCGAAGCCAAGATCACGGTGACCGGAGTCCCGGACCACGCCGGTGCCGCGGCGCAGATCTTCCGGGTGGTCGCCGATGCCGAGATCGACATCGACATGGTGCTGCAGAACATCTCCAACACCAGCTCCGGCCGCACCGACATCACCTTCACCCTTTCCAAGGCCAACGGCCCGAAGGCGGTCGAGGAGCTGGAGGCGATCAAGGAGGAGCTGGACTTCACCGCCGTGCTCTACGACGACCACGTCGGGAAGGTCTCGCTGGTCGGTGCCGGCATGCGCTCGCACCCCGGGGTGACGGCCTCGTTCTGCGAGGCGCTGGCCAAGGCCGGGGTGAACATCGAGATCATCAACACCTCGGAGATCCGGATCTCGGTGCTGATCAGGGACGCGCAGGTGGACGACGCCGTGCGCGCGATCCACGAGGCATTCGAACTCGGCGGTGACGAAGAAGCCGTCGTCTACGCAGGGAGTGGACGCTGACAATGGCCCCCACCTTGGCTCTGGTCGGTGCGACCGGCGCGGTCGGCACCGTCATGATCGACATCATCAACAACCGCGAATCCGTGCCCTGGGGCGAGATCCGGCTGATCGCCTCGCCTCGCTCCGCGGGCAAGAAGATCACCGTGCGCGGCGAGGAGCGGACCGTGGTCGCGCTCTCGGCCGAGGCTTTCGACGGCGTGGACATCGCGATGTTCGACGTTCCGGACGAGATCTCGGCGGAGTGGGCGCCGGTCGCGGTGGCCCGCGGCGCGGTCGCGGTGGACAACTCCGGCGCCTTCCGGATGGACGACGAGGTGCCACTGGTGGTGCCCGAGGTCAACCCGGACAAGATCGCCGACCGTCCAAAGGGGATCATCGCGAACCCCAACTGCACAACGCTTTCCATGATGGCCGCCCTCGGCGCGCTGCACCGGGAGTTCCAGCTGACCGAGCTGGTGGTCGCGTCCTACCAGGCGGCCTCCGGCGCCGGTCAGGAAGGCATCGACCAGCTGTACGGCGAGCTGGACGCGGTGGCCGGCAAGGGGCTCGGCGCTCGCGCGGGCGACGTCCGGGCAGCGGTCGAGGCGGCCGGTCTTTCCCTCGCCGACTCCCCGTTCGCCGGTGCGCCGCTGGCGCTGAACGTGGTTCCCGCAGCCGGTTCCTACAAGGGGGACGGCTGGTTCTCCGAGGAACTCAAGGTACGCAACGAGTCCCGCAAGATCCTGGGCATCCCGGACCTCAAGGTGTCCGCCACCTGCGTGCGGGTCCCGGTGGTCACCACACACTCGCTCGCCGTGCACGCCACCTTCGCCCGCGAGGTGACCGTGGAGTCCGCGCACAAGGTGTTCGGGGCGCAGCAGTCCATTGTGCTCATCGACGAGCCGGAACACGGCCGGTTCCCGACCCCGGCCGATGTCGTCGGCGGCGACCCGACCTACGTCGGCAGGGTGCGGCAGGCCATGGACTTCCCGGACACGCTGGACTTCTTCGTCTGCGGGGACAACCTGCGCAAGGGCGCCGCGCTGAACACCTATGAGGTCGCCGAGAAGCTGGCCGCCGAGTTCTGAACCCGCTCCCGCTGAGGGTTTGCTGAGAGGCCGATCGGGTACCGCTTGACCGAGGGCAGGCCCGGGTGTTTCATAACGGTGTTGTGAAACACCCGGGTGCGCCGCTCGTGGAGAGGTTCCGATCATGCACACGCTCAGTCTCAGCCCGCATTCCCGCCGGATCGCGGGCGTCCTGCTGCTCAGCCTCGTCGGTGTCGAGTTCGGCGGGCTGTTCATGACCAGGGTGGTCACCGGTGGCGTGGCCACCACCGAGTTCCAGCAGTCCTTCTTCCGCGCCGGGCACGCGCATGCCGGCATGCTGGTCACGCTCGGTCTGGTCGGCCTGCTGATGGCCGACGCCGCCGGGCTGCACGGGCGGCTGGGACTGCTGGCCCGGCTCGGCATTCCGGCGGCCGCGATCCTGATGCCAGCCGGATTCTTCTTCTCCGCCATGGGTTCCGGCGCCACGGAACCGAACGGGCTGATCGTGCTGCTCGGCATCGGTGGGGCCAGCCTGGCCGCCGGGGTGATCACCCTCGGCCTCGGCCTGCTGTGGCGACGCGGGCAGGCAAAACCAGTTGAGTACGCGCCAGGCACACGGGATTCTCTTGTGACGTAAAGCGGACCACCGAGGGGAGATCATGCACACGGTCGAGGGCGCACGGGTACCGATCAGGATGTGGGCCGACCCGCATTCGGTCGAGGACCTCGCGCTGCGCCAGCTGCACAATGTCGCGAACCTGCCCTGGGTACATGGGCTGGCCGTGATGCCGGACGTGCACTACGGCAAGGGTGCGACCGTGGGCAGCGTCATCGCGATGCGGGACGCCGTGTCGCCATCGGCCGTCGGGGTGGACATCGGCTGCGGGATGAGCGCGGTGCGCACCTCGCTGTACGCCAAGGACCTTCCGGACGACCTCGGCGGGCTGCGCGGCCGGATCGAGCAGCGCGTCCCGGTCGGGTTCCGGATGCACAAGAACCCGGTGAACCCGGCGCGGGTGCACGGGGTCGGCGGCTGGGACCGGTTCTGGGCCGGTTTCGACCACCTGCACGCGGGCGTGCGCGGGCTGCGTGGCAGGGCGCGTGCGCAGCTGGGCAGCCTCGGCGGCGGCAACCACTTCATCGAGGTCTGCCTCGAGCAGGGCGGGGACGCGGGCCGGGTGTGGCTGATGCTGCACTCCGGTTCCCGCAACATCGGCAAGGAACTGGCCGAGCGGCACATCGAGGTGGCGCGCAGGCTGCCGCACAACGCCGACCTGCCGGACCGCGACCTCGCCGTGTTCGTTTCCGGGACCCCGGAGATGGCGGCCTACCGCAGGGACCTGTTCTGGGCCCAGGAGTACGCCGCGCGCAACCGGGCCACCATGGTGGCGCTGATCAAGCAGGCGCTGGCGGACACCGTGCCCGGCGTCCGGTTCGACGACGCGATCAGCTGCCATCACAACTACGTTTCCGAGGAGACCTACGACGGCGTGGACCTGCTGGTCACCCGCAAGGGCGCGATCCGGGCCGGCGCGGGCGAACTCGGGATCATCCCGGGCAGCATGGGTACCGGCTCCTACATCGTGCGCGGGCTGGGCAACGAGCGCTCCTTCCAGTCGGCCGCGCACGGTGCGGGCAGGCGGATGTCCCGGAACCAGGCGCGCAGGACGTTCACCGCCGAGGACCTCGTCGCGCAGACCAGCGGGGTGGAGTGCCGCAAGGACAAGGGCGTTGTGGACGAGATCCCGTCGGCGTACAAGGACATCGGTTCGGTGATCGCCGCGCAGCAGGATCTGGTCGAGGTGGTCGCACATCTCAAGCAGGTGGTGTGTGTCAAAGGGTGAGCCGCCCCGGTAGCGTGGTGGCATGACGGGACGAAACGGGAAAATCCGGGCGGCGGCAGGCCTGTTCGCGCTGCTGTGCCTGCCGCTCGCCGGGTGCGGCGAGGACCTCGGCGCTGCGGTCGACGGCGCCGATCAGGCCATCGACCAGGCGCAGGGTGCCATGGACAAGGCCGGGGCCTGCTCCGAGGCACTCGGGATCACCGCCGACTTCAACCCCGAGGTTCCGGACCCGCAGCAACTGCAGGCCGAGGCCGGGGAGAAGGCGAACCGGCTGCAGGAGCTTGGCAACCAGGTCGCGGACGCCAACCTGCGCGAATCGCTGCTCGCCATGGCGGACGGCTATGTGGAGATCGAGCAGGCCAAGGCCGACCAGCTGGCCAATATGAACGACTGGATCCGCAAGCAGTCGGAGAACCTGGAGAACCTGCGCCAGATCTGCCTCTAGGGTTTCCGCACGTCCTGGGGCAGGTACGGCAGGTGGGTGTCGTCGATGGAGTAGATCCACTCGGCGTGGCCGTCGTACAGGCGGACCAGCCTGCGGAAGTGATCCCGCATCGCGGTGTCGTAATCCCAGCTGCCCTCGATGATCCGTGCGGTCGCTTCGACCAATTCGCCGGTATCCGACTCGATGCGCGCGCGGGACATGCTGGGCGCACGCGGGCCGTCATCGGAAACCGGTTCGGGGTCCGGTTCGAACAGGTTGTAGCAGGGGAACCGCTCGATATCGGGTAGCACCGAGTAGAACGGCACCCCCGGGTTGAAGTAGTACTCCGGCCATTTGTTGCCGGCCAGAATCACCCAGGGGGTGCCGACCGCGACGGCGGCCATGCCGAAGCCGCTGTGCGGGGATACCAGCACATCGCATTGCCGCACCATGGCCAGTTGGTCGGCGAGCGGCAGGTCGATCGCCGCCACGCAGGACGGCACCGCCGCGCGCAACTCCTCGAACTCCGCGCGGGAGAAGGTGCTGCGCGTCCTGCCGTCCTCGGCCAGCTTGCCGAGCAGGCAGAAGACGGCATCCGGGAACCGGGCCGCAAGCGCACCGAGAACCCGCTGCCAGGAACGGGCCGAGGGGTACAGCGAGCGGTCGGCGCTGCCGCCTGGCAGCACGGCGATCCGCGGCGCGGCGGAGGGCAGGGCGGCCGCGGCGGCGGCCATCGCGGATGCTGGTGGGCGCAGCTCCAACCGGGAACCGGGCTGGTAGCTCGGTCCGCCCGGCACCCGGATCGGACGCCACCCGCGCGTCGGCTGGAAGTGCTCGCGTCCAAGGTCGTAGTACGCGGCGAGCCCGGGAAACAGCTCACGCTGCGGGTCCTGCCAGCCGCGCAGGTCGTCGACCACCCAGTCCCACTCCCGCGGTATCCCGTCCAGCGCGGCCGGATTCGGCTGGAACACATCGATGGGAATGGGGTGGTGCTCCGCCACGAACGGTGCCCACTGGGCCAGTTCGGTGGCGGTCGCGTGATGCAGGGTGAGGCCGATCCGCCGGGCCGGATCGGCGCGGTGGTAGCCGAGGCAGTACTGCAAGGCCTCGACGGCGTGCCCGACCGGATGCGCGTAGACGAAGTTGACCAGCAGCGACTCGCTCACTTCCGCACAGTAGCTGCCACGGCAACCGCTTTTCCGGTCGCCGCACCGCGTTGCAGCAGCACCCCGCAGCCGGCGAGCAGCAGCCCGCCGACGCCGGCCGCGACGAAACCCACGGCCGCCGAGGAGTGGTCGATCACGAAGCCGACCGTGGGGTTGCCGAGGGCGATGCCGAGCCGGGTCGCGGAGTCCTGCATCCCCATGGCCTCGCCCCGGACGGCGGCTGGCGCCAGCACGCTGACCGACTCGGTGGTGGCCGCCAGGGTGGGCGCGCAGGCGAGGTTGGTCGGGATCAGCACGAGCGCGAGCAGCCACCAGGGTTCGTCGAACAGCCCGACCGGCAGCACCAGCACGGCGAGCAGGACCATCAGGGTGAGCTGGGAGAGCGAACGCCGCGCCGCCCCGTGGACCAGCCCGCCGACCAGGGAAGCCGCGCACATCACCGCGATCACCAGGCCGGTCAGTTGCACCTCACCGGACTCGCGCAGGGCGGCCAGCGCGGCGAGTTCGGTACCGATCAGCACGAACAGCGCACCGCAGGCGATCAGCAGGGTGGCGACCAGCCTGCCGCTCAGCCAGGAGCGGATCGGCGGCCGGACCCCGGTGGCCGCCTGCACCTCGCTGGTGGCCCGGATCGGCGGGTTCATCGCGTACAGCGCGATCCCGACCAGCGCGAAGGCCGCCCCGATACAGGTCAGGGCGAGGCCGGAGGACAGCTGGGTGGCCAGCGCGATCCCGGCGGCCGGGCCGATCATGAACGAGACCTCGACCGAGATGGTGTCCATGGAGAACGCCGCCCGCCTGCGCTCCGGCGGCACCAGCGCGGTGAGGATCTGCCTGGCGATCGACCCGGCCGGTACCGCGAGCATCCCGGCGGGAAACGCCGCGACCAGCAGTGCCAGGTACGGCAGGTGCGGGGTGCTCACCCAGTAGGTGCAGGAGACCAGCGCGCAGGCCGCGACCACCGGCCGCAGCCCGTGCCGGTCGATCATCCGGCCGAGCAGCGGCGCGCCCAGCGCGCTGCCCGCCATGGTCATGGTGCCCACCAGCCCGGCCGCGCCGTACCCGTGCCCGAGCGCGCTGACCACGTGCAGCGTGAGCGTGATGCCCATCGCCGTCATCGGCACCCGGGCGAAGAACATCAGCAGCATCGTGGTCGGCACCCGGGGCAGGCCGAGGACGTGGCGGAACGACTGCACGTTCCGAGGCAACCGCAACATGGTACGCGCGTGCAACTAATTTAGTCAGCTTGCCAGCTACCATGGCGACCCAGGGCGGTGGGCGCGCTGCTCGGCGTGCTGCTGGCGATGGTGTTCCTGCCCCGGCAGGCCGAGGATGGCGACCAGCGACAATCGACGCATGAGTCCGTCCCAGGGTGAGCAGCGGCCCGGTCTGCGGGAACGCAAGAAGGCCAGGACCAGGGCCGCCATCCAGGAGCACGCGCTGCGGCTGTTCCTGGAGCAGGGCTATGCGGCGACCACCATCGAGCAGATCGCCGAGGCCGCCGAGGTCTCGCAGAGCACCTTCTTCCGGTACTTCCCGACCAAGGAGGAGACCGTGCTCTACGACCGGCTGGACCCGGTGGCGATCGACTCCTTCGTCCGGCAGCCTGCCGAGCTGTCCCCGACCGCGGCCATGCGGGCCGCCGTGCACGAGGTGTTCGAGGGCCTCTCGGCCACCGAGTCCGAGCTGGAACGGGCTCGCCAGCGGCTGATCTTCGAGGTGCCCGAGCTGCGCACGGCGCTGTTCGACCAGTTCACCGACGGGATCCGGATACTGGCAGACGGTCTCACCAGGCGGCTCGGCCGCGCCCCGGAGGCCGCGGCCGTGCGGGCCTGGTCCGGCGCGATCGTCGGGGTAGTGGTCGCCGCCTTCGCCGCCGCGCTCGATGAGGGTTCGGCGGATGGCCTGATCGGCCACCTCGACGAGGCGCTCGGCTACCTCGAGCAGGGCCTACCGCTGTGAGTCCGGCAGCAGGTGCCTGCGCAGGAACTCGGTCTGGTCCGCCACCGCCCGCTCGAACCACTCGCCGAGGTAGATGTCGAAATGCCCGATCGGGTAGCGCTTGATCTCGCCGCGCGGGGCTTTGCGCGCGTGCCGCACGGTGTTCTCCGCGGGGCAAAGGCTGTCCCGGTCGGTGACGCACCACAGCGCGGGGCAGCGCACCGCGCCCGCCTTGCGCCCTGGCCGGTAGAACGGCACCCGCAGCCCGACCCTGGCGGCCACCCGGTTGCGCCAGTTCGTCTCGGCCGGCACCAGCGCCTCCATCCCTGGCTTCGCGTCCGGGGTGGTCATCATCCCGGACGCGCCCGGCGCGGCCACAGCGGGAACGTAGTGCGGTTGCCGCCCGGCCAGCGCCCCGAGCTGGTCCAGCAGGGCGTGCCCGGTCAGCCGTAGCGCGGGCAGCGGCCCGATCCGGCGCACCGTGGCCAGCCCGTCGGAGAAGGGGCACTGCGCCACCACCGCGGCGATCCGTGGGTCCTCGGCGGCCACGGTCACCACGTGGCCGCCGGAGTAGGAGGAGCCGAACAGGGCGATCCGGGCGGGGTCCACCCAGTCCAGGCTCCTGGCGTAGGCCACGGCGTGGTGCCAGTCATGCAGCTGGCAGGTGATGTCCAGCAACTGGCGCGGCTGCCCGCCGCTGGCACCGAAGAAGCGGTAGTCGAACAGCAGCACGCCGAGCCCGGCCGCGTGGAACCGTTCGGCGTAGGCGTCCAGCCGCAACTCCCTGGTGCCGGAGAATCCGTGCGCCAGCACCACCAGCGGGTGCGGGCCGGTGCCTGCCGGCCGGTACAGCCAGGCCGCGCAGTCGACGCCTGCGGAGGGGAAGGTGACCTCGGTCCGGTCCACGGGCACCACCTTTCGGGGTTACCTACTACTGGGTAAGCCTAGCTGGAGCTGGGCGCCATCCCCCGACCCGGCGAGTTTTCTTGACCCATTCCAGAAAACTCGGCAGGCTGGGCGTTGTCATGGCACACCAGGACCATCCCGTGCGGGAGCGCCTCAAAGCGGCCGGGCTACGTGTCACCGCGCCGCGGGTCGCCGTGCTCGAATGGCTCGCGGGCCACCCGCACACCACCGCCGACCAGGTCGCGGTGGGCGCACGCGAACTACTCGGCTCGGTATCCACCCAGGCCGTCTACGACGTGCTCGGCGCCTGCGCGGGGGCCGGACTGGTGCGCAAGATCGAGCCGGCCGGGCATCCGGCGCGGTTCGAGACGAGAACCGGAGACAACCATCACCACCTGGTCTGCCGCGGCTGTGGGCGTACCGAGGACGTCGACTGCGTGCACGGCCCGGCGCCCTGCCTGAGCCCTTCGGAGCAGGCGGGCTTCGCGGTGGACGAGGCGGAGGTGGTGTTTTGGGGTCTATGTCCCGACTGTGCGGCGGCCGCGCGTAACGCGACCGCGCGCGTCCACCACGACTAGGAGGAACGGCGTGACCAAGCCGACCACCAACAACGTCGGCATCCCGGTCGCCAGCGACGACGACTCGCTGACGCTGGGAGCCAATGGCCCGATCCTGCTGCAGGACCACTACCTGATCGAGAAGAACGCGCAGTTCAACCGGGAACGGGTGCCGGAGCGCGTGGTGCACGCGAAGGGCGGCGGTGCCTTCGGCTTCTTCGAGGTCACCGAGGACGTCAGCCAGTTCACCAAGGCCGACGTGTTCCAGCCCGGCAAGCGCACCGACACGCTGCTGCGGTTCTCCACCGTCGCCGGTGAGCTCGGCTCGCCGGACACCTGGCGGGATCCGCGCGGGTTCGCCCTCAAGTTCTACACCGAGCAGGGCAACTACGACATGGTCGGAAACAACACCCCGGTGTTCTTCATCCGGGACCCGATCAAGTTCCCGGACTTCATCCGCTCGCAGAAGCGCAGGGCGGACAACCACCTGCGGGACCACAACATGCAGTGGGACTTCTGGACCCTGCGCCCGGAGTCGGCCCACCAGGTGACCTGGCTGATGGGCGACCGGGGCATCCCGAAGACCTGGCGGCATATGAACGGGTACTCCTCGCACACCTACCTGTGGCAGAACGCCGCCGGGGAGAAGTTCTGGGTCAAGTACCACTTCAAGACCGACCAGGGCATCGACTACCTGCCGCAGGACGAGGCGGACCGGCTGGCCGGTGCGGACGGTGACCACCACATCCGGGACCTCTACGAGAGCATCAAGAGCGGCAACGAGCCGAGCTGGACGCTGTACGTGCAGGTCATGCCGCACGACGAGGCCGCGGACTACCGGTTCAATCCGTTCGACCTGACCAAGGTCTGGCCGCATGGTGACTACCCGCTGATCAAGGTCGGCAGGCTGGTGCTGAATCGCAACCCGGAGAACTACTTCGCCGAGATCGAGCAGGCCGCCTTCGAGCCGACCAACCTGGTGCCCGGCATCGGGCCCTCGCCGGACAAGATGCTGCTGGGCAGGCTGTTCGCCTACCCGGACACGCACCGCTACCGGATCGGCCCGAACTACACGCAGCTGCCGGTCAACGCGGCGAAGTCGCCGGTGCACACCTACTCCAAGGACGGCCCGATGCGCTACAGCAACCCGTCCGACCCGGTGTACGCGCCGAACTCCTACGACGGCCCGCACGCCGATCCCGCGCTGGCGGGGGAGACCGCCTCGGCCTATGGCGCCACCGGCGAGGTGCTGCGCGCGGCCTACAAGCAGCACGCCGAGGACGACGACTTCGGCCAGGCGGGCACGATGGTGCGCAAGGTGCTGAACGACGAGCAGCGGGAGCGCCTGGCGAACAACATCATCGGGCACGCCAGCAAGGGCGTCTCCCAGCCCGTGCTCGAGCGGGTCTTCGAGTACTGGCGGAACGTGGACAAGGCGCTCGGTGACAAGGTCGCGGACGCCTTCAAGTGACGACCTGCACCTGACGACCTCCCACCACGAGGCAACGGCGGCCCGGCCAGGCGGAAACGTCGGCCGGGCCGCCGTACTGTGCAGGTGGCTGGGCGTGTGACGGGAGGGAGCGTTGCGACAAACGTGGGGGACTGAACCACGGCGGGGTCCATTTGACACGCCAACACTACCGGGTGACCAAGGGAAACGATCACCGAATACCTCCCTGTGAGTTACCCGTCTGTTCTTTCGGGTGAGACAGTCACGCTGTGTACCTTCTGGCTGGAAATTCATGATCATCTGGGCGAAGGCGGCGCTCCGGTGTTCATCACTTGCGGGTATTTACCGGCTTCTCGAATTCATCACGTAAAGGGTGAGGAATGCGTCCGACCAAGTGACCGGCTGGTGACGGATGGACACGGTTGGTACGCATGACACCTGTCAGGTCTTTAAAGGGCCCAGGAGGTACGAAATGAAAGGCAAAATTGCCCGCTCAATAGCGGCGGTTGCCGTCGGCAGCCTGCTCGCGGTGGTTTCGGGCGGAGTAGCCGCGGCGAGCGTCCTCGACAACGGAAAGGGCTCGTCCAGCACCGAGGCGGCCGGGGCGCAGGTGCTCGAGCTGCGCGACGAGCTGACCAAGGTGGCGTACGCGGGCGATGTCCAGGCCACCCAGCGGGCGCTGGACGACCTAGACCCGTTGCTGACCGACCTCGCCGCTGGTCAGCGGTACGAGATCCAGGCCGACGCGATGGAGACGGCGGGCACGGCGGGGCAGTGGCGCACCGAGACGTCCGATGTGCTGTCCGGTAAGGCGGAGCCGCGCCAGGTGCCACCGGTGCCCGGCCTGCCCGAACTGCCCGACCCGTTGAGCATGATCACCGGTCTGCTGCAGAGCCTGCTGACGCTGCTGACCGATCTCATCAGCAGCCTGCTCGGCGGCGCCGTTCCGGAATTGCCCGTTCCCGAGGTGCCCGCACCCTGAGTGGCGGCAACTGACGACCAACTGAATGGGAGAGGGGAGCCGGAATCCGGTGTGGAATGAACTTCCACACCGGATTCCGTTATTCCGGCCGGCCGCCCCGTTGGCTGTTCGTCGCTGAGCAAACTCCACCTGCGATCAGAGGCGACACGTGGCCGGAGCCCGCTTGTCATTCGCGGGTGCCGAGGATGGGTTCGGATTCGGCCAGTCCGGTGTCGCTGGGTGTTTGGTGTTCGGTGAACACGCGTTGGTGCTGCTTGGCGCGTAGCTCCAGGTGGGCTTGTGCGGGGTTCGGGTAGCCGTAACGTTCACGTGCTCGGGCGGGGGCAAGCGTGTCGGGGACGGTGGGCGGAACACCGAGCAGCACCGGGGCCACCACCGGGGTGGTCGAAGGAGACAGCACGTGCAACGCCGCCAGCTGCAGCCAGCGACTGAGCCGGACCAGGCGGAAGGAGAGCCGCATGACCGGCACGATCAGCGCGTCCAGCAGGCCGCTCTGGCGGATGCCGGCCAGCTCGCGCATCCAGCGCGGCATGGCCGCGATGGTGGCGATGCGCAGGGCGGTGGTGATGCCAAGAGTCGCCGGCCAGTACACCGGAGGCAGCGGGGGCAGCATCACTTCGGCGTGTAGCAGGTGGTCCATGGTGGATCGGGCGACCTGCGAGCCGACCAGGTGCGGGCGCATCCGCTCGAAGTACGCCCGGACGCCCTCCCGGTCGCGGGGAACGTCGGCGGGATCGCAGGTCTGGAGTTCGGCCGCGGTGGCGCAGTCCGCCCAGTAGCGGGCTTCGTCTTGCGGGCTGAGCTTGCCGGGGCCGTATTTCTCGTAGGCATAGAGGATCGAGTGCCAGGCGGTCAGGTGGATCCACAGCTGCGAGTGGGGGTCGTTGGCGTCGTAGCGGGCTCCGCTGCCCGGCTCGACACCGATGGCCGTGGAGTGGACCTTGACCAGGATGTCTGCGGCTTTCATGGTGCTCCGGGTTCCGCCGAACGCGACCATCGCGAAGTACCGCAACGTGCGGTCGTAGCGGGTGCGCGGGCGGGTACGGATCTGCCCGGTGGCATCGACGGAAGCCACCAGCGCGGGGTCGAGCTCCTCGACCACGACCGCGCGCTGGAAACCCACGGTGAGCGAGGTCGGATAGGTCCAGACCTTCCAGGTGACCGAGCCGGGACCGAAGAAGCCGTGGTCGGCGTGTGGCGGGACCCTCGAGCGGGCGCCCCGCGCGAGCTCGCGCAGGCGCGCGGTCGAGGGCGGCACATCGGACTCGGCGCCGGTCACCACGCTCAGCACCGGCAGCACCACCCGCAACAGGCCAAGCAGCAGTAGACCGAGCGCGCCGGTGCCGAGCAGTACCGTCACGACCGCGAGGAAGACCCAAGCCGACGGCGAGTCCCAGTGCAGGTCCGTGGCGTGCCAGAGCACCCCGGCCAGCACGAGCACCCCGAACGCGACCAGCGCGGCCAGTCCGGCCGCGACGCGCCGCAGGTCACCCTCCACTGTGGCCTGCAGAATCAGCAAGCCCACGGTGACCATCAACACGCTCAGCTCGCGCAGGTCCAGCGTGCTCACCGGCCAGGGCCACCACGACAGGAACTCGCCGGGGCGAGCGAAGAACACCGCCCCGGCGAAGCACAGTCCCGTCGCCTCGATCCCGGCTATCACGCGCGTCCACACCGGCATTGGTGCGGTACGCGCGCTACTGTCGAGATCGTTGTCACGGCGCCGGGCGAACTGGGCAGGCAGCGTCAGCACCGCCAGCAGCGGCACCAGCCCGGCGACGAACACCCACAGGCCCGCGACCGGCACGCTGGCCGAGAACCCGGCGACGGCAACGGTGCGCGCCGGATTCAGGTCCCCGTCGTACAGGTTGATGGCCAGCAGGCTGCCGCCGGCGAGGACCAGCGGGGCGAAGCCGGCGATCCGGGCGTTGATCCAGCCCGGCTCCAATGCGGCCAGTACGAACAGCACGAAGGCCGCGCCGAAACCGGCGCCCACGGTGGTCGCGGTGAGCGGGTTCGCCACGGTCCACGCGAACCAGACATCGGTTGCGCCGCTGCCGAGGTACAGCGCGAGGAACGCCGCACCGCACACCAGCGCGACCGGCCCGAACAAGCCGCCGCGCACGGCCGGCGCCAGCGCCTTGCCCGGCGCCTCCGGCGCGCGTAACCGGCTTTCGGAGTACTTCGACGATGCTCCCGACACGTTCACGGCACCTCCCGGACGGCGGGTCGAGTGTCACACCGTAACCACGTGTCCCGGAAGCCGATCGACGCAACTCCTACCGGACGGCAGCATTATCTCGGAGTACGGCGTCACCACCGTCATAACTGCGGGACGCTTGATCGAGGCCACCACCCGGTGATGCCGGTGGCGATGGCTTCGGCCAGTGCCGTCGGCTGGTCCCGGGCAACGAGATGCCCGGCACCGCGGACAAGGGTCACCGTGGCGTGCGGAGCCAGGCGCAGCAACTGGTCGGCGTCGCCGCCGGTGATGGGTGACCCGCTGCCACGCACGAGCAGGACGGGCAGGTCGAGCTCCGCGGTGATCTGCCGCAACCGCGGGGCCTTGGCGATGACATCGCCGACCAGCTCGGGGTAGGCCCCGGACAGGCCATGAGCGGCGAGGAAGCCCCAGACCCGGTGCGGCTGGATGTCGGGCAGGACGTCCACCAGCACCAGACCCGCCACCCTCGCCCGCACCGCCGGATCCCCGAGGGCGGCGATCGCGGCGAGCCCGCCAAGCGAGGCGCCCACGACCACACACCCCGTCGGCTCGGCGTGCAGCATGGCGGCGACGTCGTCCGCGCAGGGCGCCAGCGCCTCCGCCCTGCCACCGCTGTCACCGTGGCCGCGCTGATCGAAAGCCACGCACCGAAACCCCGCCTCGACGAGGAACTCGATCACCGGCGTCCACACCCGACGCCGCTCACCACCGGCATGCAGCAGCAGGACGGTCGGCCCGATGCCGGCCTCCACGCCCCGCAGCACCACATCCGGGCGAGTGAGCCGCCGCGCCCGTGGCACGGTGCGGTTGTTCAGCACGGCAACACCCCAATTACCTTGGCTAGTCAAGGTAGGATACTTACCATCCTACTTTGACTTGTCAAGGTAAAGTCGCCGACATGACACGGACCCGGGTGCGCCGCCCTCCCGACGAGGCACGGCGCCTGATCCTGGAAACCGCCGAGAAGCTCCTCGCCGAAGGTGGCGTCGCCGCCGTCCAGGTCCGCACCATCGCCACCCGCATCGGCATGACCGACGCGGGGATCAACCACCACTTCGGCAACCGGGACCACCTCCTGCAAGCCCTGCTGCGCCACGGCGGCAGGAAGATCCGGGCCGGAGTGCAGGAGGTGCTGGAGTCCTGGCTCGACCACGGCACCGATCTCAGCGAGCTGATCCACGCCCTGGCGGCCTTCTACCGCCAGGGCTACGGCGAACTGGCCATGGCGCTACATGCCGCCGGCTGGCGGGACGAGGGATCGGGGATGCTCGACCCGGTCGTGCACGCGCTACACGCCCGGCGACCGAACCCCGCCGACGTTCCCATCGAGGACACCCGGCTCGCCGTCGCCGCCCTGCACCAGGCACTCGCCACCGAACCCCTGCACGGCACGGCCTTCCGCCGCAGCGCAGGCCTCACCGGCCCTGCCGACGCCACCCCCCAGCTCCGCTGGTGGACCACCCACCTCACGCAATCCCTCGGCCTCCGGTGAGGCAGGTCACGGCGGCGTCGTTGGGCTCAGCGTCCCGCGTTCCGGCTGAGGCCGACCTGTAACGCCCCGGCCGCCTCGGCGGTGGCCTCGGTGCAGCGGCGACCGAGGCCGAGGAAGTTCACGTACCCGTGGATCAGGTCCGGCTGCCGGACCAGCGCGACCCGCACCCCCGCCGCGGCCAGCTGCTCGGCGTAGGCCTCGCCCTCGTCCCGCAACGGGTCGAACCCTGCGGTGGCGATGTAGGCGGGCGGCAGCCCGCTCAGGTCCTCGGCCAGCAGCGGGGACACCGAGGGGTCGGTGCGCCGGTCCGGATCCGGGACGTAGCGGTCCATGAACCAGGTCATGGCCTCGTCGGTGAGGAAGAAGCCGGCGCCGAACAGCTCCCGGGAACGGCGGCGCACGCTGGCGTCCACCGCGGGGTAGATCAGCAGCTGGAAGGCAGGCGCCGGGCCACCCCTGCGGGTGGTGCGCAGCGCGACCACGGCGGCGAGGTTGCCGCCTGCGCTGTCCCCGCCGACCGCGATCCGGTCCTGGTCGGCACCGAGCTCGCTCGCCTTGGCGTGGGCGTAGTCGAAGGCTGCCAGCGCGTCCTCGACGGGCGCGGGGAAAGGGTGCTCCGGGGCCAGCCGGTACTCCACCGACAGCACCCGCACCTTGGCGTGCTTGGCCAGGAATCGCGCCGTGTTCTCGTGGCTGACCCGCGAACCGATCACCCAGCCGCCGCCGTGGTAGAAGACCAGCATCCCGGATCCCTCCGGCAGGCCCTCCGGGGTGTACAGGGTCGCGGGCAGGTCGCCGTGCTCGGCCGGGATGGTGACCTCCCTGCTGCCGACCGGCTGGATCGGCTTACCGCTGACCAGATGCCGCGCCTCGTCGATCGCCGTCCGCGAGCCGCGCACGCTGCGGCCGACCAGCTCGGTGCCGGACAGCTGCTGTAGGCGCAGCAGCAACTGCGCGTCCAGCGCCAGCTCCTGCCCGTCCAGGCGGATCGGCCTGCCCGCGATCAGCCTGCGCACCGGTCGCGGCAGGGTGTACAGCAGCTGGGCCGCGAGCGCCTGGACCCGGATCTGCAGCGGTATCGCCATTGCTCCTCCTCACCATGGACCGCCCCGAGGTTACTAGCGAGTAGACAGCAGGGCCAGGATGTGAGCGAGGACTCCGCACGAAAGTCTGGCTCTCAACCAAACTCGAGGGTCTAGCCTCGAAGGCGTGAGTTCTTCCAACGCGATCACAGTGCTCGGTATCGGCGGCTCGCTGCGTGACGGCTCGCAGTCCGAACGCGCGCTCGGCATAGCGCTGGACGGTGCGGCCGAGGCGGGGGCGGAGACCAGGGCCATCACCGGCAGCGACCTGGTGCTGCCGTTCTACGACGCGACCATCGCCGACCGCTCCCCGGAGGCGATGGCGCTGGTGGAGGCCATCCGGACCGCCGACGGGCTGATCGTGGTCTCGCCCGGCTACCACGGCGGACTGTCCGGGCTGGTGAAGAACGCGCTGGACTACGTGGAGGACCTGCGGCCGGACCACCGGCCCTACCTGGACGGGCGCGGCGTCGGGCTGGTCGCGGTCGCGTTCGGCTGGCAGGCCGCGGTGACCACCCTCGGCCAGCTGCGCACGATCACGCACGCGCTGCGGGGCTGGCCCACCCCGTTGGGCGGGGCGGTGAACACCGCCGAGGTGAAGTTCGACGAGGCGGGCGGTGCCTCGGAGGAGAAAACCGTGCACAACCTGCGCACCATCGGCGGCCAGGTGGTCGAGTTCGCCCGCACCCGCAGGGCCGCCGCGATGATTTGATCTCGGCGATCGAGGGTACTCCCAGGTCGCAACGTTGTGCGAGCAGGGAGGACTGCGAGACATGGCTCACTCACCGATCAAGAGCCCGCTGGCCGAGAGCGACAAGGAGGTCACCGGTAACGCGTTGCAGGCGACGCTGGTGGACCTGATCGACCTCTCGCTGACCGCGAAGCAGGCGCACTGGAACGTCGTCGGTAAGAACTTCCGCAGCGTGCACCTGCAGCTGGACGAGCTGGTGAACACGGCACGCACCTACACCGACGAGGTGGCGGAGCGGGCCAATGCCATCGGGGTTTCGCCCAACGGTAAGACCCGCACCGTCCTGGAGAGCTCCGGGCTGCCGGAGTACCCGGACAACTGGCAGTCCGACGCCGCCACGGTGGATGCCATCGTCGGCACCCTCGCCGAGCTGATCCAGCGGCTGCGGGCACGCATCGACGAGACCGACAAGAGCGACCTGGTGACCCAGGACCTGCTCATCGAGATCGCCGCCAAGCTCGAGGAGGCGCACTGGATGTGGCAGGCCCAGCAGGCCTGACCCCGCTACCCCCGGTTACCTCAGTCCGAGCTGGCGTAGCGCGAAGTAGACCTCGATCGCGGTCTGCTTGACCGTCTCGGCGACCACCAGGGAGCCGTGGCCCGCGTCGTAGCGGTAGAACTCGTACGGCACCTCGCGGGCCGCCAGCCGGTCGAGGTAGTTCTCGATCTGCCGGATCGGGCAGCGCGGGTCGTTGTCCCCGGCCAGCACGAGCACAGGGGCGCGTACCGCGTCCACGTAGGTTATCGGCGAGCACTCGGTGTAGACCTGCGGTTTCTCTTCCGGTGAACCGCCGAAGAGCGCGCGGTCGAAGGAGCGCAGCTGCTCCATCTCGTCCTCGTAGGCCGCGAGGTAGTCGGCGACCGGCACGCCCGCGACGCCGGCCGCCCAGCGGTCCGGCTGGGTACCCAGCGCGAGCAGGGTCAGGTAACCGCCCCAGGACGCGCCGTTCACCACGCAGCGCTGCGGGTCGGCCAGCCCGTCGCGCACCGCCCAGTCGTGCACGGCGGCGACGTCCTCCAGTTCGGTCAGCCCCGGCCTACCCTCGATCGCGTCCCGCCAGGCCGAGCCGTACCCGGTGGAGCCGCGGTAGTTCACCTCCACCACCGCGAACCCGGCGTCCAGCCAGGTCGCCCGGTAGGCGGAGAACCGGTCCTCGTCGGCGGCATGCGGCCCGCCGTGCAGGGTGAACACCGTGGGCAGCGGGCCGTCCCCCGCACCATCCGGGCGGGCGACCAGCGCGTGGATCGTGCCTGCCGGGCCCGGCACGAAGGCATCGGTCACCGGGGCGGAGCCGGGCGCACGTTCACCCGGCGGGGCGAGCAGCACCCGGTCCTCGCCCTCGGCCGAGCGGGCCCTGATCACGGCCGGCTCCGCGGCGCTGGACCAGGAGTACTCCACGGTGCCGTCCGGGCGGACGCCCGCACCGCCGATCCGCCCGGCCGGGGTGTCCAACGAGGACAACTCGGCGGTGCTCAGGTCGTACCGGTACAGCGAGCTGCGGCCCTGATGGAAGTGCACCACGAGCAGCGCCTCCGCCCGTGGGTACCAGGTCGCGGCCACCTCGCCGGGCAGATCCAGCCGCAGCTCGGTCTCGGTGTCCGCCGCCACGTCCCAGATCAGCAGCTCCTCCCGGCCGTGCCGCTCGTGCAGCACCAGCAGCCGGGAGTCCCCGCGTACCGGGGAGAACTCCAGCGCGGCAAGGCCCTTGCCCTCGCCATCCCACTTCTCGGCGACCGGCTCGAAGTCGGCGCAGGACAGCACCCGCAAGGCGGGGTGGCGGGAGTCGCCGTGCTCGGAGTGCGAGATGGCCAGCAGCCGCTCGTCCCTGGACAGCGCCGCGACCCCGGCGTCGTCCACACTGCTGTAGAACCGGGTGGCCTGTCCCCCGGTGCCCGCGTACAGCGCGCTGCCCTCGTCGGTGGACACGCCGAGCGCGACGATCCGGTGGCCGATCTCCAGCCCGGCCGGATAGCCGTCCGGGACTCCCGGTACCGCGGGCTCCGCGGGTGCGCCGCCGCCGAACGGCTCGCGCACCCAGGAGCCGAACTCGTCCCCGTCGGTGTCGTTGAACCACCAGATCCAGGCACCGTCCGGGGAAGGCGTGGCATGCAAGGTGCCGTTCGGCCGGTCGGTCACCCGCCGGTGCTCGTCGCTGCCCCGGTCCCAGGCGTAGACCTCCCATACCCCGCTGGCGTTGGAGACGTAGAGATTGCGGCCGGGGGCGTCCAGCGCCCAGTCCGGCACCGACATCCGGGCGGCGCGGAAACGCGCCCGCCAGCGGTCCTCGGCGGCCGCGTCCTCGAAGAGGCGGTCGGGCACGATGGCTGCTGGGTGCTGGGCGATCGGCTGCGTGTTCACCCCACGATCCTGCCAGTCCGTAGGGTTACCGGTGTGCAGGAGGGTTACTCGCCCGGGGTCGCCGGTTTCGTGCTGCCGCTGCTGCGGCCGGGGATGCGGGTGCTCGACGTCGGCTGCGGAGCAGGGTCGATCACGTTCGGTCTCGAATCGGCTACCCAGGGGGTTCAGCTGTTCGGTGCCGACGAGTCGCTCGGCGACTTCGTACCCGCGAAACCTGAATCGTCCACTGTGGACTTCGTGGCGGCCGCGGCGGAGTCGCTGCCGTTCCCGGCCGCCTCGATGGACGTGGTGTTCGCGCACGCCCTGTTCGAGCGGATCCCCGATCCGGCGGCCGTGCTCGGTGAGTTCGCCAGGGTGCTGCGTCCCGGCGGCGTCCTTGCGTTGTCCACTTCGGACTGGAGTCGGGCGAAGATCCGGCCGCGGACGGCAAATGTGGATGCCGCCCTGCGCGGCCATCAGCTGCTACGCAGGCGGGCCGGCGGGAACCCGTTCGCCGGGAGGCGGATCGCCGAGCAGGTGCAGCGGGCCGGATTCACCGACGTCCGGGCCAGGACGCGGTACCTGCCGGATCGGGACTACCGCCAGCTCGGGCGGGAGGTCGAGGCGGAGCTGGCCGCGGCGCTGGAGTACGCGGGCGGCGATCGCGCGCTGCTGGCCAGCGCGGCACGTTCGGCCTGGGTCTGGGCCCGCGGCGGGGGCGGTGAGTTCAGCCAGTGCTGGGTCGAGGTGCTGGCGGTGTCCCCCACGTAGGGGACGGCGCAACCCGCGGCCGTCCGGTCACGTCTTCCAGATGACGGCGCCGGACACGCCGGTGTCGCGGTAAGTCGGGGAGTGAACCATGAGTGCACGCAGCGCGGCGATCATCGGTTCGATCGTGCTCGGCCTGACGTTCGGTTCGGCCGGGGCTTCCGGCGCGGTCACGGCCGGGGAGGACCGGGTACTCGGTCCGGCGGGCTACAAGTCCTTGTACCTCGGGCAGCCGGAGGCCGCGGCCGAGGCGACCGGGTTGCTGGTGGACAAGCAGACCGGGCAGCGGTGCCACTACTACTACCTGCACCCGAGCGAGGGGCAGACCAACGTGGGCAGCGGGGTGTTCGTGGACCCCGGCCGGGGCGTGACGATGATCGGCGGGACCGTGAAATCCCATACGCCGGAAGGAATCACCCTCGGCTCGCGGTTCGGCGAGGTACGGGCCGCCTACCCGGACATGCGGCGGCTGCCACCGCTGACCTGGGTGTACCGGGCGGCCGTTGCGGGTAACGAGGACGCCAGGTACCGGTTCGCCTTCGACGAAGCTGGCCGGGTGGCCGATTTCGCCCTGGAGGCCGCCGAGATGGGCGCCTGCGGCTGAACGCCGGTCACCAGGTCGCGTCCAACCGTCCGATGGTGGCCAGTTCATCGGTGGCCTGCCGCAGCGCGTGCACGGCGCCCTCGGCGGCCGGTACCAGGATCGGCCTGGGGTCGGCCCGCACGTCCTCGGCGACCGGTTCGCGCAGCCGTTGCAGGTCGGCCAGCGTTGTGGTGTAAGCGTACAACGCCCGCGCGGCGTCGTAGTGCGCATCGGCCGCGCGCTGCCGGTGTTTGACCAGGCGGTCGCGGATCTCCTCGAAGTACTGCCTCCGCGAGGTGTTCGGCCGTCTCCGCGGTGTCCGCGCGCAGAATACGAGTCACCGTGGTGGATCCACGCTGGAATTCCGCCAGCGCGGCCGCCACGTCCCCGGAACCGGCCTGCGCGGGATCGACCCGGTATTTCAGGGCCGGGGACGAGGTGAACTCATCGGTGCGGGAATGAACTCGTTTGGCGGTTTCCCCGAGTTCCTCGGGATCAACGGAAAAATCCGGCACAGGGTTCTCACAACCGCGCCGCTACCTTGTGCACCAGCGCGGGTACGAGTGGCAGCGGGGGCGGCGAGGGATTCTCCCGGCGTGGGTTCGGATTGATCAGCACACCGACCTGCGGTCCCCGCCGGACCGCCTCGCGCAGCACCTGCGCCCCTGGCCGGGTCCAGTGCTTGCCGCTCCACGGGACGCCGGTGGCGTGCCGGTACCTTGCCAGCCGGGGTGCGCTGGTGAACACGCACAGCCAGTCGCCCTGGGTCGCGGTGTGGGCGATGGCCGGGCCGCTGGTGACCGAGCGCGGCACGTGCACCTCGGCGGGCACGAAGTACCGGAGCACGAGCTCTTCCAGATTCGCCGGACCGCTCAGTTCGCGGATGGCGCGGCAGAGCTGGTCGGTCCGCTGCTCCCGGAGCACCCTGGCGCGAACGACTTCCGGCGGGAGCACCGGTTGCGGGTGGCCGAGGCTGACCACCAGCTCGTCGCGGAAGCGTTGCCGTAGCCGTTCCGCCTGCCGTTTGGAGAAACCCTCGCCCTCGTGCCGGTGCAGCTCCTGTAGCCGTTCGCCCAGTTTCTGTTCCGACATGGGCGGCTCCAGCCCGACGTTGTAGCAGGCGGCCACGACGAGCGGGAAGGTCGGCTCGGTGAACTTCTCCAGCACGGCCTCCAACCGCAGCACCACCTTGGCCCTGAGCTGTTCCAGGTTGTCGTGCTCGGTGATCTGCCAGATCCGGCGCAGATCCGGCCCGAGCCGGTTGCGCAGGTCGCGATGGCGCAGCCCGAGACCTTTGTGTAGTGACTCGAGCCGGTCCGCGGCCCTGCGCCGCATCTCGTTGTCGATCTCTGTGCCACTGTCGAGTCTGAGCATCGTCGCTTCCCCCTCGGTCCGCATGGCGGTGAGGCCGAACAGAGTAGCGAATACCGGCATGTTGTCTTGCGGGAACCCTGCGGCATACCAGGCGACCTGGCATTTTGCCAGATTCTCGCCATCATGTCGCCAATAGTTGACATAAGGTCAATGATCTTGCTGGTCGGGGCGCAGTTCTCGCCGTGAAGTCGCCAGTCCGGCGGTGGCGAATCCGCGGCGAATGATCGTTGCCAAGTGGAATTAAGGGCTCATTTGTCAATAGCCTGATCGGGAGAAGTTTCCCGTCGACCGACAAGGAATTCCGTGGACCCGATTTATGTGATGGTGCTGGCCGTCCTGCTCGGCCTGCAGACCGGCTACCTGATCACCAAGCGACCCCACCGCCCCCAGCACCGGCAGGCCCGGGTCGAAGTCCTGCTCGTGCATGCCGAGCGCAGCCAAACCGATCTACCCCGGTAAACCGCCCTGGCGCCCGCCGGGCCGAGCACGCCGCACCGTGGGGCCGGGGGATCTGGCCCCCGGGCCGGCACAAAGGAAGGTCCCCGTCTGCGTTCTCCGCAGACGGGGACCTTCCAGACCTTCCGTCGGGGTGGCGGGATTTGAACCCACGACCTCCTCGACCCGAACGAGGCACGCTACCAAGCTGCGCCACACCCCGAGGTACTGCTTAACGGGCCACGGAAGAGTCTAGCGGACGTCGCTCGGCACCCTGAACGGGGTTTCCCGATGGCTCTTCCGGTCGCCGGACGGCCGGGGCACGAGGGTGAGCAGGCTGGCTTCCGGCGGGCAGGCGAACCGCACCGGGGCATAGGGCGAGGTGCCGAGGCCCGCGGAGACGTGCAGCCACATGGAGGCGCCCCAGCGGGAGACGCCGCGGGCCCTGGACCGGTCGAGCTCGCAGTTGGTGACCAGCGCGCCGAGGCCGGGTACCCGCAGCTGCCCGCCGTGGGTGTGCCCGGCGAGGACCAGGTCGTAGCCGTCGGAGGCGAAGGCGTCCAGCACCCGGGGTTCGGGGGAGTGGGTGATGCCGAGCCGTAGCGCGGAGGACCGGTCCGTCCTGCCCGCGATGTCGACATACCGATCTCTCCGCAGGTGTGGATCGTCCACCCCGGCCGCGAACACGGTCTGCCCGGACGCGGGGAAGCTCCTGCGTACGTGGGTCAGGTCGAGCCAGCCCCGTTCGATCAGCGCGGCCCGCAGGTCCCGCCAGGGCAGCCGGGCGCCGTAGATCCGCCGCTTGCGACCGCGCGGCATCAGGTAGCGGACCGGGTTCTTCGGCTTCGGCCCGTAGTAGTCGTTGCTGCCGAAGACGAAGACGCCCGGCCGGTCCAGCAGCGGGCCGAGCGCGCGCAGCACGGCGGGGACGGCCTGCGGGTGCGCGAGGTTGTCCCCGGTGTTCACCACCAGATCCGGTTCGAGGTCGTCCAGCGCAGCCACCCACCGCTGCTTGGACACCTGACCGGGAAGCATATGCAGGTCGGAGATGTGCAGGATCCTCAGCGGGCGGGTGCCGGGGGCGAGTACCGGCACCTCTGCGGTGCGCAGGGTCCACTGCCGCCGCTCGATGGCCGCGGCATAACCGACTGTCGCGGCACCGAGGGCGACCGTCCCCGCGACGAGGCGCTTGACCCGCGCCCCGACCGTGCTGGCGTTACCGAGCGTGCTCACGTTATCCAGGATACGTGCTCGACGGGATGATCCGCCGCATGCCCAGCGATCACCGGGGGCGGCGGGTGCGGCGCCGCCTCCGGAGGGTGCCCGGCCCGCTGCTCTTGCCGGGGGAGCCCGCTGGACCGAGTCGGTTCCTACGCTTCGTGCTCAGGGAGTGACCACCCGTGACAGTAAAGGCTCTTTCCTTTTGGCGGCACCAGCGTCACTCGATCGGGTGATTTCCTTACATGTGTTCGTAGCGTGGGTCGGACTGCGGCAACGGCTCGACCGGTTCACCTTCCAGGATCTTGCTCACCGCGCTGAACCAGGTCTGGGCGGGTGTCTTGCCGCCGAACATGTTGGCGTTGACGCAGCCCTTTGACGTGACATTTCCCACGCCGTGATAGCAGAGCCCGCCGCTGCCGCCGTCCGGCCGGAACACCATCGCGGCGCCCGCCAGTTGCGGGGTCGCGCCGATGAACGAGGCGGAGCCGTTGTTCTGCGTGGTTCCGGTCTTCCCGAGCATCGGGCGGGTCCAGTCCACCGTGCTCGCGGCCCTGGCCGCCGTGCCGCCGGGGAGGTCGTCCTTGCTCATGCCCACCGCGAGCGTGTTGGCAAGCCCCTCGTCCACCACCCGCTCGCACGGCTTCTCGTTGAACGGGACCTTCTTGCCGTTGCGGTCGGTGATCTCGGCGATCGGGGTCGGCGGGCACCACATGCCACCGCTCATGATCGTGGCCGCGACGTTGGCCATCTCCAGCCCGCTCACCGGGCTCGGCCCGAGGGTGAAGGAGCCCTGCCCCGGGGAGTTCTCGTCCGGGCCGAACCAGTCGTGCTGGCTGCGGTTGGCTCGCCAGTCCTCGGAGTCGGGCTTGACCTGCCGACCGTACATGTTGCTGGCCATGGTGTCGCGCAGGCCGAGCTTGCTGGCCATGTCCACCACCGGCCCCATCCCTGCCTTCTCCTCCAGGATGACGAAGCCGGTGTTCGGCGAGGTCTGCAGCGCGCCCTGCAGGGTGTTCGAGGACGGGTAGTTCGGGCTGGAGTTCTTCACGCAGTAGGCCCAGGTGCCCCTGCCGACCTGCGGGCAGCCCGGCTTGCGCCCACTGGTGAACACGTTGGACACGTGGAAGCTGGGGGTCTGGATGGTGTCGTAGATCCCGGCCACGCCCTGCTGCAGGGCGGCCGCCGCGGTGAACACCTTGTAGCTGGACCCTGCGCCTTCCTTGTTGTAGATGCCGGATGGCAGCGCGTAGAAGGTCTCCCCCTGCTCCTTGTCCGGCCCGTAGTCCCGGTTGGCGGCCAGCGCGACGACCTCGTGCCGTTCCTTGCCCGGCCGGACCAGGGACAGCGTGTTCGCGACGTTGTCCTCGGTCTTGTCCACCTGCTCCTCGGCGGCCCGCTTGGCCTCGTTGTTGGCCTTCTGGTCCATGGTGGTGCGGATGGTCCAGCCGCCGGTGTAGATCTCGTCCTTGGTGAGCCCGGACTGGATCAGGTAGTCCTCGACGTACTGGCAGAAGAAGCCGTTGCCGGGGCCCGCGCCCACGCAGTTGGATGCGGGCTTCTCCGGCCCGTCCGGTAGCACGCCGAGGTCCTGGGCGGCGATCCGCCTCGCGTCTTCCGGCGCGAGCTTGCGGTTCTCCACCATCTTCTCCAGCACCCAGTTGCGCCGCTCGGTGGCGGCCTCCGGATGGTTCCACGGGTCGAACTTCGGCGGGTTGTTCACCATGCCGGCCAGCAACGCGGCCTGCGCCGCGTTCAGCTTGTCCGGGGTGGTGCCGAAGTAGGAGCGGGCGGCCGCGCCGATGCCGTAGATCTTCCTGGAGAACTCGACCACGTTCAGATAGCCGGTGAGGATCTGCTCCTTGGACATCTTCGTCTCGAGCTGGATCGCGATCCGCGCCTCCTTGAGCTTGCGCGCGATCGAGACCTCCTGGGCCTTCTGCTGCCCGAGTTCGTTCCCCCGGTAAACAACGTTAATCAAGTAGTTCTTCACGTACTGCTGGGTGAGCGTGGAAGCACCCTGCGTATTACCGGTGCTGGTGCTGATGGCCGCGCGCAGCGTGCCTTTCCAGTCGACCCCGCGGTGCTGGTAGAAGCGCCGGTCCTCGACCGAGATCATCGCCCATTTCATGGCCTCGGAGATCTCGTCACTGGCGGTAGGTATCCGGTACTGCTCGTACAGGGTGGCGATCCGGTTGCCCTGCGCGTCGGTGACGTTCGTGACCAGCGGCGGAGGCACGTCGGCGAGTTCCGAGGACATGTCGTCGACCGTCTCGCTCGCCTGGTTCGACATCACCCCGGCGGCGCCGACGACGGGGAACAGCAGCCCCGCGACCAGCACACCGGCGAGCAGACAGAGTCCGAGCAGCTTCAGCAGACCATCGCTCTTACGCACGGGACCCAGGGTACGCGGACGGAGTGTGTCCGCCGTGACGCGTGACGCCGTTCCGGCGACATCAGGTAACAAAACCAACCCGGGGTCTTGGCGACGGAACCGCGGCCCCCTACAGTCCGTCACATCTCACGAAAACAACACGGCTACCGTGTGGGCTGAGGTTGATTCGGCCCATTCCGGTGGTCGAATGGCACCGGTGCCGGGGAGGCGCCGGTGGAGGGGCGTGAGCACAGGGAGACCTGCTCGCGGGGGACGAGGTGATCTTGCCGCCCGTGCGGGAGGTCGCAACAGGTTTAGGGAGCTGGGGGTATGGAACCCAACCAGTCGGACTGGCGACTCAGTGCAGCCTGCCGGGACACCGATCCGGACGGCCTTTTCGTCCGGGGTGCCGAGCAGAACAGGGCCAAGCTGGTGTGCATGGGCTGTCCGGTGCGCACCGAATGCCTGGCCGAGGCACTGGACAACAGGATCGATTTCGGCGTCTGGGGAGGGATGACCGAACGGGAGCGCCGCGCGCTGCTGCGCAGGCGGCCCGAGGTGGTGAGCTGGTGGGACCTGCTGGAGTCCGCCAAGCGCGAGTTCGAACCGGCCGAGGACGACCGCACCGCCAGGGTGTCCTGAGTTAGTGTTCTGAGCCGGACAGTCGCTCGCCGATATCGCGCAGGCCGTGCAGGTCGTGCACGTCGCTTGGCAGGGCGGGGACGGCGGCCACCGGGACGCCGGGGTGGGCCCTGGTGAACCGGGCGAGCAGCCGTTTCTCCCGCTCGGCGAGGGCTACCCGGTCGGCGTGCAGCCGCAGTACCGCGGTGGCCAGTGGCGCGTTCTGGCCGCCGCGGTCCAGCGCGTCCGCCGCCGCGAGGGCGTCGGTGGCGGAGAGCTCGGCCAGCACCGGATGGGTCCGGTTGGCCACCAGGCCGGACAGCGGCATCGACTCCTCGGACAGCCGCTCCACGAAGTAACTGGCCTCGCGCAGGGCGTCCGGTTCGGGCGCGGCCACCACCAGGAAAGCCGTGCCCGCCGAGCGCAGCAGCTCAGCGGTCTTGCGGGCCCGTTCCCGGAAGCCGCCGAACATGGTGTCGAAGGCCTGCATGAACGCCGAGGCGTCGGCGAGCAACTGCCCGCCGAGAATGGTGGACACCGCCTTGGCGAACATGGAGAACCCGGCGCTGACCACCTTGCGCAGGCCCCAGCCGCCCGCCTTGGCGGGCCCGGTGAGCAGCCGGATCATCCGGCCGTCCAGCGCGGTGGACAGCCGGTTCGGCGCGTCCAGGAAGTCCAGCGCCGAGCGGCTGGGCGGGGTGTCCACGATGATCAGGTCCCAGTCGCCGGTCGCGGCGAGCTGGCCGAGCTTCTCCATCGCCATGTACTCCTGCGTTCCGGAGAACGAGGTGGAGATGGTCTGGTAGAAGGGATTGGCCAGCAGCTGCTCGGCGCGTTCCGGACCGGCATGCACGCGCACCATGTCGTCGAAGGTGCGCCGCATGTCCAGCATCATCGCCCACAGCTCGCCCTTCGGGGTGAACCCCTCGACCGAAACCTTCCGCGGGTGGTTGCCGAGTTCCCGCAGGCCCAGCGCCTGCGCCAGCCTGCGGGCCGGGTCGATGGTCAGCACCACGGTCTGCCTGCCCCGCTCGGCCGCGCGCAGGGCCAGCGCCGCCGCCGTGGTGGTCTTGCCGACCCCGCCGGAGCCGCAGCACACGATCACCCTGGTCTGCTGGTCGTCGATCAGTGCGTCCACGTCGAGTCTGTTGCTCATGGCTCGACCCCTTGTCGCTGCGCTCCTCGGCCCGTTGGCCGGACCTGCGATGCTCGCGTGTCGTCGCCTTCGCGGCTCATTGTTGGCCCACCCCCTGGTCCACCAGCACATCGGCCAGCTCATAGAGCGCGGCGACGTCCACCCCGTCGGTGATCTCCGGCAGCTCCAGGGTGGGCAGGTCCGCCTCGGCGAGCTGTTCCCGCGCCCGCTGCTCGGCGGCCACCCGGATGGCGTGCTCGACGGTCTCCTCAACCAGTGCGTCCACTGTGCTCTCCGGCAGGTCCAGCCCGGCCGCGGTGAGCCCGGTGCGCACCCTGGAGGCGTCCACCCTGCCGTCCGCGGCCGAGGTGACCGAACGGCCCGGCAGCCGCGGCGGCCGTACCCGGTTGACCAGCACCGAACCCGGCCGCAGGTCCGCCCCGTCCAGTTCGGACACCGCCTCGACGGTCTCGCGTACCGGCATCTCCTCCAGCAGGGTGACCAGGTGCACCGCGGTCTCCCCGGAGTGCAGCAGCCGCACCACGCCCTCGGCCTGCCCGCGGATCGGGCCGGTCTTGGCGAGGTCGGTGAGGGCCTTGGTCACGTCAAGGAACTTGACCACCCGTCCGGTCGGCGGCGCGTCCACCACCACGGCGTCGTAGGCGTACCTGCCGTCGGCGTCGGTACGGCCGACGCATTCCTTGATCTTGCCGGTGAGCAGCACGTCCCGCAGGCCGGGCGCCAGCGTGGTGGCGAACTCGATCGCCCCCATCCGGCGCAGGGTCCGGCCAGCGAAACCGAGGTTGTAGAACATCTCGAAGTACTCGAGCAGGGCCGCCTCGACGTCGATGTGCAGCGCCCGCAGCTCCCCGCCGCCGGGCGCGGCCGCGATGCGCTGCTCGGCATAGGGCAGCGGCTCGGTGTCGAACAGCTGCGCGAAGCCCTGCCTGCCCTCGACCTCGATCAGCAGGACCCGCCTGCCCCCGCTGGCCAGCGCCAGCCCGAGCGCGGCGGCGAGGGTGGTCTTGCCGGTGCCACCCTTGCCGGTGACGAAATGCAGGCGGGTACGTGCGAGTTCTTCGGTCCAGCCGGCTAGCCCAGAGGTCACCTTCGCAGCCTAAGTCACATTCAGCTGGCGGCCAGCGCGACGGTGACGGTGATCGCGAGCGCCCCCACGATCACCCAGGTCACCGCCGCGGGCAGGACGGTGAGGGCGAGCACGGCGAGTATCCCGAGTGCACTGCAGCACATCGCACCGGAAAGGGCCACCTGCCCGCCGCTTCCGGTCCGCTCGCGGACCTTGGCCAGCACGATCAGCGTGCCGATGATGCCAGCGACACCGAGCAGCGCCGTCGCGATAACCCGCCATGTCTCCACTCCGTCAACCTAGCTCGGCGGCCACCTTCCCAACCAGCGCCTAGCGGACCGCTCCCAGCGGGGTGCCCAGGACGCACGGCACCGGTTCGGGATGTGCCGGGTCCAGCGCGTTCAGCACATGCCCCGCGGCGACCGGGTCGGCCGCGACCGCCGCGTGCTCGGCGAAGTCCAGCCCGCACTCCTCCTGTAGCACCACGTTGCGCACGTTCGGCGCCTCGGCGATGCCGCTGGTGTAGGGGACGACCGCCTCGTCGTAGCGGGTGACGATGTTGGTGTACTGCACTCCGGGCGCGAAGATGCCCTTGGCGTGCAGCTTCTTCAGGTAGTCCGAGCCCTGAAGGAACTGCCTGCAGGAGCCGCAGACCGGATCGAGCACCCCGTCCACCACCTTGTCCAGCCCGAACAGCTTGGCGTGCTGGTACAGGGTGGACAGGCCGAGCAGGGTGGTGCCCTGCCACAGCGGGGTCAGGCTCACGTACTTGTCTACTTTGGACTCTCCGCCGAGGAAGCGGACGTAGTAGCTCGGCATCAGGGTGCCTTCGGAATGGCCGAGTATGTCCACTGTGGCCGCACCGGTGCTGGCCAGCACCCGGTCCACGAAGGTGGCCAGTTCCTCGGCGCTGCGTTCCATCGGCAGCAGCCCGCCCGGCTGGTACACCGGCAGCGGGTCGCCGGGCACGCCATAGGTCAGCGAGAAGACGCAGTAGCCCTCGTTGGCCAGCAGTGGGCTGAAGGTCTGCCAGTTCACCGTCTGGTTGGCACCGAGGCCGTGCACCAGCACCACCGGGTTCGGATGCCGCTGGCTGGGTTCGCAGTCCCAGTCGTTGGCGCCCGGCGGCGGGCTGTTCGGCGCGGCGAGCTGCGCGGGGACGGCGGCCGCGAGGCTCCACGGGACCGGGAGCTGTTCCTCCTCCGCCTGCGCCACGGCCGGGGTGACCAGGGCGGCCAGGGTGACGGCGAGCAGAAGGGACGCCAGCGAGGACAACACTGTCCGCATACGAACTCCTTACCTACTGAGTAGTAGGCAAGGAGTGAAACACAGTCGCGGCGGGTGGGATATGCCTCATCCGGACGGTTTCACCGGCTGCATCGGCACGCAGGGGACCGGTTCGGCGTTCGCCGGGTCCAGTGCGTTCAGCACGTGGCCGATGGCGTTCGGGTCGACCACG
Source organism: Amycolatopsis aidingensis (assembly GCF_018885265.1). Taxonomy (GTDB): domain Bacteria; phylum Actinomycetota; class Actinomycetes; order Mycobacteriales; family Pseudonocardiaceae; genus Amycolatopsis; species Amycolatopsis aidingensis. Next base: position 535,331 of record NZ_CP076538.1, read on the forward strand.
ATGCCGACGTGGTTGACCTTGTCGGCTGGGCAGCCGTCCTGCAGCACGATGTTGGTGACGTTGGGACCCTCGCCGAGCCCGGTGGTGTACGGCACGGCGATCTCGTCGTACTTGGTGACGATGTTGGTGTAGGTGATCTCCGGCAGGAAGATCCCGCCCTCGCGCAGGGTGCGCAGGGTGGGGGAGCCGGTGAGCAACTGGGTGCACGCCCTGCAGTCGGTGAGCAGCCCGCTGACCCAGCCGAGGCCGAGCGTGCGGAGCAGGCCGTAGAGGTTGGCGAGGCCCGCGACGTTCGTGCCGTTCCACCCTGGCGCGAGGCTCACGTACTTGTCGATCTTGTCCCGGCCTTCCAGCAGCTTGGCGTAGTAGGTCGGCACGATCGTGCCCTGCGAGTACCCCACGATGTCCACCTGCCGTGCCCCGGTGGCCGACCTGACCCTGGCGATGAACTCGGCGAGTTCGGCCGCGCTGTACTCGATCGGCATCAGGCCGCCGACCACCTCGTCCACCACCGGGGCGCCCGGCAGGACCCCGTAGGTCAGGGCGAACGCGCAGTAGCCCTCGCGGACCAGCTCCGGGCCCAGGGCGCGCCAGGTGGTGTCCTTGTTGTCCCTGGTGCCGTGCACCAGTACCACCGGGTTCGGGTGGTCCGCGCCGGGCTCGCAGGACCAGTCGTTGAACCCACCGCGCTCCTCGGCCGAGCCCGACCCGGGGAACAGGGTGCTGAGCAGGGCGGTCAGGACGGCGATGGTGCACGCTCGGCGCGCTCGGCGCATGAGTTACCCCCGGGTGTTTCGGACGAACGACTCCTCCTTCGACATTCGGGCACCGGGAGCCTGAGGCTGAGGCCACAACCGAGTGGACTCCGCGCTCACCCTGCTACTCCGGGTAACTGCTTGTGAGTGGCCCGTCCCTGCGGATTTCGCAGGGACGGGCCACTCACAGCAGTGGGGGACTGGTGCACGGGTGCCGGTTGGCAGCCCCGCTACGCTCGGGCCCATGAGTGCCACCACATGGGAGTACGCCACCGTCCCGTTGCTGATCCACGCCACCAAGCAGATCCTCGACCAATGGGGTGAGGACGGCTGGGAGCTGGTGACGGTGCTGCCCAATCCGAGCGGCGAGCAGCACGTCGCCTACCTGAAGCGTCCGAAGGGTGATTCATGAGCTGGAGCGCCAGGCTCGCCGAGCTCGGCATTGAGCTGCCCGCGGTGGCCCCACCGGTGGCCGCCTACGTCCCCGCGGTCCGCAGTGGCTCGCAGGTGCTGACCTCGGGCCAGCTGCCGTTCGTCGGCGGCGCGCTCCCGGCCACCGGGAAGGTCGGCGGCGAGGTGAGCCCGGAGGAGGCCAAGCAGCACGCGCGCACCGCGATGCTGAACGCGCTGGCCGCGGTGCACGACCTGGTCGGCATCGACTCCGTGACGCGGGTGGTCAAGGTCGTCGGCTACGTGGCTTCGGCGGAGGGGTTCACCGGTCAGCCCGCCGTGATCAACGGCGCGTCCGAGCTGCTCGGCGAGGTCTTCGGGGACGCGGGCACGCACGCCCGGTCCGCGGTGGGGGTAGCGGAGTTGCCGCTCGGCACTCCGGTCGAGCTCGAACTGGTTGTCGAGGTGGCGTAATGGATCCGGATATCGAACAGTCCTGTCACGAACTGCTGCTGCGCCTTGCCGGGCGGCTACCCGATCAGGTGTTGTGGCGGTTCCGCGACTGGCTCGGCGAGGGCGCGATGGGAACGCTCGCGCGGACGCTCCCGAAGTCTTTGCTAAAGCACAATGTTGACTTGGAGCAGCCGGAGTATCGCCTGCTCGTGGCCGGGGTCATCCCGCACGGGGCCGATTGGCACCAGGTCAGTTCCACGCTCGGGGTGGACGACGTCACCGAGAACCGGTACACATTCACCTCGGGTGCACCCGATTGGGTGAACTCGGTCGACTCGGTGTCCATGCTGGTGCACGCAACGTTGCGAGGCCGGCCGGATGTCGGCGAGGTGCGGGAAAGCTGGCGGCACGGCGGTGCCACGGAGGGTGCCGGCGAGCGCGAGCCGAAGCGGGTGCTGCTGGTCACCGCGTTGTCCGGAGTGACGCGGCTGACCGGGGAACTGCAGCGGGTGCTGCGCGTGCTCGGCGACGAGGCACCCAGCGTCGAGGTGCTGCCGCAGCGGCTCGAGCTGCCGGACTATCACCGCGCCGCGCTGGCCGACTCGCGGCTCGTGTGCGTGGGAGCCGTGGAAACCGGGCACAGACTCGTCCCGGCGTAGAGCCCGTCGCTCCTCCAGCGGCGGGCTGGAGGGAGTTAGGCCATGGCGGAGGTCCACGACGGCCCGGCCGGCGACGGTCTCGCCGTGCCGTTGCGGCTGCACAACCTGCTACTGGCACTGGCGGGCAGGCTGGACGACAGCGCCCTTTCCGAGGCACGCGAGCTGGTGGCTCGTTCGCATCTGGACGAGGCCGCCGAGCTCGCCGCCGGCACGTTGATCGCGGGCCGGATCCCGATGGCCGGGTCCGAGCAGCGCGAGCTGGCCCTGGTGCTGGAGATGAGCAGGTCGGACCCGACGCTGGTGGATCACGTACTCATCGACGAGGCCCATACCCCGCAGCCGCACCGGTTCACCGGGGAGAACGAGCCCGAGCGCGGGGTGGCCGAGGCACTGGAGAAGACCCTGCGGGTGCTGCCGGACCTGCGTTCGGTGCACGCCGTCTGGCGCAACACCCCGGCAGGCAGCGTGCCGGGGCCGTTGCCGCAGCGGGTGGTGCTGGTGGAGATCGGCCCGGAGGCACACCCACCCGCGGTGGCCTACCGGGTGGACGCCGCCCTGCGCCGCGCGGGCCTGCCCTCGGTGGTCGAGGTGACCGGCCCGTGGGCGGAGCGGTTCGGTTATCACGAGAGTGCCTACGGCTCGGCGAACGCGGTGTGGCTCGCGTCCTCCGCCGGTTCCGGCGGTCAGTCCTCCGGCGACCAGCGGCCGAAGAAGCGCAACCGGCACGTCTCCCCGGTTGCCGAGACGCCTGCCGAACCCGCGCGAGCCAGTGCGGTCGCCACGAGCGAGCAACCGGAGGAGTCCCCGGCGCCGAACCCGCTCGCCGTCCCGCCTGCCAGGCAGGAGGACCAGGAGGGTGTGGCCAGTACGACCGACATGAGCTCGGCGGAGGTGGCCCAGCTACGGGCTGCGCTGGCCGAGGACCATGAGACCGGCAGGGCGATCGCCGAGGGGCGGACGCGTTCCGAGGACGTCGTCGAGCTGCCCGAGCTGGACCTTGACGACCCGCAGCTGAGCGAGCGCGATCGCGAACTGCTGCGCGAGTTGCACGCCGAGCTCGCCGAGCGGGAGCGAGCCGAGGCCGCCAAGGGCAGGCCGAACAACGGCGCCAAGCGCGGTACCGAGCCACCGGCGCGGGGCTGGGCGGACGGTTTTTCCGGCGGGTGACGTGACGAGCGTCTCCCCCGGCGCGGGCATACCGGCGGCGTATGTTGCGGGGTGTGCGGCAACCGGATGATCTCAGCTTCGACGCGTCCCTGCTCAGCGATCCGCCGGAGACCCCGGCCGCGCCCAAGGACGCGGCCACGGTGATCCTGCTGCGGGACACCCCGCACGGGATGGAGGTGTTCCTGCAGCGCAGGGTCGCCGGGATGGCTTTCGCGGGCGGGATGACCGTGTTTCCCGGTGGTGGGGTGGACGAGCGCGACGCGGACGCCTCGGTGCGCTGGGCCGGGCCGCCGCCCGCGCGCTGGGCGGAATGGTTCGGCTGCCAGGAGCCGCTGGCGCGGTCGCTGGTCTGCGCCGCCGTGCGGGAGACCTTCGAGGAGTCCGGGGTCCTGCTCGCCGGCAGCCCCACCGAGGTGATCACCGATACCGCCCGGCACGCCCCGGCCAGGGACGCGCTGGTCTCCAGGGAGCTTTCGCTGGCCGCCTTCCTCGACCAGGCCGGCCTCACCCTGCGCGCCGACCTGTTGCGCCCGTGGTCGAACTGGGTGACGCCCGCCTCGGAGCCGCGGCGCTACGACACCCGGTTCTTCGTCGCGGCGCTGCCCCCGGGGCAGCGGGCCGACGGCGCCACCACGGAGGCGGAGAGTTCGGGCTGGTGGCGGCCGGAGGAGGCGCTGGCCGACGCCCGTGCGGGGCGCAGCGGCCTGATGCCGCCGACCATGAGCACCCTGGCCGAGCTCGGCGAGTTCGCCGACACGGCGGCCGTGCTCGCGGCGCCCCGGTCCATCGAGAAGATCATCCCGAACCTGGTCAGGGACGGGGACAAGGTGCGAGTGGTATGGGAGCAGGCGTGAGCCGAGACAGCACGACACGGCATCCCGCGCCCGGGGTGCTGCGGGAGGTGTCCCCGGTGGCCTCGGTGTTGCTGGAGGACAACCCTTCGGTGATGACCCTGGAGGGCACGAACAGCTGGGTCCTGCGGGCCCCCGGCGCACGTGGCTGCGTGGTGGTCGACCCCGGCTACGACGATCCCGCCCACCTGGACCGGCTGGCCGAGGTCGGCCTGGTGGAGCTGGTGGTGCTCACCCACCACCACCCCGACCACGCCGAGGGCGCACCCCGGTTCGCCGAGCGGGTGGGTGCGCCGGTCCGCGCCTTCGACCCGGGGCTGTGCCGTGGCTCGGGCCGGCTGCGGCCAGGCGAGGAGCTGGTGGCGGCCGGGCTGCGGATCGAGGTGCTGCACACCCCAGGGCACACCAGGGACTCGGTCTCCCTGCGGCTGGAGCATGCCGGGCGCCCGCAGGTGCTGACCGGTGACACCGTGCTCGGCCGTGGCACCACCGTGCTGACCGATCTCGGCGACTACCTGGACACGCTGGACGTGCTGTGCGAGCTGCCGCCGGACACCCTCGGGCTGCCGGGACACGGGCCGGAGCTTGCCGACCTCGGCGCGGTGGCCAGGGAGTACCGCGAGCACCGCAGGCAACGGCTGGACCAGGTGCGCGCGGCCCTGCGCGAACTCGGGCCGGACGCCACCCCGCGGCAGGTGGTGGAGCTGGTCTACGCCGATGTCGACCGCTCGCTGTGGGGGCCTGCGGAGGCCAGCGTCACCGCCCAGTTGGAGTACCTCCGCCGATAGGGGATGTCGTGGCTCCCGGAACAGACGCTGTTCAAGAGGTGGCGGCCATCCGGACCGGCTCGGGAACGTCCTTGGCCCCGGCCCGGACGGTCCCGCGCAGCAGCCAGACCACCACGGCCAGCAGCACTGCCGCCCCGGCCGCGGTCAGGAACGCGGTGGGCGGGCCACCGTGCTCGACCAGGTAACCACTCACCGACTGGCCGGCCGCCAGGCCCAGTGTGACCGCGGTGAGCACCCAGCCGAATGCCTCGGCCGCGGTGCCCTTCGGGGCGACCACCTCGATCACCGCGGAATGCGTCGTCGACTGCGGGGTGATCAGCGCGCCCGCGGCCAGCATCGCCAGTGCCAGTCCCCACAACGTGCCGGGCAGGGCCAGCAGGGCCACCAGCGCCCCGAACCCGCCAAGCAGCACCGGCAACCGCACCGGCATGGTGCGTGGCCATGGGCGCAGGCTGTAGGCCACCCCGAAGCCGACCGAGCTGACCGACCACACCGAGAGCAACAGTCCGCCGACCGCGGGGTGCCCGGCCTGGGTCGACGCCGCCGGGACGGCGACCTCCACGAACCCGAGTACGACGCCGAAGCCGAACACGGCGATCGCCAGGGTGCGCATGCCCGGGCTGGCCAGCGCGCCGAGCAGGCTGCCAGCGGACCGCTCGGCAGGGCCCCAGGCCCGCACGGCCGGGCTGAGCGCGAAACAAGTGGCCCCGAGGATCATGCAGGCGGCGCCGAGTGCCATCCCGGTTCCCGGCCACGGTGCGGCGATCAGCAGCCCGGCGATCCCGGGCCCGAGGATGAAGAACACCTCCATGCTGATCGCCTCGTAGGAGAACGCGGCGTTGCGGGCCGGCCCTGGCGGCAGCAGCCTGCTCCACAGCGCCCTGGAGGCCGAACCGGTCATCGGCTCGGTCAGGCCGATGCAGGCGGACAGGGCCACCAGCATGGGGGTCGGCGCGCGGGACTCGATCGCGATGATCAACACGGTCATCGCCGTGAGGAACAGTCCGATGGCGGTCAGCAACGGCCGGGTCGGGCCGAACCGGTCCATCAGCCTGCCCTGTACGACCGCGCCCACCGCGACCCCGATCAGGGCGCTGGCGGACACCAGTCCGGCGATCGCGAAGGAACCGGTAGTGCGTTGCACATACAGCAACGCGGAGATGCCGATCATCGCGATGGGTAGTCTGGCCAGCACGGACGCCGCCGCCGGACCACGCGCGCCGGGCGTGGTCAGTGCGGCGCGGTAGTCGGCGAGTGAAGCGCGGCCTTCCGCGGCCTGGGCAGACTGGGACACGCGTACCAGTATGCCGAAAATGGTACGGAGGTACCACCGGTTTTCCGGTGGGCAGGCTCACTCGTCGGAGGATTCGGTCTCGGTTAGGTAACGGAAGCGGGTTTTTCGCGAGATCCGCGCAACGAATCGATCGAGAAAGCGTCCTTGAGAGTGAACGGCCTTGAGTTGGTGGGTAGGGGTCGTGCGATGGTTGACCAACTGAACCAGCTGAACCAAGTTTCCCTCCGGATTCAGGTCGGGGCCTAACACCGGAGGGCGGGGAGCGCGGACTGTCGGGGGATGGTCCGCGCACGGCAAGAGGCCGGTGCGCCACGTCGGGGGTGGCGCCCGGCCTCTTGTCATGTCAGGGGTGACTGTGCGGTCCCGGCTCAGCCAGGACCGACGTGTCGGGTCGGTCAGCGAGCCCGGCGTGCCAGCCGCTCCGGGTCCAGGATCAGCACGCTCTTGCCCTCAAGGCGCAGCCAGCCGCGGTGCGCGAAGTCGGCCAGCGCCTTGTTCACCGTCTCCCTGGAGGCGCCGACGAACTGGGCGATCTCCTCCTGAGTCAGGTCGTGAGTGACCCGCAGCAGTCCGGCCTCCTGGCTGCCGAAGCGCTGCGCCAGCTGCAGCAGCGCCCTGGCCACCCGGCCGGGAACGTCGGTGAAGATCAGCTCGGCGACCATGTTGTTGGTCCGGCGCAGCCTCCGCGCGACCACCCGGAGCAGCTGCTCGGCGATCTCCGGCCGGGTCGAGATCCACTGGCGCAGCGCGGCCCGATCCATAGTCACCGCGCGCACCTCGGTCACCGTGGTGGCGCTCGAGGTCCGCGGACCCGGGTCGAAGATGGACAGTTCACCGAACATGTCCGAGGGGCCGAAGATCCCGAGCAGGTTCTCCCTGCCGTCCGGGGACTTGCGGCCGATCTTCACCTTGCCGGACTGGATGATGTACAGCTTGTCACCAGGCTCGCCCTCGTTGAAGATCACGTGGCCCCGCGGGAACTCCACACTCTCCAAGGTTTGGGCGAGCGCCTCGGCCGCCGCGGGTTCCACGCCCTGGAAGATGCCCGCGCGGGCCAGGGTTTCGTCCACCTCGTGCCTCCTCATCGTGTGGCGAGCCGTGATCCTCGGGCAGAGGAACGTGTCGCCTGCCACTCACATGCAGTCTAGGGCGTGCCGTGGACATCGGTCCGTGGCTCGCCGCCGGAGCGGCAAACCCGCCCGAGCGGGTGAGTAGCGGCTCCGGCGTGCGATCGTCCGGACACCGCCCGTGCGGTGACGGTGGCCGGGACGATCACGCCCAACGGGGGAGCCTAACTGCGGGCACGACGAGGGCGCAGCTTGGCTGCCCTTCCGCCGAGCCTGCGTAGCCGGAACAGCTCCAGCGCCCGCCCGATGCCGTGCCCGTACAGGGCCCTGACCTCGTTGGGTTGCGCCTGTTCCAGGAACTCCTCGACCTCTTCCTCGCGCACCGTCACGTTGCGCAGCCGGTTCTCCACCCGTTCCATGGCCAGCGCGAAGAACATGACCACGAGGGGCACCGCGATGACGAACCAGACAGTCATGGACTCCAGAGTCTCCAGATCCTCGCTGATGGCGGCTCGATCTTGCGCCAGGTGTGTGTTGTGGTGTGTCGGCCGGCCAGCTCCCCTGGGTGCGGCACCTGCTCGGGCGGTGGGCGCTACCGCTGAGGTCGGATGGCGCCCGTAGGCTATCGGGGTGTCATCCGTCGCTCGAAGCGCCCCCCGAAAGGGTGGTGGCAGTAGTCGCTCTTTCGAGGGAGAGAGTCGGCTTGCGTTAGTGAGACGTGCCAGGCGTATGAAGCGTTGCCTCGACGAGGCATATCCAAACGCCCATTGCGAGCTCGACTTCGGCACGCCGCTGGAACTGATCGTCGCCGTGGTGCTGTCCGCGCAGACCACGGATGTGCGGGTCAACTCGGTGACCCCGGCCCTGTTCGCGAAGTACCGCACCGCCGCCGACTACGCCGGGGCCGACCCGGTCGAGCTGGAGGAACTGCTGCGCCCGACCGGCTTCTTCCGGGCCAAGGCCAGGTCGTTGCTGCGGCTGGGCGCGGAGCTGGTCGAGCGGTTCGATGGCGAGGTCCCGCGCACCCTCGAGGAGCTGGTCACCCTGCCCGGGGTGGGCCGCAAGACCGCGAACGTGGTGCTCGGCAACGCCTTCGACGTGCCGGGGATCACAGTGGACACCCATTTCGGCAGGCTGGTCCGGCGCTGGGGCTGGACCGCGGAGGAGGACCCGGTCAAGGTCGAGCACGCGGTCGGTGCACTGATCCCGCGCAAGGAATGGACGATGCTCTCGCACCGGGTGATCTTTCACGGCCGCCGGATCTGCCACGCCCGTAAACCGGCCTGCGGTGCCTGCCCGCTGGCCAGGGACTGCCCTGCCTTCGGTGCGGGACCGACCGAGTTTCCCGAGGCGGCCAAGCTGGTGAAGGGACCGGAACGCGAGCACCTGCTGGCGATGGTGCCGCAGTGACGTCCCGGACCTCTCGAAGTTCCTGGACCTCGCCGACCAGGGCCGCCGTCCTCAGATGGGGACTGGTCGCCGCGGTACTGGTACTGGCGGTGGTGGTCGCGGTGCTACCGCGCGGCGAGGACGAGGCGCCGGCCGGGCGGTCACCGGGGCCAAGCGCCGCGGATCTGACCCAGGCCAGGGCGCGGGCCGCTTTGCCACCGTGTCCCGGCGGTGGGCAGGGCGAGGTCGCTGCGCTGGCCGGGGTGCCTGCCACCTGCCTCGCCGACGGCTCCCCGGTTGATCTCGGTGCCGCGCTGGCGGGCCGGACCACCCTGGTGAACATCTGGGCCACCTGGTGCGCGCCCTGCCGGGAGGAACTGCCGGTGCTGGACGCCTACGCGCGGCGCCCTGGATCGGTGCCGGTGCTGGGCGTGCAGGTGGCCAGCAGCCAGGCTGACGGCCTGGACCTGCTGGCCGAGCTGGGCGTGCGGCTGCCGAACCTGCACGATGGTGCGGGTATGACCGCGGGGCCGGTGCGCACGGCACTGCGGGTACCGCAGGCCCTGCCTGCCTCCTACCTGGTGACCGCCGATGGCGAGGTCCGGTTCATCGCGGATCCGCGGCTGTTCACCGATGTCGACGCGGTGCGCGCGGCTGTCGACTCCTACGGTGGTGCCACGTGACTGGTGCGCTGGTGCGGCCGGGTACGGTTCCCGGCTGGTTACGCCCGCTGGTGGAGGTCAGTGGCGAGCTGGACGCGCGGACCTTCACCGCCTTCCGCCCGCCCCGCGGCACCGCCACCCGCCCGGCCTCGGTGCTGGTGCTGTTCGGCGAGCAGCGTGGTGAGCCGGACGTGCTGCTGCTGCGCAGGGCCGAGACCCTCGGCTCGCATGCAGGCCAGGTGGCCTTCCCCGGCGGCGGGGCAGAGGACGGCGACGGCGGACCGGTGGCCACCGCGCTGCGGGAGGCCGAGGAGGAGACCGGCGTGGACCCCTCCGGGGTGCGCCCGGTCGCCCTGCTTCCGGAGCTGTACGTCCCGGTGTCCGGGTTCGCCGTCACCCCGGTGCTGGCGCACTGGGACGCACCGTCCCCGGTGCGAGCCGTGGATCCGGGTGAGACCGCAGCGGTGGCGCGGGTGCCGATCGCCGAACTGGTCGCCCCGGAGAACCGTTTCCAGGTGCACAAGGCCGGTTCCGGATGGCGCGGCCCCGCCTTCGAGGTCGATGGCCTTTTCGTGTGGGGCTTCACCGCCGGGCTGCTCGCCGTCCTGCTCACCCTGGGTGGGTGGGAACGCGAATGGGACCGCTCGGATGTGCGGGACGTTGACGTAGCGTTGGCCGAGCACGAGGCCCGTACCAGGGCCGGATGGGACGACAGCAGTGGGTAGGGAGCGGGCGTGAACTGGGTCGACGTGCTGGTCGTGCTGCTGGCCGTGCTGGCGGCGGTGTCCGGCGCGCGGCAGGGCGTGGTGATCGCACTGCCCGCCTTCCTCGGAGTGGTGCTGGGCGCGGTGCTCGGCATCCGGCTCGCCCCGCTGATCGTGGACCTGTTCGAGAGCGTGGTCGCCAGGGTCGCGTTCGCGGTGGCCACCGTGGTCTTCCTGATCGCGCTGGGGGAGACCCTCGGCGTGTGGATCGGCAACAGGATCAAACGCCGGATCCGGTCTCCCAAGCTGTCCGGGGTGGACAACACCTTCGGCGCGATCGTGCAGGGTGCGGTGGTCTTCGTGGTCGCCTGGCTGATCGCGTTACCGCTGACCAGCGTGGCCGGGCTGCCGGGACTGGCCTCGGCGATCAACAACTCGAAGGTGCTCGGCGGCGTCAACTCGGTGATGCCGCACGCGGCGCAGAACCTGCCCAACGAGCTGCGCAAGCTGCTGATCGACGAATCCGGGTTCCCGTTCATCCTCGAGCCGTTCGACAAGGCGCCGATCAACGAGATCGAGCCCCCGGATCCGAGCCTGCAGAACAGCCCGGTCGTGCAACAGTTGCGGGACAGCGTGCTGAAGGTGCGCGGCGCGGCGCCCTCGTGTTCCCGTGCGCTGGAGGGCACCGGGTTCGTGATCGCACCGCAGCGGGTGATGACCAACGCCCACGTGGTGGCCGGTACCAACGAGGTGGCGCTGGAGACCGGGCGGGGCAGGGTGCCTGCCAGGGTGGTGTACTTCGACCCGGAGACCGACGTCGCTATCCTCGCTGCGCCCGCGCTGGAGGCGCCGTCGATGCGGTTCGCGCCGCGGCCCGCACAGGCCGGGGACGACGCGATCGTGCTCGGCTACCCGCTGGACGGCCCCTACACCGCGCGGGAGGCGCGGGTGCGGGCGCAGATCAACCTGCGTGGCCCGGACATCTACGACGAGCAGACCGTGCAGCGCCAGGTTTTCACCGTGCGCGGCGAGGTGCGCAGCGGAAACTCCGGCGGCCCTCTGGTGGACCCGAACGGCAGGGTGATCGGGGTGGTGTTCGGAGCCGCGGTGGACGACCAGGACACCGGGTTCGTGCTGACCGCCGAGGAGGTCCGCCCCGAGGTGCAGGCCGCGCCCGGCTTCGGCGCGCGGGTGAACACCGGCCCCTGCACGGCTTGAGCAACCGGTGCACGAACGGCTCAATCGGGCAGGCCGGCGAGGAAGTCCGTGAGCAGGTCCCCGGTCTGCCGCGCGGCCTCCAACTGCGGGAAATGTCCCACCTCGGGCAGGCGTTCGAACCGCGAGCGCGGCCCCAGCCACGGTGCCGAGGCGCGGGCGGTTGCCGGCAGTACGCAGGCATCGTCCTCGCCGTGCAGCTGCAGCACGGGGACCCGCACCCGCGCGTCCACCGCCTCGGCGAACCGCCTGCCCTCACCGCGGAACTGGGCCCGGAAGGCCCAGCGGTAGTACTCCAGCGCGCTGTGCGCGACATGCGGTACCAGCATGGCCGCGCGCAGCCTGCGCGCGGTGTCGGCGAACTCGGCGGTCGCGCTCCACCGCGGGTGGGAGAACTCGCGCAGCCATCGCTCCACCGCCTCCGCCTCCGCACGGACCAGCCCGCGTTCCGGCAGCAGCGGGAGCTGGGCACGGAACAGCTGCCCGAGCGCGCGGGTCTGGTTGGCAGGCCGCCTGCGCAGCGCGGTGCGCGGGATCGCGGCCCGCAGCGCCAGCGGGTGCGCGCCTGCCAGCACGCTCACCGAGCCGACCATTCTGGGATGCAGGGTCGCCGCCGTCCAGGCGAGCAGGCCGCCCCAGGCATGCCCGACCAGATGCGCCCTTGGCTCCCCGAGCGCGCGGACCAGTCCGGCCACGTCGCCGGACAGCGTCCAGGCGTCGTAGCCGCGGGGTGGTTTGTCCGAGTCCCCGTATCCGCGGAGGTCGACGGCTACCGCGCGGTACCCGGCCTCGGCCAGGGTGAGCAGCTGGTGCCGCCAGACCCACCAGAACCCGGCGAAGCCGTGCAGCAGCAACACCATCGGGCCGGAGCCTGCCTCCGCGATGTGCAACCGGATCCCGTTCGCGGAGACGTCGCGGTGCGTCCACGGGCCGTCGATCCGGACGCTGGACGGATCGGGTGCTCGCACCAGGCGGTTCTACCCGGTCAGCCGCGTTGCGCGCCGGGCACCGGCGCGGCCTGCTCCGGGGTGGTCGCCAGCTCGTCCCCGCTGTCGCGGCGGGGACGTAGCGCGGCCGCGGTCTCCCGGAAGCTGTTGATCGTGCGTTCCGGTGCGCGCAGCTTCTTCACCTTCAGGTAGCCGAGCAGCAGGAAGAACGCCACGGTCACGAGCATCAGCCCGAACACGATGGCGAAGGCCGCCCAGCGCTGCAGCCACTCGGACAGCAGCTCACCGAGGAAGAAAAAGAAGAAGAACGAGCTGTACAGCGCGACGACCAGGGCGATGATGAAGAAGATGCTGCCCTTGAGGCCCTTCTTCGCCTCCCTGGCCACCTCGGACTTGGCGAGCTCGACCTCGGCGCGCACCAGGGTCGAGAGGTGCTCCGTGGCGTCCCGGACCAGGTTGCCGACCGAGCGGTCACCCTCGGCCGCGCCGTCGGCGTCTTCGGAGAGCGGAACGTAGGGCACCCAGCCACCGCCGTCCTTGTCGTTGAATTGGTGCTTGGGGCTGCTCACGTGCCACATCGTGCCATGCGCCCCTCGGGCGGGCGCGCAGGGCGCGCAGGGGTGCTGGTCACGGCCGGTGCGTTTTCCAGTCCGGCCCGCGCAGGTCGGCGCCCGGCCGCTGGCGCAGGCCGGCCAGCTGACCGGCGTGGATGCCCTCGTTGCCGCCGAGGAACAGCAGGTCCAGCTCGGTGAGCCCGGCCAGCGGACGGATGTCCCGGACGGCGTTGTCGGCGAGCCCGAGCTGGCGCAGCCGCACCAGGCCTGCCAGCGGGGCCAGGTCCGTGGTGCCGCTGGCCCACAGGTAAAGGCTGCGCAACTCGGTGAGTCCGGCGAGCGGCTCGAGGTCGTGCAGCGGGTTCTCGGAGAGGTCGAGGCTGCGCAGGCCACTGAGTCCGCGCAGCGGCGCGAGCGAGCCGATCCGGTTGGCGCGCAGGTTCACCGAGGTCAGCGTGGTGAGGCCGGCGAGGGGCGTCAGGTCGGTGATTCGGTTCTGGGCGGCGTCCAGGTGCTCGAGGGCAGGCAACTCGTCCAGCCCGGCGAGCGAGCCGATCCGGTTGTCGGTGAGTTCGAGTGAGCGCAGCCTGCCGTGCCCGCGCAGCTCCGGCGCCGCGGTCAGCGAGTTGGCGCCCAGGTCGAGCCGGGTCAGGTAGTGCAGTTCGCGGGCGAACCGTAGTTCGCCGAGTGCGTTGCCGTACAGATCGAGCCAGGTCAGGCTGGTCATTCCGGCCAGCGGGGTGGCATCGGTGATCCGGTTGCCGCGCAGGCCGAGCGCGGGCAGCCGGTCCAGCCCCGCCAGCGGCCGCAGGTCGGTGAGCTGGTTGAAGCTCAGAAACAGCCCGGTCAGGTTCGGCAACCCGGCCAGCGGGCCCAGGTCGGTGAGCTCGTTGTGGTCCAGGCGCAGCACCCGCAACTGCGGGTACCGCTCGATCCCACTGAGGTCGGTGATGCCGGAACGGCTGGCGTCCAGTGCCCGCAGGGTGCCGTCCTCCGCGCGCGGGGCGCGCGCCACGGCCCGCCGCAGGTTCGGGTCGGACAAGGTGTTCATGCCAATTGAGTATACATACCGGTCGGTATACCTCAAGGCGCGTGCCGGGCCGCGGTCGGCGACCCGGTGGGCTTGGTCAGACGTTGTTCTCCGCGCTGTGGGCGCGGCTGCGCCGCACCAGCAGCGCGGCCGCGGTGAGCGAGGCGATGGCCGAGGCGAGCAGTACGGCGGCCTTGGCCAGCTCGGTCGTCTCCCCGGTCAGCGAGAGGTCGGCGATCAGCAGGCTCACCGTGAACCCGACGCCGCCGAGCATCGCCAGTGCCGCGATATCTCGCCATCCCACCCCGCGGGGCAGGGTGGCCAGTCTGGTCCGCACCGCCAGCACGCTGGCGCCGAAGATGCCGATGAACTTGCCGCCGACCAGCCCGATCATCACCGCCAGCGGCAGCGCACCGGTGAACACCTCGCCCAGCGACTCGCCGCTGACCTCGATCCCGGCCGCGAACAGCGCGAACACCGGGACCGCGAGCGCCGCCGACCACGGCTGTAGCCGGTGCTCGAGCCGGATCGCGGGCGCCTCGTGTTCCTCGGGGTCCGGGCGCACCCTGGTCAGCAGGCCGAGCGCGACCCCGGCGATCGTGGCGTGGATGCCTGCGGAGTGCACCGCGACCCAGGTGATCACCGCGAGCGGTACGTACAGCCAGGGGGTGCGGATGCGCTTGTGCTGCAACCAGGCGTAGAGCGCGAGGGATGCCACCGCGATGCCGCCCGCGACCAGGTCGAACTTCGTGGTGAACAGCACCGCGATGACGATGATCGCGCCGAGATCGTCGACCACGGCGAGGGAGAGCAGGAAGACCCGCGCGCTGCTCGGCAGGTTGGAGCCGGTCACCGCGAGCACACCGAGTGCGAAGGCGATGTCGGTGGCCACCGGGATGGCCCAGGCCTGGTCCATCCCCGGCTCGCCCCAGCCGATGGACAGCGCGATCGCCGCGGGGATGATCATGCCGCCGATCGCCGCCACGATCGGCAACGTCGCCGCCTTCAGGTTGGACAGCTCGCCGACCACCATCTCGCGTTTGAGCTCGAGCCCCACGACGAAGAAGAACAGCGCGAGCAGGCCGTCCTTGGCCCAGTCACCGACGGAGAGGTTCAGGTGCAGCAGCTCGGGACCGATCTCGAATTCCCGGATCGAGCGGTAGATGTCACCGAGTGGTGAGTTGGCCCAGATGAGTGCGACCGCGGTCGCCACGAGCAGGATGATCCCGCCGGTGGTCTCGGTGCGCAGGTAGCGGGCGAACTCGGCGACGGCCTGACCCGGGCGACGCGGTTCCGGTGCGTTCACAGGCGAAACTCCCAATAGTGCGGTCGATGGCCTCTACGCCGACCAGACTTCCCGGCACACCTTCACGAAATTTTAGCGTGCGAGCGGTCGCCGTGATCGTCATCGTGGGAATGCCCACTTGGTTGCATCCTGTATGCACTCCGGGTAGGTGGCTCGATACCGGGCATATCCGGCATGTTGATCCGGCACGACCATGCGCCCTATTGAGTCAAAGTCCGCCCACTCTACGATGCTGCTGACAACGATGTCTAAACCACGAGGATGGGCGAGTTGTGAGTACCTCTACCGAGGTCGGACACGGCCAACCGGACAGGTCGTTCTTCGGGCACCCACGAGGGCTGGTGAACCTGTTCGGTACCGAGATGTGGGAGCGCTTCTCCTTCTACGGGATGCAGGCGATCCTCACCATCTACCTCTACTACGAGGTGGCGGACGGCGGGCTGGGCCTGCCGCGGGACAGCGCGACCAGTGTGGTCGGTGCATACGGCGGGCTGGTCTACCTTTCCACCATCGTCGGCGCCTGGGTCGCGGACCGGCTGCTCGGCAGGCAGCGCACCCTGTTCTACAGCGCGATACTGATCATGTTCGGGCACATCTCGCTGGCGTTGCTGCCCGGACTGGCAGGGGTCGGGGTCGGCCTTGCTGCGGTGGGACTCGGCGCCGGTGGTCTCAAAGGCAACGCGACCTCGCTGGTGGGGTCGCTGTACGCGAAGGAGGACGAACGCAGGGACGCCGCCTTCTCCATCTTCTACCTCGGCATCAACCTCGGTGCCTTCCTCGGGCAGATCCTGACCGGACTGGTCCAGGAGGAAGTCGGTTTCCACTACGGATTCGGGCTGGCCGCGCTCGGGATGGCCATCGGCCTGGTGCAGTACACCCTCGGGCGGAAGAACCTCAGCGCGGACGCCGATGTGGTGGCGAACCCGCTGCCCGCGGCCCAGCGGCCACTGGCGGTCGGCGGGGCGCTGGCCGTGGTCGCCGCGATCGTGCTGCTGGTGATGACCGGGGCGATCACTCCGGCGAACCTGGCCGATGTCACCCTCGTGGTGATCATCGTGGCGGTGCTCGCCTACTTCACGGTCATCCTGACCAGCCGGAAGATCACCACGGTGGAGCGCAAGCGGGTGTTCAGCTTCATTCCGATGTTCCTGGCCAGCTTCGTGTTCTTCTCGCTGTTCCAGCAGCAGTACACCCTGGTGATCATCTACGCGGACAAACGGATCGACCGGGGCATCTTCGGCTGGGAGATGCCGGTGGCCTGGGCCAACTCGTTCAACCCGGTGTTCATCATCCTGCTGGCCGGGGTGTTCGCGGCGATGTGGACCAAGCTCGGCTCGCGCCAGCCGTCCACCCCGATCAAGTTCGCCCTCGGCACCATCACCATCGGCATCGCATACCTGGTGTTCCTGCTGTTCGCGGGCGGAACGGGGAACAGCACCCCGTTGCTGATCCTGGTGCTGATCATGCTCATCTTCACCGTCGGTGAGCTGATGCTGTCCCCGGTGGGGCTTTCCCTTTCCACCAAGCTGGCCCCGGAGGCGTTCCGCACGCAGATGGTGGCGCTGAACTTCCTTTCCATCGCGCTCGGCTCGACCATGGCCGGGTGGCTGGCGGGCTACTACAGCGTGGACAACGAGGCGCCGTACTTCGCGCTGGTCGGCGGTGCCTCGATCGCGTTCGGCCTGCTGCTGGTGCTGCTGACGCCGTTCATCAAGAAGCTGATGAGCGGGGTGCGCTAGCGGGTCAGGTGGTCCGCGCGGCTTTCCGGCCGCGCGGACCACTCATACCGCCGCGCCGAACAGGGTGCCGACCAGGTAGGTGACCACCATCGTCAGCGCGCCGACACCGACGTTGCGGGCGATGGCCCTGCCGATCCGGGCCCTGCCGAGCCACCCGCTCACCAGGCCGGTCAGCGCGAGGCTGAGCACCACCGCCGTACCGCAGGCCCACACCCTGGCCGATGCCGACGGCAGGGTGATCGCCACCAGCGGCAGCAGCGCGCCGATGGCGAACGCGAGCAGCGAGGCCCATGCCGCCTGCCACGGGCTGGTCAGGTGGTCCGGGTCGATCCGCAGCTCGGCCTCGGCATGCGCCTGCAGGGCGTCCTTCGCGGTGAGTTCCTGCGCGACCCGCGCGGCCAGTTCCGGGGAGAGTCCCTTGTGCTGGTAGATCTCGGCCAGTTCGCGTTCCTCGGCCTCCGGCATCATCGCCAGCTCCTGGCGCTCGAGCCGCAGCATGGCCCGCTCGGAATCGCGCTGGCTGCTGACCGAGACGTACTCACCGCCCGCCATGGAAAGGGCACCTGCCACCAGTCCGGCTATTCCGGCGGTGAGGATGACCATCCGGTCCGTGGTCGCTCCGGCCACGCCGACGACGAGACCGGCGACGGAGACGATGCCGTCGTTCGCGCCGAGCACTCCCGCGCGTAGCGAGTTGAGTTTGCTGCCGAAATTTTCGTGGTGCGCCTCGTCGGAATGGGCGGGCTCCGGCGTGTCCGTCACCCGTCCAGTGAAGCACGTGAGCCGGGGTGGGTACCGGTCGAAACCGGCACCCACTCCGGCTTCCCGATAGTCGTGCTCAGCTTTCCAGCTCGGCCAGGGCCTGCTTGGCCTGCTGGAGCTCGGCCTCGAGCTGAGCGACCTTGGCCTGCTGCTGCTCGCGAGCCGCGTCGATCACCTCGTCGATCGGGCCGGACAGGTCGGTGTGCAGTTCCTTCGCCGCGCGGGAGACGGCCGCGGCGGGGATCTCCAGCCCGCGGGCGACCCACTTGCTGCCGTGCTTGAGTTCGGCCTGCCACTCACCGTCGGCCGTG
This sequence comes from Amycolatopsis aidingensis, assembly GCF_018885265.1. Taxonomy (GTDB): domain Bacteria; phylum Actinomycetota; class Actinomycetes; order Mycobacteriales; family Pseudonocardiaceae; genus Amycolatopsis; species Amycolatopsis aidingensis. Next base: position 553,374 of record NZ_CP076538.1, read on the forward strand.
CCGGTGACGGTCAGGGTCAGCTCGACGGTCCGGGTCTTCTTCGCGGTGGCGCCCTTGGGCCTGCCGCGCTTGGGCTTGGCCTGCTCCTCGGCACCGGTCTCGGTTTCGGGGGCGGTGCTGCCGTTGCTGCCGCTGTCGGCAGCGTCGGGGGACTGCTCGGAGACCTCGCCGTTCGCCGGGCTCTCCGGGGTTTCTTCCTGCTGCTCTGTCAAGGAATCCACGGTCATCGTCGGTGTCGTCTCCTTGCCGGATGGATGGGTTCTCCCGCGCGCCAGCGTAGAACATCCGTTCGATTACTCCGCGTGGGGGTCGGCTTGCCCGCTGAACGGACGTGGGTAACGCTCAGTCCTCATCCGACCCGGCCCGCAGGCCGCTGGCGATCTGGTCCATCACGCCGGCGTCGGCCAGGGTGGTCACGTCACCGACGTCCCTGTTCTCCGCGACATCGCGCAGCAGGCGGCGCATGATCTTGCCGGACCGGGTCTTGGGCAGCTCCGGCACCATCATGATCTGCCGGGGCTTGGCGATCGGCCCGATCTCACCGGCCACGTGGTTGCGCAGGTCCTGCACGGTCTGCTCACCGGCGTCGGTGTAGCTGCCGCGCAGGATGACGAAGGCAACGATGCCCTGCCCGGTGGTGGCGTCGCTGGCGCCGACCACGGCGGCCTCGGCCACCGCGGGATGGGAGACCAGCGCGGACTCCACCTCGGTGGTGGAGATCCGGTGCCCGGACACGTTCATCACGTCGTCCACCCTGCCGAGCAGCCAGATGTCCCCGTCATCGTCGTACTTGGCGCCATCGCCCGCGAAGTAGAAGCCCTGGTCGGCGAACCGGGACCAGTAGGTCTCCCGGTACCGCTCGTCGTCGCCCCAGATGCCGCGCAGCATGGACGGCCACGGCTTGTCCAGCACCAGGTAGCCGCCCCCGCCCGCGGGCACCTCGGCACCGTTGTCGTCGACCACCTTCGCCGAGATCCCCGGCAGCGGGGCCTGCGCCGAGCCCGGCTTAGCGTGCGTGACGCCGGGCAGCGGGGAGATCATGATTGCCCCGGTCTCGGTCTGCCACCAGGTGTCCACGATGGGTGCCCGGCCTCCGCCGACGTGCTCCCGGTACCACATCCACGCCTCGGGGTTGATCGGCTCGCCGACGCTGCCCAGCACCCGCAGCGAGGAAAGGTCGTACTTCGCCGGAATGTCCGCGCCCCATTTCATGAAGGTCCGGATCAAGGTAGGCGCGGTGTAGTAGATCGACACCTTGTAGTTCTGCACGATTTCCCAGTGCCTGCCCTCGTGCGGGGTGTTCGGGGTGCCTTCGTAAACCACCTGCGTGGCCCGGTTGGCCAGCGGGCCGTACACGATGTAGGAATGCCCGGTCACCCAGCCGATATCCGCGGTGCACCAGTACACGTCCTGCCCTGGCTTGTGGTCGAAAACCACCCGGTGCGTGTAGGCGGCCTGGGTGAGGTATCCGCCCGAGGTGTGCAGAATCCCCTTCGGTTTCCCGGTGGTGCCGCTGGTGTACAGGATGAACAGCGGATGCTCGGAGTCGAAGGCCTCCGCCTTGTGCTCCGGCGCCTGCTTGGCCATCAGTTCGTGCCACCAGATGTCCCTGGACTCGGTCCACGGCACCTCTTCCGGCGTCTCCTCGCCGGTGCGCCGCACCACCAGCACCCGTTGCACGCTCTGCGCACCGGCCAGTGCTTCGTCCACTTGCGACTTCATCGCGGCCGCCTTGCCACGCCGGTACTGCCCGTCGGAGGTGATCACCACCTTGGCCTCGGCGTCGTCCACCCGCGCCCGCAGTGCGGTCGGAGAGAACCCGCCGAACACCACACTGTGCAGCGCGCCGATCCGCGCGCAGGCCAGCATCGCGACGATGGCCTCCGGAATCATCTGCAGCTGGATCGCCACCCGGTCGCCTGCGACCACACCAAGGGACGCGAGCCCGTTCGCCGCCCGGCAAACCTCCTCCTGCAACTGGGCGTAGGTGATATCCCTGGTGTCCCCCGGTTCACCGACCCAGTGAATCGCGACCTGATCCCCGAAACCGGCGGTCACATGCCGGTCCACACAATTCACGGCCACATTCAGCCGCCCGCCGACGAACCACCGTGCGAATGGCGCATTCGACCAGTCGAGCACCTGGTCCCACCGCGATTCCCAGTCGAGTTTGCCTGCCTGTTCCGCCCAGAAACCCTCGCGGTCGGACTGCGCTTCGGCATACAGCCCCGCGCCCGCATTCGCCTGCGCAGCGAACTCCCCATCCGGTGGAAACGTCCGAGTCTCGGACAGCAGGTTGTCGAGAGCCGGGGACTGCTCTGTCATGGTGGTAAGCCTCCTGGTTCCGGTGGGTACACTACCTGCGCTGCGGCCGCCTCGCGGGCGCGGTGACGACGGTAGTACGCAACACAACAGACTGCACTGGTACGTCAGCGGCTATGCCCACCTGGACAACAACTGGTCACGCACGGCGGGCCACTCGGCCGCGGTCACCGAGTAGATCACGGTGTCGCGCAGGCTGCCGTCGGTACGGATCCGATGTGCGCGCAGCACACCCTCCCTGGTGGCGCCGAGCCGTTCGATCGCGCGCTGCGAGCGCTCGTTGCGGATGTCGGTCTCCCAGGCGACGCGGACGGCGCCGAGCACCTCGAAGGCCCGGCGCAGCAACAGCAGCTTGGCCTCGGTGTTCAATGGCGTCCGCTGCCACGGCGGGCCGATCCAGGTATGGCCGATGAGCAGGTTCCGGTCCACCGGGTCGATCCGGTAGTACGAGGTGGTTCCGGCGACCCGGCCGGTGCGGGTGTCGAGCTGCGCCCAGGCGAGCCGGTCCGGCTGGGCGAGGATGTGCTCGATCTGCGCACGGGTGTCCGCGAGGCTGGCGGGCTGGCGGCTGGCGAGCCAGGTCCAGATGCCCGGATCGCGGCCCGCCCGGTAGAGGCCCTCGGCGTGCCGCGTGCCGAGCGGCTCCAGCCGGACCCGGTCGCCGGTCAGGGTGGGGTGCCGGTGCCATTCCTCGCTCATCAGCTCACGCTATGCCGGAGAGTGGTCATCTCCCAGGTCCAGTCACACATGATCAAGAGAGGCCACTCGGGCGTCGGCAGGCTGCTCTTATGCTCGCGGTACTCGGCGCCGGGCCCGGACGCCGTGGCACGGGAAGGACGGCGGATGACGGCGGAGCGGGAAGAGCTCACCTGGGAGCTGTTCGGTTCGGCGAGCAGGCAGCTGGCGGTGCAGGTCGCGGACAGCGGCTTCGAGCCCGACCTGATCCTGTCGATCGCCAGGGGCGGGCTGTTCGTCGCGGGCGCCCTCGGGTACGCCTTGGACGTCAAGAACCTGCATGTGATGAACGTGGAGTTCTACACCGGCGTCGACCAGCGGCTCGAGCTGCCGGTGATGCTGCCGCCGGTGCCGAACGCGGTCGATCTGGCGGGCGCGAAGGTGCTGGTCGCCGACGATGTCGCGGACACCGGCGCCACCCTGAAGCTGGTCCGGGACTTCTGCGCGGATCAGGTGGCCGAGGTGCGTTGCGCGGTGATCTACGAGAAGCCGTGGACCACGGTGTCCTGCGAGTACGTGTGGCGGCGCACCGAAAGGTGGATCAACTTCCCGTGGTCCACCCTGCCGCCGGTGGTCGTCCGGGAGGGACAGGTGCTGGACGCATGACGGATCCGTTGCGGCCACTGCTCGATCTGGCTGGCGTCGCCGAGGCGGCGCAGTCGGCCCAGGAGGCGGTGTTCGCGGTGCACCGGCACCGGGCCAACCTGCGGGGTGGCTCGGCGACCGCGGCGGAGGCCTCGGTACGGGCGGCCCGGGCCTCGGCGGGCATCGACGGCGCCGATCCGGAGCTACCCGCGGAGGGTACGGTGCGGGACCCGCTGCTGGCCGGGGCACTGCGGGTGGCCGAGGCGACCGAGTCCCTGCTCCCGACCTGGCGGCGCGCGCCCCTGCAGGCACTGGCCAGGATGCACCTGCTGGCGGCCACGGACCTGGTCGAGGACCCCGACGGCCTTGGCAGGCCCCGCACCGAGCCGGAGGTGGCGCGGCGGCTGGAGCTGCTCGCCCAGCTGGTCACCGGCGCCACCTCGGTGCCGGGGCCGATCCTGACCGCGGTGGTGCACGGCGAGTTGCTCACCCTCGAGGCCTTCGGCACGGCGGACGGTGTGGTGGCCAGGGCCGCCGGCAGGCTGACCATGATCGCGACCGGGCTGGACCCCAAGGCACTGACCGTGCCCGAGGTCGCCTGCTTCCGGCGGGCGCGCCACTACCGGGCCGCCGCCGAGTCCTTCGCCACCGGTGAGCCGGACGGCGTGCGGGACTGGCTGCTGTTCGCCTGCGAAACGTTCCGCACGGGCGCCAAGGAGGCCACCACCATCGCCGACGCCGCCGGCTGACCCCTCCCCGAACTACATTTAGCCCGCGAAACGCACCACACGGGTGGCGGTGCCCATCAGGTGGCTGCCGGGTCGTCCAGCTGCGCGCAATCGCGCGACATTGCACCGGAGCACCTGGCCGGGTGCGGCGATCGCCCAGGTTCAGCCCGGTCCGGGCTCCTCGCATGCTCCGGCTCGCGCGGTCGCCAGCTCGGCTTCCTGTTCGCTTCCGTTGCCGCGATGACGGATGCGCAGCTCGGCCAGTGCGCTGGCCACGGTCAGTAGCAGGGTCAGCACCGCCGCGCCGACCATGGCGGTGACCGGGCTGAACGACGCCAGCACCAGCGCGGTCAATGTCGCGGTGAGCGTGTACCCGATGCCCTGGACGGCGTACATGACCGAGTACCCCGCCGTATGCGCTGACTCGGGCAGGCTCTCCCGCAACGACAGGTTGCGGGTAACGGCCACCGCCGCTTGGCTGAGGCCGCCGACGACCAGCACGATGGCGATCCCGACCAGTCCCGGCGCGACGGCGATCAGTGCTACACAACCGGACATCACGACCAGTAGCACCAGGCTCTGCACGCGCACACTGCCTGGCCACTTCCGGAGACCGTAGAAGAACGCACCGACGGCGCTGGACACCGAGAAGACGGTCAATAGCACGCCCGCCCAGCCGGTCTGGAACTGCCGGAACTCCAGCAACGGCGTCAGGATAAGTTCCGCCGCCGACAATAACGCCATGGACGCCGCGCTAGTCAGGTAGATCGGCCACGCGGCAAGCAGTCGCCCGGCGTGCCGAGAGACCTGGGTCGACGACTTACTTGCCGTTGCGGCAGTCCGGCCATCGCCACGCAGCAGCGGGAGGGTCAGTGCAGCGGCAGCCATGCACACCGCGGCCAGCGCCATCGGGGAACTCGCGCCGCTCCACAAGGCCAACGACACAGCGAGCCCTGGCGCAACCGCCCAGATTGCTTGGGTCAGCGTCGATTCGGCACTCAGCGCGCTGGCCACTGCCGACTCGTCGACCAGGCGGGTAAGCATCGTGCGCATACCGCCCGGGCTCGCTGCGGGCGCCGCGCCGGCTATCCCGGCCAGCCCGACCAGGAACGGGTCGGGTGCTGAGGGGACGAGTGCGAGTAGCCCGAAGGACACCGCGCCCAAGCCCAGTCCCAGCGAGATCGCGCTACTGCGGCGGCTGAACGGGCGCGTTCCGATGAGCAGCGCTCCGACGACTTCGCCGACCACGTAGGCGGCGGCCAGCGTGGCGCCGAGCGAATATCCACCCGCGCGTTCCCGCACGAGGAAGACCAGCCCGAGCGGCGCTATCGCGATGGGCAGCCGTGCCACGATCGCGACGAGCGCCCAAGCCAGAATTGGTTTCTTTGCGAGCCCCCGGTAACCCATTGCTGTCCGTTCCTCCATCTGCGTCTTTCGCCGCGGTGATCTTCGATGACCATAGCTTCCAGTAGTCAGTCGTCAACCGAACGTGAGTTCGTTGATCCGCTCCTCGAGCTCCGTCGCATGCTCGAAGCTCTCTCCGATCAGGCAGTACTCAACCGTTCCCCCGGTAACGTCGTCAGAAGTGATGACGGCACCGGTGCGTGGGCTGCGGTCGAACGCGAGATCGTGGTTACTCAGTGCCTCCAGCGCGCGGTCGAATGAGGGTACTGGCCAGAAATGGCGCTGCATCACTACGCGTTCATCGAGGAACTGCGGGCCCACCAGGTGCTGGATCAGCCGTGTGACGTGTGTCGAGCCGCCAACTCTACCGTTCACTTCGTTGATCAGGATCTCCCCGGCCGGGGTTACGATCCCGTCGATGCTGATCAGCCCGCGATACCCCATTCCATAAATAGCCTGACAGAGATTCTCGGTGGCGCTAATAAATCCTGGCCATGCCGGATGTGAAGCGGACTGCGCGGGAATGACAAGACCATTAAAAATGGGCTTTGTCAGCATTTCTCCATGTCCAAAAAGTGCCACGCCATCGTCGGTTATACTCATCTCGATGTATACCGGCGTGCAGTCTGGGATATAGTGCTCGATCACGACCTGTCGGCGATTGTTTCCGGAGTACCATGGCCAGCGGCGAGTTACCAGCTCGTGTAACGCCGACCGCTCCGTTATGGTCATTACTTGCGGCGCGCCGATGGGATTGACCCCGTCCCGTGGGCTGATAATTTCGTTGCCGAACCCGCCCACATGCTGGTCCTGTTTGACGATGGCGCACAGCCCGCTTGAGAGCAGCTCCCACAGGTATGACTCGGCTGCCTCCATGTCCCGGACCACCCGGCCGTCCGCGATGGGGCAGCCGGTTCCCCCTGCCAGTGCCCGAAAGGCGGACTTGCTGTTCAACAGATTGCTTCCACCCTGTCCGAAAAAGCCGAATCCAGGAGTGCAATCTGCTAGCCCTAGTCGCCGGGTGAGCCGGGCTATAACCTCGTCGAAAATTATTGGAAAAACTCCGGATGAGTAGGACTTATCGACGTAACTCTTTAGTTTATCCTGAAATTCTTTGTTTTCTATCCTGTCTGCCGAGAGGACGTCGACGCCGAACTGGCCGGGTGGCGGTACGAGTATTTGTACGGTGTCCAGATCGACATCCATCAAGCCTGTGAGGTACCGGCTGAACGGTTCACTGGGCGCGTGCGGAACGACGAGGATGTCTCCCTCGTCGACATACCAGAGCATGCGTTGAGCCGTGTAACCGGCGAATCGCCGTTGTTCGGGCGGCAACGCCCCAAGATCACCCACCATCTGCTCGGTTCGATTGTTGGCGACGAATACGGTGGACATGACGGTGTTCACTCCTTTACCGGGGTAGGGATCGATATTCGCGTTGTCTTAGCCAGGCCAGGCGGTCGCCACCAGCCGCGCCTGATCGGCGTTCAACCGCGGGTCGCACAGCGGCTCGGTGCTCTCTGGTAGCTCGGCCAACTCCATTTCGTCGAGCACACATTCGACGACGTCTTCGGGTGTGGCTTCCAGGTGCAGGCCGCCGGTCACACCGTGTTCCCCGCGCACAGCCGCGTGGAACCCGAGTACCTCACGGATCAGCGACCCGACCAGCCGACTCTTTCGTCCCCCGGCACCGCGAAAGGTGTTGCCATGCATGGGATCGCACAGCCAGATAGCGGGATGGCCCGCCCGCTGGACCGCGGCGACTAACTCCGGCAGCCGGGTCCCGACCAGACTTGCTCCCAGTCGGACGATCAGAGTAAGCCTGCCTGGCTCGCGGTGCGGGTCGAGCCGCTCGCACAGCGCCACGAGTTCGCTTGCGGTCATTGTCGGCCCGACTTTGCACGCTACCGGGTTCGCTATCCGGGATAGCAGGTGGACGTGAGCGCCGTCTAGCTGGCGAGTGCGTTCGCCGACCCACGGCCAGTGTGTGGAGGTCAGCATCAGATCCTTGCCGTGTCTGCGCAGTAACGGCAGCTCGTAGTCGAGCACCAGTGCCTCATGGCTGGCCCAGAATCGGGGCAGGTTCAGCTCACCGTCGGTGGGCCGAGCCCGCCGGAGCGCATCGATGATGCCGGCCGCCGCGCGGTAACCGGCCAGCATGCGGAGCGGATCTGGGATGCGCGTCCGCGCGTCGAACGCGGGACCGTTCACGAGGTGACCACGGAAGGCGGGTAGCTCGCATCCGTCCCGGACCTCAGTTGGCTGTGACCGCGGCTTGGCGAACTGTCCGCCCATTCGACCGACCAGGACGACGGGACGGCCCGAGCGCTCGCTCATGACGTCCCCGAGCGAGACCAGCATCTCGGCTCGACGTGTCACGTGTTCGTCGGTGGCGTGGTCCGGGTCCTCAGCGCAGTCACCTGCCTGCAACACGCGCAGCCTGCCCGCAGCGACACCGGCGAGCAGCCCGCGCAGCCCCCGGATTTCTTTATCGGTTACCAGATCGGGGGCGGCACGCAGATCCTCCGCCACCGCGGTGAGCGCGGCGTGGTCGGGCCAGACGGGCTGTTGCTCCGCCGGACGATCTCGCAACGCCCGAATGTCGGCGTCTGATGCCGGGGCCGAGGCCCGGACGTCGAGAAGATTGGTAGGTAGAAGAGTCATCACTCATTCCTTCGTGCTAGAGACTCGGTTCATCCGGTAGGCGATGCGTACGCCTGGCCACAGAACCGTGGTGACAAGATTGCGCAGTAGCGTGGGGCCGTACTCGGTGAGCAGCGATTCCGGGTGAAACTGCACGGAGGTGAAGCCGGGACCGCTCAATGCATGCACCTCGCCGGTGAGCTCGTCCCGGCATATCTGCACCGGTTCCACGCAGCGTGCGGTGAGTAGGCGCGTTGTGTCCGCATATGCGGCGAACGTGTTGTAGAATCCGGCACCGACTGGTTCCCCGAACAGGTCGATGTGGTGCCTGACGCCCTGATTCGGTTCGGGCCTGCGGCGGATCTCGAGGCCGAGCAGCCTGCTCAACACCTGGTGCGAGAGGCAGACCGCCACAAACGGCTTACGAGTGGTGAGCAGTTCGCCGATGAGTGCGTGCAGGCGGGCGATCTTGGGCTCGTTGACGTCGTCCGGACTGCCCGGCCCCGGTCCGGGTACCACGACATCGAACCCGTGATGTGCCGGTGCTTCCCGCCAGTGCACGATGGTGACGCGAAGTCCGAGCGCACGCAGCTGGCAGGCTAGCATCGCGGTGAAGGTGTCCTCGTTGTCCACCACCAGCGCGCGGAGCCCGGCCAGTTCCGGCGCCAGCCAGTCCTGGGCTCGGTTCCGGGACAGCCAGAACTGCGCCAGCCCGGCGTTACGAGCATTAAGTCGGCGGCGCACCTCAGGATGCTCGGTCAAGCCGAGCGGGGGTCGATCGGCAGTGCCTCGCCGTTCTCCGCGAAGCGCCGACAGGAAGCCTTCCGCCTTCGCATGTGTCTCGGCGACCTCGTCCGCCGGATCGGAGTGGCGGACAAGAGTCGCGCCGACACCCAGGTCCAGCTCACCGAAAGGCGATAGCTCCGCCATCCGAATCAGGATTGTCGAATCCACTGTCGGCTCACCGTTCGCGTCCCGGCCGAGCAATGCCGCCACGCCGCTGTAGTAGCCGCGACCGGCTGGCTCGTGCCTGCGCAACACTGCGCACGCGCTTTCGACCGGGCTTCCGGTCACCGTGGGAGCGAGGAGAGTTCGCCGAAGGATTTCCCACGGTGGCTGCGTGGTGCGACCGCGGACGAAGTACTCCGTATGCAGCACGTGCCGCATCTGCCGCAGGTACGGGCCGTCCACCTCGGCACCATCGGGGCACAGTCCTGCCATCATCTTCAGTTCCTCGTCAACAACCATGAAGAGTTCTTCGACTTCCTTGCGGTCAGCGAGGAACTCGAGCACACTGCCGACCGTTGGCCCGGTTCCAGACTGGCGGAGCGTGCCGCTGATCGGGTTCATGGTGGCCACGCCGCTGGCGAGGCTGACGTGGCGTTCTGGACTGGCTCCGACGAGCGTCCGTTGTCCGGTGTGGATGAGGAAAGTCCAGTGGGCACCCTCCTCGCCGAGCAGCAGACGTCGGAACAGTGCGAGTTCGGTCGCCACCGAGAAGTCACGCACGCGGGCCGAGTACGACCGCTTGATCACGAAGTTTGCTCCGGCGCCAGTGCCGATCTCCTGAGCCAGTACGTTCCGGACTATTCCGGCGTAGGTGTCATCGTCAAGATCGAATCCGGCGGCGTCGAAACGGATTTCCTGGTCCGGGATGGTCGTGAGGAAATTCTCGACCGTCAGAAAGATTCGTTCTTCGATACGCACCGCCAGCAGTGGTGCGCCGTCGTCATGGCATGCGTAACCGTGTTCGGAAACCTGGCGAAACGGGACTACGGCGAGGAGCGACGGCCCGTTGATCCCTTCGTCGTGTTCGAGTTCGGCAAGGCTCGCCACCTCGACCACCGGTCCGCGGAACAGTTCCAACGTGCCGGCTCCGGTTACCGACGGCCGGTGAACCAGCGCGAACGGCTCGCCGTCGCTCAGGTTGTTCATTGCTCTCCCCCAGTCGCGAACACTCGACGCACGAAGTCGTTGACGTACCCGGCGGCCGTCGGCTGATGGGTAGGTCCGAGAAGCTCGAAATGGCCGCACTCGACCACGTGGGTGGTCAGCCGCGTGGACAACCGCTCCCAGTCGGCGCGCTGCCGAGCAACCGGGCCGTTGGCGCATGCGAGTAGCAGTGTGGGACCGTCGTGGCGAGCGGTCACTTCGTGGTTGGCTGCGGCGTTGACGTGTGCCTTGGTGGTTCGGCGGAATCGCGCGAGTTCTCCGTCCGAAGCCGTTGGTGCCAGCGTCTCCATGACCGCCGTGGCGAAGGAATCGAGGTCGGATCCGGTAGGCAGGGTGATGAAGCTGTCCAGCATGACCACTGCGGCGCTGCGCCCGGTCTGCCGTTTCAGGAGCACGGCGACCTCCCACGCCAGCACACCGCCAAGCGACCAGCCGACGAGTACGTCGGGCGGGGTGGGCAGCGCGCGGATCGTCTCCAGGTAACGCGAAACCATCGCCGGAACGTCGGTGTCCGGCTGCTCGCCATCGGCCAGGCCTGAGGCGCGTAGAGCGTGTACGTCGCCGTACCGCGTCAGTGACCTCGCCATACCGAGGTAGGGCTGGATGCCGCCGCCCGCGGGTGGGAGGGCTACCAGCCTGCGTCCATTGTCGCCGGAGCCGAGCTTGTATACCAGGGAAGAACGGGTCTCGATCGCGGTCATGACTGTCTCCGTTCGGCCTCGACGAGGGTGGCCAGTGCACGGATGGTCGGTTCCCGGAAGAAGTCGAGTACCGGCACGGAGACGCCGTACTGGTACTCCACCTGGCTCAGCACGGTGAGGACGTTCAACGAGTGCGCCCCGGCTTCGACGAGCGACCCGTCGAGTGTGACCGGCACGCGCAGTGTGTCCTCCCACATCGTGCGGAGTTCGGTTTCGAGCGGGGTAGGTGGTGCTCCGTTGTCGGACACGGCTGGTTCCGCGGCCATGGCCCTATCCGCTTTGCGCAACAAGGCGGCCCGATCCAGCTTTCCGGTGAACCCGGTCGGTACCGAGTCGATCGGAAAGACTCTCGCTGGGACCATGTATCCGGGTAGCCTGCGGGCCAGCGCGGCCTGGATGTCCTCGGCGGCGGCCGAGTCCTGTGTCGGAACGAAGAACAGCAGTAGGCGCCTGCCGGGATCCGGCTCGACCACGGCGACGGCGCGCCGTACTCCGTCGAGCGCGTTGGCGACCGCTTCGATCTCACCGAGTTCCACCCGGTACCCGCGGATTTTCACTTGGTCGTCCTTGCGTCCCAGGTAGACAAGCTCCCCGGAAGCGTCGAGTAGCACCTGATCACCGGTCCGGTATTCGCCGTCGACGAACCGCTCCGCCGTACGATCCGGGTCGTTCACATAGCCCAATGCCGGTGCGATGCCTCCAAGCCTGAGCTCACCGGCCACACCGCACGGCGCCCGATGCCCGGTGGCGTCGACCACCCGCGCCGACACGGCGGGTAACGGGCGGCCGATCGGTGCGTGAACCGGCCACGGCTGGCTGAGTGAGTCGAAGACCGCCGCGGTGGTGACGTGCGTTTCGGTCGGTCCGTACATGTTCACCAGTACAATGTGTGGTCGCTCGGTGAAGAACCGCTGTATCCCTTCGTCGGCCACCACTTGTTCACCTGCCACGCACAGGAACCGCACGTTCGGCAACTCGTCCCCGGCTGTCCGCGCTGCTTGGGTGAACGTGCCGAGTGCGGCAGCGGGCAGGTAAACGTGTGTTACGCCGGTCGTCGCCACTCGGCGGGCCAGCGCGGGCAGATCCAGCCGGTCGACCGGGCGGCGCGAAACCAGCGTTCCCCCGGCCAGCAACGTCGGCATGATCTCCTGGAATGAGACGTCGAAGCCCAATGGTGCGTACTGGAGGAACCGGGAATCCGGCCCCATCTGCAGCGTGCCGACCTGCCAGGCCGCGAGGTTGGCCAGCGGCGCGTTGGCCATCAGCACGCCCTTGGGTTGTCCGGTTGAACCCGAGGTGAACATCGCGTACACGGCGTGCTCACGGGGATCGTCCTCACTCGGTTCGGCTGGGGTCGCTCGGAGTTCCCCGATACCGAACACCCGCGCGCCGGGCACCTTCCCGGTGCCGATGACCGTTCGGCAACGGGCCCGTTCGACCATGTCCACCACCCGTTCGGCAGGGAGGTCGAGGTCCAGCGGCAGGTAGACGGCGCGGCGTGCGAGCACGGCCAGCACCGCGACCACGGTGTCCGGCAGGTTGTCGGTCGTGACACCGACGATGTCTCCGGGGCCGATACCCCGTTCGGCGAGCCCGCCGGTAACCGCGCGAATCTGCTCGGCGAGCTGACCGTAGCTGATCCAGGTCCGGCCCTCCTCAATCGCGACCGCAGCCGGGGCGGCGTCTGCGACGTCGAGCACACGCGCGGCGAAGTCGCAATCGAATCGCGGTTTCCCTTCGCGCGCGGGGACGACCGGACCGTCGCAGAACAGCTCGCGTAGTGGGATACCCCGACCATGGTGCGCCGTCCCGGCGATCGCCGAGCGCAAGGAATCGACGTACCCGGATACCACGGGGTCCGGCAACAGTTGGAGGTCGTGTTCGACCTCGAGCACCCAGCCTTCGTGGGTGGGCTTCACCCACAGTAGGAGGTCGAACTTCGCCGTGTCGTTGCCGTGCTGGCGCATCGTCCGCACCGGCGCTCCCGCCGCTCCCTCGGCGGGTTCCTGCATGGTCACCAACGTTGTGAAGATCGGGTTACGATTGCTCGCCCGATCCGGCATCGCGTGCCGTGCGACCTTGTTCAGTGGGACGAGCGAGTCCGCGCGGACGCGCTCTACCTCCGGAAGCACTGCGTTGCACGCGAAATCGCCGAATGATCGCTCCCAGTGGATATCCACGACCAGCGGAACGGTGTTGACGAAGTACCCGCAGAGGTCGAACGCCTGCGGAGTGCGGCGGGTCATCACCGTCGCACCGAAGACGACGGACTCCACATCGGCGTGTCGCGCCAAAGCCGCCGAATGCAGCGCAGAGAAGTAGGCGAAAGGGCTGATCTCCAGCTCCCGACACACCCGGTCGACAACGGCGGATTCCTCGACGGTGAGCTGGACTTCCCTCCGTTTACCGGCGAACTCCGTCTCCACCGGACGGGCCGGGAGTTGGTACAGCACAGTGGACGGGACCTGCCTGAGGCGTTCGGCCAGTGCGGCTGCGGCCATATCGGCCTGTTCCGTCGCGGCAGCGGCCAGCTGCCGCTCGAGCTCATCGCGCAGCGCCATCTCTCGCTCGGTGGCCAGAGTTTCGCAGTCGAGGCCGCCGCTTAAGGCGGCGTTCAGCTCGTCCAGCAGGATGCCGACCGAGTAGCCGTCGAATACCGAGTGGTGTACCACCAGCGCCAGCACCGCCTTGGTGTGGTCTTCCGCGCGAACGTGCACGGCGCGGACGAGCGGCGGCTGGTCGAGTGCGAACGCCGTGGCACCCAGCTCGGCGAAGGCCGCGGCGCGGCAGGCGTCGAACTCCGCCGTTGGAACGGTCCATCCACGGAAAGCGGAGGCGGTTTCCGGACCGGGCGCGACGAGCATGCCGCCGCCCTTCGGGCTGTCGACCAGACCCATCCGCAACGCGGGTTGCACCTTGACGACTGCGGCGAACGCGGTGGCGAGCGCGTCCGACGGGAGTTCCGGATCCAACTCCGCCTCGATAAGAATGTTGTACAAGTGCGGGACCGCGACGATGCGGTCGAGAGCAAGAAGCTCCCGCTGTGCTTCGGTGAGCGACAGCGTGATCGGGTCCGCGCTCGTCATTCTGCTCGACATTGCGATTCCTCCCTCGAGTCGGTGTTCACCGTTGAGCGAGCTGGGGGACCCATTCGCGTACCGGCACAGCGACGGTTGACGGGTTGTCGTTGGAAGCGGGAAAGACGCCGGTGAGCTGCTCGACGAACAGGCGCGCGGGTGCGTTGCGCCCCGTTGGGCGCAACGGGAGCCGCAGGGTGACAGCGCCCAGCCGTGCCGCGTGAGCGGCGACGAACCGAAGTACCTCGTCCTCGACCCGCCGGTTCAGGACCCGGCAACTCAACAGGAAGACTGGCAGTTCGACGGCATCGCCCCGCTGCTCGGCGACAACCAGTCCGACCGTCCCGTAGTCGCCGAAGCGGTCCCGCACCCGTACCGTCCACCCTCGCCCTTCTCCGGCGAGCAATGCACGCAGCTGCGGCACGGAGTAGACGGCACCGGCGAGGTTGAACTGAGTGGTCCGCGCGGTGAGCTGTGCTGCGCGGTCGAGCCCATCGTCGGTGAGGTCGGCGAAGTTTACCTCGATCGCACAACGATCGAGAAAGTCCTGATAGTTGGTGCTGGTCTCACGGAGTGCAGCACGGTCGGCGCGCGTCGAGTACCAGTCGGCCCGCAGGCGATCATCCTCGGTAACCGCGAGCTGGTCGAACGCCCACGTGTGCTCGATCTGCTGGCGAATCCGATCTTCCGCGCGCGCGAGTTCGACCACCGTGACCTCCGGCAGCTGGGCCCGGACGGACGCGCATTCGACAGCGTCGTCGTCGACGAAGATGAACGACCCGAGTGCGAGATCCAGTTCGTTGGCGAGCTCCACCAGCGACTGAGCCTTGGGGTTCCAGCCGATCCGGTGCCCGGAGATGTGGTCCCACAACAACACCATGCCGGAGTTGCGCGTAAAGACTTCCTCGACGTCCTCCTGATTGTTCCGGCTGCAAAGACACAGCAGCTTTCCGCTGGACCGTTGCGCCAGCATGAACTCCTGCAACCAGCGGCGTGATTCGGTCACCTGTACGCCCACTGGGTCGTCTTCGCCGCAGATACCGGTCCACAGCGTGTTGTCGCAGTCGAGCACAACGACCTTCTTCGGCTTCACCCAGCTGCTCACAGCCTGGCGGACCAGCCAGGTGCCTACCGCCTCGCAGTACTCGTCGGTATAGGGAAGGTGGCCGATCCGGTCGGCGTACTCGTCGTGGACCTCGGCCACTTCGTAAAGCTCAGCCACCCGGTCGAGGGTGATGGGGTACATGCCCGGTGTCGCCTCGGCTACGGCGGTGAGCCGCTCGCCCACCCAGCGCACCCATCGCGCGAGCGCGACGTCCCCTTCGGTGGCGGGCGAACTCGGTGCGATGGCGAGGAACCACGTAGCCACCGAATGATCGGGAACATCGGCGAGAACGGCCACGAGCTCATCGACCATAGCGTCGGCGCGTTCACGGTGCCCGCTACCACGGGCGAAGTCCTCCGGCCGCAGTAGCAACACGTTCACCCCGACGTTGGTCATCAGCACACTGCCGGGATCGTGCAGGGTTTCGAGAACCTGGCCGTAGGGAGCGGTGATCACAGGTCGTCCGGGCGCCGTCTCGTCCAGTACAGCTGCCATCGAGGTGGTGACCACGGTGAGCGTGAAGGTGCCTGCCACCGCGATCCCGGCCTTCGTCGCCGAGTTCATGCCTGAGCCGCCTCGACGTGCTCGCGGACGGTGTCGGCAAGCTCCGCAACAGTCGTGTGCGGCTGCAAGGCATGTACAGGGAGTTCGACGTCGAGTTCGCGCCATAGCCAGGAGAGGATCCGTACGGCACGCAGCGAATCACCACCAAGCACCCCGAACCGGCTTTCCCAAGGCACCTCGGACACGCCCAGCACCGCTTGCAGTGCAGTCACGACCGCTTTCTCGGCAAGATCTGAATCACCATCGGAGTCCACGGTCACACCTGTATTCCGGTTCTGCTCCATAGGAAACACCCCATTGAGTACATCGATTGACCCGACTTAGTGACGGGTTCGGGAAGCAAGAATATTGCGTGTCGGGCAACAGCGAGATTGCCAACATGGCGGACGCTACAACACGATTAACCCTACGACAAGAGGATTGCAAGTGCGTCCTCCTGCCATTTTATGACTTCCTTGTCAATGGGAAGTGACATTGCCGTTCAGCTGGACTGCCCTTCGGATGGAGCTTCAATGCTATTGACCACAGCAGATATCGACCTGTTCGCCGAGGCCAGCGGCGACCACAACCCGCTGCACACCTCACCGGACTATGCACGGCGAACACCCTTCGGGAAGCCGGTTGCCCACGGTGTGCTCGCCGCCGTGGCCGCACTCGACGAGCTCGTCGTCGATGGCGACGGGATTGATGGCGCCGATGTCGAGTTCAGACAGCCGATCCAGCCTGGAGTCACCTATAAAACGACGGTTTGCCAGGAGGGTAACCGAATTCGGGTCAGCGTCTCCGACGGCGCAACGAACTGCCTGTCGATGACGCTCTCGCGAGGTTCCGCGGACGACATGTCGTATCGGCAGCGCCCGCATCGCCGAGAGCCGCGTGTGGTGACCGCTGCGGACGTGACGTTCGGTCTGTCGGTCGCAGGTAATTACGGGCCAGGACAAGCCTTGGACGCCTTGTGCGAGCGCTGGCCCATCGCCGTCGGCTTGCTCGGCCGGTTTCCTCTTACCTGCTTGCTCTGGTGCAGCTTTCTCGCCGGTATGGAACTCCCAGGCCGGGACTGCCTGTTGAACGGCTTCTCGCTGCGCCTGTACCCGGCAGCGAGGCTGGGACCTTTGGAGTTGAGTTATACGACCGAGGTCGCGGACTTCGATCCCCGGTTCGGCCTGCTGAGTACGGTGGGCCACCTGCACGGCGGGGGCGCGATGCTGGCCGAAGCGAAACTGGAGACCCTGGTCCGCAGTCCCGTCCCGGCGCCGTCGGCCGAGCGTATCCGCGAAGCACTGCCGAGCTCGGACCGGCTTCGCGGCCACACATCCGCCGTGGTCGGCGGCAGCCGCGGGCTCGGCGCCGCACTAGTGCTCGCACTGGCAAGCCAGGGTGGTCGGGTACTGGTTGGCCATCGGGGTGCTTCCGGAGACATCGACGAACTGGTTACCCGTGGGGAGGCGTTAGGAGGCCAGATCGTTTCCTGCCCTGGTGAAGCGACCAGTACCCGGTGGTCGCAGGAGATCGCCCACGTCGCGGGCAACGCGCTCGATCTCTTGGTCTGTAGTGCCGCACCGCCTATCCGGCCGCTCCAGCTGGATCCGGCCGGCCTCGGCCGCATCCAGGAGTTCGTGGCCGACGCGTTTGCATTGGTCAGCGCGCCAATGGCAGGTCTGCTCGACACGGTGGATAGGGCTCGCGGTCGCTGCCTCGTTGTGTCGTCGTCCGCGGTCGTCGCACCTCCCGCGGACTGGCCACACTACGTTGCTGCGAAACATGCTGCCGAAGGCCTGACGCACTGGGCCGCTGAACGATATCCAGGCACCGAGTTCTTCGTGGCCCGGCCGAGAATGCTTCTCACCGACCAGGTGAATACCCCGGCTGGACGGGATGGTGCGGCGAATGTGGAACCGGTGGCCGCCGCCATGGTGCGCAGGCTCGTCGATTCGGCGCCCGCGATCCGGCGGCCCGAATTGATGTCCTTATAACTCGGTTCGCCGTGTCCCGCCGCGCGGGACACGGCGAACCATCACCAGGATCACTGCTTAAATAGCCAGTAAGACAATGGGATTAGCCCGTCTAGGTGATATTTCATGAATTGGATCACATGTACGGCGAGGGAAAGGTATGTACCAGTACCTTTGCAGTGATCAACCGGTGCGGGAGGCCCGGTTTCGAGAAAGATGATCAGGGGGTTGGGGAATGTCAAGAGTCGGCATCCTTTATGGGCGCGAAAAAGAATGTCGCGAAATTAGAATCATTCTGTCGCGAGTTAATGCAACCACTGGCCGAATAATACTCATTGAGGGATCCCCTGGAATCGGTAAATCGAGCCTATTGCAAAAGGCCCGTATTATGGGTATAGAAATGGGTTTCCGTCTTGCCCCTGGGGCGATGAGTATTTTTGGCTCCGATCAGGGGCGCTGTGCCGCACGTTCCTGGTTTGAGACGCAACAGCAAGAACAACCGCTCCTGTTACTCGTCGATGACGTGCAGTTGGCGGCACCGGACACGATCCGGCGAGTGGATTGGTTGCACTCGGTGCTTGCCACTCGTCCGTTGGCGATAGTGCTGGCCCGGATCCCAGGGATGGGCGGCCCGGAAATGAATCGGCTGTTCACCAGGAACAGCACACACGTGGAACGGTTGGCCCTCGAGCCGCTTGACCGGACGGCGGTGCGGGCGCTGCTGGCCGACCTGCTCGACGCCGTCCCGGACGAGCGGCTCGCCGCGATGGCCGACGATCTTGGTGGCAACCCGCGTCTGGTTGTTGACCTGGTGGCTGGACTACGGGCGGAACGCCATCTGGAGATGTTGAACGGTTGTGCGCGGCTGCCGGCGCGGGTCTTGCCTCGCCGGCTCCGGACCACGCTCGTTCACATGGTGCGCAGCCTCACACCGCTGACGCGCAAGCTGGTGCAGGTCGGCGCTGCGATCGGTCCTCGTTTCCCGCTTGCCGATGCAGCGCACTTGCTCCGGGAAATGCCTGGCAACCTGCTGTTGAGCGTCGATGAGGCCATAGCGGGTGGTCTCCTCGTCGAGGATGACGGACAACTGACTTTCCCGGGGCAGTTGCTTTGGCGTGGAGCAGTGGAATCCATGCCCAGCAGTGTGCTCGCTGCCATCAGGGCCGATGCCGCGCTGATGGCAGCGAGCACACTGCCGGCAAGCGTTTCCGAGGCGGGCAAGTCGGCCCAACTTGCCGACGCGGAAGCAGCATCACCCGACCTGTTGCCCGGCTGGGACGAACTGACCGGCACAGAACAAAGGGTCGCCAGCCTGGTGGGATCCGGGATGACCAATCGCCAGGTGGCACGAGACGCCCACATGTCCAGCCACACGGTGAACTACCACCTGCGCGGCATCTACCGAAAGCTCGGCATTCAGTCTCGCGTAGAGTTGGCACGCCTCATTTACCAGAACAGGTCGTGATGGCGTAGCTGTCTATGTCTGCCAGAAGCCGCGCCGTCGTCGGGGTAACGCCGCACCGCTCTGCCGCGTACCGCAATGCGAGTCTGTGATAGTCGAGGGAGAAATCCGCGACAGCATCGGCGATCAGAAAAGGCTGAATGTCATATGCGAATGCGTCGCAGGCCGTCATGAGGCAGCCAATGTGGGCATAGATCCCACAAATGATCAGCTGGTCGCGACCCTCGTCGCGGAGGAAATCCAGTAAACCGGTCTGGTGAAAGGCGCTGTATCGCCATTTGGTGAACACGGCCTCGCCCGTTCGCGGTGCTAACTCGTCGACCAGCTTGCGGTCTTCGGGGGCCACCGACATGCCCGCACCCCAGAAGTCCTTGAGCAGCCCGCGTTCACTGTCGGTCATCCCGCCCGGCTGCGCCGTGTAGACCACCGGAGTTCCCAGTTCGGTGCAAGCGGCACGTAGCGCCATACAGTTGCGCACCAGGTCGTCCCGTGGCGCGGTCCCGTCGGGGAACGCAGAGACGAAGTACCGCTGCATGTCGTGCACCAGCAGCACAGCCCTCTGCGGATCGAGTCGCCAGGCGATACTACTCTCGGGAACTTCGCTCTCGCTGGGCATCGCGTACGTTACGGTGACTGGCAATCCCACCTACTTACCCTTCCTGTCAGCCAAGTACTGCTTACTCCACGGTAAGTCGGAGGACGTTCTCTGCGCATCTACTCACTTGCGCGGTGCCGCTACTCGCAAGAGTAATTGACTGCGGTGACCGCGCTGTCCAAGGCTGGGCAGTGCCGCGTTGAACGGGAGTGGAGAACATCATGGTGCAGGAGACGTCTGTGCGCAGCCTGAACGCCGCCGAATTCGTCGGCGGATCGAAAGAATTTCCCGGGGTCTCCCTTCCCGGCCTCGGCATTTCGGCGAGCCCGGTCGGTCTCAGCTTCGGGTCGGATATCACGCTGCATGCTTGGTGCAGGCTCGGTATTCATGTCTCCATGCTGGGTACGGCCTCGGCCTGGTGGATAGGCGATTGGCTCGTCTACGGTCAGGACCGGTACAAGGATCGTTACCGACGAAGTATGTCCGAGTATTGTCTGGACTATCAAACCTTGCGCAACTATGCGTGGGTCGCCCGCAGGGTGGAACTGCCCCGTAGGCGGCGTTCGCTGAGCTTCCAGCATCACGCCGAGATCGCCCGGCTACCTGGCGAACAGCAGAGCCGATGGCTGGCCATGGCGGAGGAACATGCCTGGTCACGGAACACTCTCCGGCGCCATCTGCGGGGATTTCCCGAGGCGAAGCGACGCTTGACCACGTCTGTTCGCCTCGACGTCCCGCCCGAACATCGACATCGCTGGGAACAGGCGGCGGACGCGGCGGGAATGAGCCTCACGGCGTGGGTAATCAGCTGCCTCGAAACCGCTATACCGGACTGAGTTCGGCCGTTTGTCACGCCTTAGTAGGTTTGTCTCTCCGTTGCGAATAGGAAGACATGGGAACACTTCTGATCAATAATCTCGGACGGCTGAACACCGGAGTCTGCGGTGCGAGTACGTTGCTGGGACACGCCAGTGCACTTGCCCCGCCTTACGACCGATATTTTCGGGCACAGTCCCATCGAACGGTGGCTAGTACGACCCGGTGATATCCTGGTCGTTCCCACGCCGATCGACCGGCGCTTTCTCGAGTACGCCACTGGCCTCTGCGGGTTCGAACCCGCGGACATCACGATGCTGGGCTCGGAGACAGTACGCGGAACTGACTTCACCGAAGCGGTGCTGGGTGCGACCGCGGACGAACGGGCTGGCCAGGCGTGGCCGTACCACTACGATCGCGCGGGCGACGGCCCTGGGGTGCTGGACCGGGTATTGGAGTATGGCGATGGCTGGGTGCCGATTCTCGCGATGTCGGTGCCATCGCTGGCTGACCGTATGGCCGAGGCTCCAGGAGAGGGCGGCTGCTGCCGGACACGGGCGAATACCCGTGGCGGTCTACGGCGTGCCGCCGGACGTGAAGGCTCTGGATGGACGGCGGGAGCGGTCCGGTTCGCACGGGTAGCGGAGATGTATGTCGAGTAGAGCGCCGACATAGAGCTGGAACGGAGAAGGACCACGCGTCCCCGTCGACTACGATTACCGTCTGCACATGGGTTCTCCTGGAGGGCGATTCCTGACGACGACAGCTATGACCTGGCCTTGCTGTTTCTCATGTTCCACCAGGTGCCCGACCGGACCGCCGCGGCGGTGGAGATCGCGCGAGTTCGCCGGCCTGGCAGACAGGTGCGACTCCGGAGCAATTTCTCCGGGGAACTCGAGGATCGTCGATGGTTCCGTTATTTCCTGCGGGCTCGCCAGCTCGAGGACCGGATGTTTCCGTCGTTCGAGGAGGTAGTGACCGTGTTCGGTGCTGCGGGCTGACACGTAGCTCGATCATGGTGCGCTCGTGCTACTCCTCGTGTGCCGGTGACCGCGTGGCTGGTCCGGAAAGGTGAACGTGCGGCCCGCTGGTACTCAGCGGTCCGCGGTCAGCAGGGTGGCGGTGCCCATCACGTCGTCGAAGGGGCCTTCCATCGGCAGGCCGTATCGCTGCCCGGCCTGCCGGGCGGTCTCGGCGGAGACCGTCCAGCCCGCGGAACGCAGCCAGTCGCCGCAGTCCCGGCGCGGCTCCGCGTTCCACAGCTGGGTGATGTCGGCGCCGAACTCCTCGAAGGCTTCCCGGAACGCCGGGTGCTCGCGCAACGTGGCCAGCTTGTCGATGCTGGCGCGTTCCACGGCCAGCCGGCTGCCAACGGCCGACAGCCGGTGGATCACCTCGAAAAGCTCCTCCTCGGCCCGCCCCGGCAGGTACGGCAGTAGCCCCTCGGCCAGCCAGGCCGTCGGCCGCCGCGCGTCGAAGCCCGCCCGCAGCAGCGCGGACTCCCAGTCGTCCCGCAGATCGGTGCCGACCTCGTGCCTGCGGCAGCGCGCGGCGGCGGCCTGCTCATCGAGTACGGTCCGCTTGAACGCCAGCACCCTGGGCTGGTCCACCTCGTACAGATCGCAGTCATCCGGCCAGTCCAGCCGGTAGGCCCTGGTGTCCAGCCCGGCCGCCAGTAGCACGACCTGGTCGATACCCGCCCCGGTGCTCAGCGCGAAGTACTCGTCGAAGAACCTGGACCGCACGCCAAGGTAGCGGGAGTGCCGGAACCAGCCATCGCCCGCGACGGGTGTGTCATCGAGCCGGGCGGGCAACGGCTGTGGCGAGTCGGCGGCCCGGACGAACGCGGCCGCATAGGGATCGGAAACCAGTCGGTCGGCGCGGTCGGTCTCGACCGCGCGGGCGGAGGCGACTCCCAGCGCGGTGAGGCCGACGCTCGAGGTGATGTCCCACTGTTCGAAGACGGCGCACATACTTACTCCAGCTGGTCGATTGCTTAGCAGATACAACCAACTGTGGCACCGCGCCCGTGGCTGAATGCGCACGGTGCGTTATTTGCCCGACTTCGATCCGGTGTGATTTCCCTCTCGTCCGAGCTGCCTCAGCCCGGAGCCGTTCAGCCCGCGCGCACCCGCACGGCGTCCAGTGCGTCCCGGACATGCCCGTCGTGGTTGGCGAGTGCGTCCGCGGCCTCGACGGGCGCCGCGCCGGACAGCAGGTGCACCAGCGCCACCTTCAGGTCGCCACCCGCCTCGTGCAGCGCATCCGAACAGGCCTGCGAGCTCATCCCGGTGGCCTCGCGCAGGATGCGCAGCGTGCGGCCGCGCAGTTTGGCGTTGGTCGCCCGCATGCTGACCATCAGGTTCGAGTACGTCCGGCCGAGCTTGATCATCGTGGCGGTGGAGAACGCAGTCAGCACGATCTTCTGCGCGGTGCCCGCCTTCATCCGGGTGGAACCCGCGATCGCCTCCGGCCCGGTGTCCACCGCGATCAGCACGTCCAGCTCCGGCGGCCGGACCGCGTTCGGGTTACCGGACACCAGCGCGGTCCGTGCGCCGCTACGCTTCGCCGCCCGCAGCGCACCGAGCACGAACGGCGTCCGCCCGGAGGCGGTGAGGCCGAGGACGAAGTCGCCGTCGGCCACGGAGGTGCTCACCTCCGCGGCACCGGCCTTGGTGTCGTCCTCGGCATTCTCGACGGCGTGCCGCAGCGCACGCTCGCCGCCCGCGTGATGCGCCACGAACCAGTCCGGCGGCACGTTGAACGTCGGCACCAGCTCCGCCGCGTCCAACGTGGCCAACCGGCCGGAGGTACCGGCGCCGACGTAGTGCACGCGGTGTCCGCCGCGCAGCGCCTCGGTCGCGTAGTCGACCGCGGTCGCCAGCTGCGGTAGCACCGCCTGCACCGCGTCCGGAACCAGCCGGTCCTCCGCGTTGATCGCCGCGAGGATGCCGGCGGTCGACATCTGGTCGATGTCGACGGTCCGGGGGTTGCGTTGTTCTGTCGGGGAGTCGACGTGCACAACCTGGCGCGGCACGGTCATCAGGCGCCTCACTGTTTCTGTCATTTTCCGGTTTCCCGCGGTCGCCGCCTGCCATCTGGCCGGACCCCGAGCCGGTGCGCGCCCACGGCGTCCCGGGTGGCGTCCAGCGCGTTGACCGCGGCGTCCATGTGCCGCTGCGCGACACCGATGAACAGGCAGTCGATGACAGTGAGTTGCGCGATCCGGCTGGCGGTGGCGCCGGATCGGAACGTCGTTTCCCGTGCCGCCGTGGTGAGCACGTGATCGGCGACCTCGGTGATGGGGGAGCGGGGGAAGTTCGTCAGCGCGACGGTGGTCGCGCCGTGTTCGCGGGCGACCCGCAGCGCCTCCACCGTGTCGGTGGTGGCGCCGGTGTGCGAGATGCCCACCGCGACGTCGCCGCCGTTCAGCACCGCGGCCGAGGTGAGCATGATGTGCGTGTCCGACCACGCGAAGCTCACCCTGCCGATCCGGTGCAGCTTCTGCTGCAGGTCGGCGGCGACGAAGGCGCTGGCACCGACCCCGTACACGTCGACCCTGCTCGCCCCGGCCACCACGTTGATGACCTGTTCCAGCTCCGCGATGTCGAGTTGCTCGGCGGTCTCCTCCACGGCGCGTGCGTCGGCGAAGCTGACCTTGCTGACCACGGCGGGCAGGTCGTCGTCGGTCGCGATCTCGCCGCCGAGGTTGCGGCTGGACCGGGCTTCCGACCGGGCGGTGTCCGCGGCCAGCGCGATTCGCAACTGCGGGTAACCGCCGACGCCGATCGCCTTGCAGAACCGGGTGACGGTGGTCTCACTGGTGTTCGCCGCGAGCGCCACCTCGGTGATGCTGCGCCGGGCCACCGCCGAGGGGTCGTCCAGCACGACTTTGGCTACACGCTGCTCGGCCCTGGCGAGCCCGGGCAGTAGCGAACGAATACGCACGAGCGGAGACGAGTCGGACTCGCGGGCCGACTCGTCGACCTCCGCCACGTTCGGCCGAACGTCGTCGGAGGGTTGCTCAGCGTCAGGATTCGTGTCCATCGCCGGAAATTTACTAACTGTAGGCATCGACGACAAGGCTACTCGCCCCTTTCCGATTAATCGCAACCGGACTGTGTTGTCACAGCCCCGGCTAGCGCCTGGTTCGTTGATCAGAAAGTCGCCAACCGAGCCGTTACCGTTAACCAGATTATTCTAACAAGTCTGCAACTGTCACCGAGCGCGTAATCCCCAGCCGACCTCGGTGAACGCGGCAGGCTCGCGCTCGCCGTCGAGAATCGTGCCGTGAAAATCACCTACCCGGATCGTGTCTATGTGAATCCCACGTCCGGAGTAATACTGGTCCGTAGTGAATTGCCAACGTAGGGTCAGCTCACCCATTCGGGGGACAAGAGCATAGACGCGCCACCACGCACGGTGGCCATACCCGGAGAGTGCATCCACCTCGCCACGGGGGGCGCCGGACCCGAAGACTCGTAATGAAACCGTGTCCCAGGTGGCGCCATCCGCGCTCGCCAGCAGGGTCAGCCGGTCGGTCGGTTCGGAGTCGACGAAGGTGTCGAAGCGCACCAGAACCGGCCCGCGACGCACAGTGAACGGGCGGGTGGTCAGGGTCGCCGTGCTGGAGCCCCCGATCCCGGTGAACCAGGAGTCCTCGCCACGCAGCGGGCGCACCGCGAGGGCGCGGGCCAGGCCGGTGGCCCAGGCCCGCCGCGCCGGGTTCACCGAGCCCCAGGACCGCGAGGGGTGCACCCGGTTGGTGAGCAGGATCGCGATCGAGCGGGACTTCGGGTCGATCACCAGCGAGGTTCCGGTGTACCCGGTGTGGCCCGCGGTGTCCGGCGAGGCCAGCCCGCCCATGTACCACAGCTGGTCCAGCTCGAAGCCCAGCCCGTGCGCGTCCCCTGGGAACTCCTGGTTGTAGTTCGCGAGCATGGCGCGCACGGTGTGCTGGCGCAGGATCCGCGCACCGCGGTAGCTGCCGCCGTTCAGGATCGTCTGGCCGAGTACGGCGAGGTCCCGCGCGGTGCCGAAAACCCCGGCATGCCCGGCGACCCCGCCCAGTGACCAGGCGTTCTCGTCGTGCACCTCGCCGCGCAACATCCCGCGCGGCGGGCTCTGCTGGTACTCGGTCGCCGCGATCCGGTCCAGCTTGGCCGCGGGCGGGTTGTACCCGGTGTCGCTCATGCCCAGTGGTTCGGTGATCCGGCTCGCGACCACCTCGTCCAGCCCTCGCCCGCGCAGCCGCTCGACCAGCACCCCGAGGGTGATCAGATTGAGGTCGGAGTACTCGTAGGCGCTGCCCGGCTGCTGCTTCGGCGCCACCTCCATGACGGCCCTGATCCGGGACTCCTCGTCCGGCCAGTCCCGCCACAGCGGCAGGAACGGCTCCAGCCCCGAGGTGTGCGTGAGCAACTGCTGGACGGTGATGGACTCCTTGCCGTTCACCCCGAACTCGGGCAGGTAGCTGGCGGCGGGCGCATCCAGCTCGACCCGGCCCTCCTCGACCAGCTGCAGCACCGCGATCGAGGTGAACAGCTTGGAGATCGAGGCCAGGTCGAAGATGGTGTCGGTGCGCATCGGCACCTGCTCCGCCTCCGGCAGCTCGGTGCCCGCGCCATCGGCGTAGCGCAGCGCGCTGCCCGCGGTGTGCGTGTCCACCACCATCCCGGCGTGCACCAGCATGCCGACCGAGCCCGCGAACAGCGGGTGCCCGGTCTCCTGGTCCGTCCGGGTCCAGCCGGTCAGTCGCCGCTGCGCCGCCCGGATCGGCTCCGGGTCCAGGCCGGCCTGCTCCGGGGTGGCGGGGCGCAGGCGCGTGTCCGCGGGCGCGAACCCGTGCCACGGCCGGTCGAAGCGACCAGGGTCGTGCCCGCCTCCCTCGGTGCTGGCCATCGTGCTCGTGCTTGCTCCCGCCAAGGTGACCGTCAGTATCGCCGCCAGCGCCAAGCCTCTGTTTCGCATGGTCTCCCCGCCCTCGGTCCGTCAGCGGTACAGCAGATACGGCCGCCTGCGCTGGACGAACCGGCGCAGCTCGGCCTGCCAGGAGTCCACGATGGCGTCCGCGTCCGCGCCCGCGTCGACCATGGTGCGCAGCCGGTCGGACCCGCTGAGTTTGTCGATGAAGTGGTCCGGTCGCCAGTCGAAGAGATCCGGGTGCAGTCGTTTCGCCGTGACGATCATCGAGACCGCGGTGCGGATCGCGTCGAAGGAACGGGCGTCGGTGACCGTCAGCTGCACCCCGCCGCAGGTCTCGCCGACGAACTTGCCGAAGGTGGGGACGAAGTAGTTCTCCCGGAAGCTGACCCCTGGCAGCCGCTGCTTGCCGAGTTCCTCCCGCCACCGCCAGTCCAGCCCGGGTGCCCCGATGATCTCGAACGGCCGGGTGGTGCCCCGGCCCTCGGCGAACACGGTGCCTTCGAAAAGGCAGGTCCCCGGATACACCATCGCGGTGTCCGGGGTGGGCATGTTCGGGCTCGGCAGCACCCAGTGCAGGCCGGTGTCGGCGAAGAACATGTGCCGCCGCCAACCGTGCATCCGGACCACGTGCAGTGCGTCGCCGAGGCTGCCGCCGTCCTCGGGCAGGAACTCGGCGTCGAAGAACCTGGCCAGTTCGCCGACGGTCATGCCGTGTTGCTGCACGATCGGCTTGCGGCCGACCCCGGAGGCGAACTCCGGATCGAGCATCGGCCCCGCGGCCTCGCCGCCGAGCGGGTTCGGCCGGTCCAGCACCACCAGCGCGGCGCCGGTGCGCCGGGCGGCGACCATGGCGGTGTACATCGACCAGATGTAGGTGTAGAAGCGCGCGCCGACATCGGCGATGTCGAACACCACGGTGTCCACGCCTGCTTTGGTGAACATGCCTGCCAGCTCGTCCGCGGTCACCCCGTAGGCGTCGTAGACCGGGATGCCGGTGCGCGGATCGACGTAGTCGCCCTCCGAGCCGCCGGCCTGCGCGCTGCCGCGGAAGCCGTGCTCGGGGCCGAACGCGGCCACCGGGCGTACACCGGCCGCGACCATCGAGTCCACGATGTGATCACCTCCGGCCAGCACCCCGGTCGGGTTGGACAGCACGCCGACCTTGCGCCCACTCAAGGGACGCCAGCGCAGCCGTGCCATGACGTCCGCACCGGGAACGGTGTTCCAGTGCGGCGTCCCGGCGGCCTCGCTGGTCTGCTCGCCTGGTTCCACGGCGGCACTCGCGGTGAGCTGCGTGCCCAGCGCCAGTGCGGGCGGGGTGAGCGCGGTTGCGGTCAGGAAGCGACGACGATTCACCGACATAACGGCCTCACCAGCTCAGACCGTGGCCGAAGGGGTAGAGCACCGTGCCAGGGTCAGTGCCGGAAGGGATGTCCACCGGCAGCTTTCCCTGTGGCGCGGTCGTGCCGCGCAGCACCTTGGCCAGCGCGGTCATCGACACGTCCCGCCAGTCGTAGGTGGCCACCCAGGTCGGCACGTCCGCGTAGCCGGGGTCGTAGGGCTCCTGCACGGCCACGGCGACCACCGGCTTGCCGGTACCGGTCAGCCGGTTCACCAGTTCACGCTGGGCGGCACCGGTGCGCAGGTTGTTGGTCAGCACGACCACGGTGTCCGCCTCGCCCGCCGCGGCCAGCACCCGCTCGATCATGGCCGGATCGGGGTTGGAGCCGGTGGGCAGCGCCGTGCCGCCCAGCTCATCGGCGAGTGCCCGCACCGGCTCGGCCGGATAGCCAGGGTATGAGGGCCGGTTCCACCCGGTGACCAGCACGTTCCCCGGGTTCTCCAGCGGGAGCACACCGGCGTCGTTGCGCAACAAGGTGGTGGCACGGTCGGTGACCCGCTGGACGGTTTCCCGGTGTTCCCTGGTGCCGACCTTGCGCGGCACCTGTGCCTCGTTGACGAACGGCCGGAAGAGGATGCCCCGGTTGAACTTCTGCTCGAGGATGCGCCGCACGCTCTGGTCGATGCGCTCCTCGCTGATCCGGCCACCGCGCACGGCGTCCAGCACGCCGTTGATCGCCACGTCCAGGTCCGGCGGCATGAGCATCTGGTCCACGCCGGCCTCCAGGGCCCGCACCGGGATCTCCGAGTCCGGATACATCTCGCGCACGCCCTGCATCTGCAGCGAGTCCGTGACGATGACGCCCTGGTACCCGAGTTCCTCGCGGAGCAGGCCGGTCATGATCGGCCTGGAAAGGGTGGCCGGATCGCCGGATGGGTCGAGGCTGGGCACCCTGATGTGCGCGGTCATGATCGAGTCGGCGCCCGCCTCGATGGCCGCCCGGAACGGCGGCAGGTCGATCTCCCGCCATTCCTGTTCGGTGCGGTCGATCGTGGGCAGGCCGGTGTGGCTGTCGGTGGCCGCATCCCCGTGGCCGGGGAAGTGTTTCGCAGCGGTGGACACGCTCCGGGCGCACCTTCCGGCTTCCTGGTAGCCCTCGACCTGCGCGGCGACGTTGCCTGCGGCCAGGTCCGGGTGCGCGGAGAACGAGCGCGAGCCGATGATCGGGTTGAGCGGGTTGGAGTTGACATCGGCAACCGGCGCGAAGTTCTGCCTGATGCCGATCGCGCTCAGCTCCTCGGCGCTGATCGCGGCGAGCTCCCTGGCGGCCGCCTGGTCGCGGGTTGCGCCAAGGGCCATCGCGCTCGGGTACTCGGTTGCCGGATCGCCGAGCCGGGTCACCCGGCCGCCTTCCTGGTCCACCGAGATGGTCAACGGCAGATGGGGCGCGCTGCGCAGCGCGGCCCGCTGCAGCCCGTTGGAAAGGCCGGCAACCTGACGCGGCGTCTCGATGTTGTCGGTGCCGCCGTGGTTGAAGTAGATGACCCCGCCGACGTGGTAGCGCTGCACCACCTGCGCGGCGGTGTCCACCCCGTACTTCTCCTGGTTACCGGGATGGGCTTCGGTCGCCGACTGTCCCCAGACATCGGCGACGAAGAGCTGGCCCACCTTCTGTTCCAGGCTCATCCAGCGCATCGCTTGCCGCGCCCAGGCCTGTGCCCCGGCCGTCACGTCGGGCGCGTTGGGTCTCGGCTCGGACTCGTCCATCGCGGCGGCCGGCGTGGCGCCGGCAACGCTGGTGACGGCGAGCAGGCCGGCGATGGAAACGGCGGCGAGCTGCGGCCTCCGGCGGGTCGTCACGACAAGCCTCCCTGTGTTCTCGCGGCGGTGCGGCACGCGGTTGTCAACGGGCCGAAGGTCCGAAATCTTCTCACGCGAATCTTTCGGTATCGGGAAGCTACTCACCGCCGATGGCCCGGTCAACGACCTGCTATGCCGTTCGGCCTAGTCAGGCCCCATAACAACTTCATAGCGCAAGAATTGAACGGACCACTGGCGCCACCGGTCAGTACCACGGCCCGAGGCTGGTCCGGAGGAAATGTGCTCAGCCCGCGCCGGCTTACGGAACACGCGAGGTGGGTGGGGGCCGGCTCCGGCGAGTGACCGGATCTGGCGGGGCTGCCGGAACGGCAGCCGAACATACGCTGGCGGCGCCCATCGGCAATCCTGCCCATGGGCGCCGCCTGCTCGCGCGGGCTACTCGGGTGACCAAGCGTGCAACTCAGGTCGTACCTACCTGGACTCGGCGTCCGGCGTCCCGGTACGCAGTCCCTTGACGACAAGCCTCCCGCGGCGTGCTGCGCGTGGGTGCCCGGAGTCCGCGCACGGAGATCTTTCGGGGTGGACGAGGCTTCTCTTCCGCCTAGCCCCTGGCCGACAAGATGTCCGCACCTACTTTCTACCCAGTGACGGCCGTCACTTCAAGGGCGTGGACGGGTGCACCGTTACAGAGGCTCGATCCGGTGACGAAAGGCCCCTGTGCGTCGCGAAAACTCACTCCTGTCAGGCCGGATCCTCCGGCCCGTACCGCCTTGTGGGTGTCGGAGCAGGCGGGCATGGGCACCCAGCGTCGTGCTGCTTCGACAGTGGACGGTTCCGCCCTCCGCTCAGTCCTTGCGGCGCCTGCGGGAAATCCCGTACCACGTCATGCCCGCCGCGGCGACCGCGCCGAAGCCGACCGCCATCATCGCGGCCTGACTGGGAATGCGGTCGCGCAGCGAGACAGGTTTGGAGAACTCCAGCACCGGCCAGTTCCGGGTCTCGGCGAGCCTGCGCAGGGCCCGATCCGGGTTGACGGCGTGCGGGTGACCGACGACCTCGAGCAACGGCACATCGGTGCTGGAGTCGCTGTAGGCGTGGCAGGCGGCGAGGTCGTAACCGTAGGTCTCGGCGAGGCCGCGCGCAGCCACCGCCTTCTGTTCGCCGTAGCAGTAGAAGTCGACCTGGCCGGAGTAACGGCCTTCGACGATCTCCATCCGGGTGGCCACGCTGCGGGTGGCGCCGAGCATCTCCGCGATCGGCGCCACCACCTCCTCCCCGGTCGCGGAAAGCACCACCACGTCGTGGCCTTCCTCTTTGTGCCGGCCGATGAGCTCGGCTGCCTCCGCGTAGACGAGTGGCTCGACCACCTCATGCAGGGTCTCGGTCACGATGGCACGTACCTGTGCCACATCCCACCCCGCGCACAGCGCGGAAATCTGTTCCCGCATCCGTTCGGTCTTGTCCGCGTCCGCACCGGCGAGGGAGAAGACCAGCTGGGCGTACGCGCTCTTCAGCGCCGCCCTGCGGTTGATCAGACCCTGACGTAGCAGGGGCTTGCTGAAGGCCAGGGCACTCGAGGATGCGATGATCGTCTTGTCGAGATCGAAGAACGCGGCCACCTCGGTATCGGACGTGGATGTGGTCCGGGTTGCCGTGGTGGGTTCGGTCGGCTGCTCGGCGGGAGACCTGGTGGGTTCGGGCACCCCTCCACAATAGAAGTGGCCGCCAGGCGCCGGTGATCTGGTCACGTTGCCTGCCGATCGCCGGAAAATAGATGACAGATCGAGTCGATCGGTCGAACGTGCCGTTACCGAATTGTGGGTACCCGCCCATCACCCACCGCTGGGCCAAGCGAGTTACAGTTGAAGGGTCCGGTGTCGATCGGACCGGTTCAGTCCGACCCCCCGGGGCTGAACCCTCGGCGGCCCCCGCTCCTCCCCCCTGGCGGGGGCCGCCCCTATATCTTCCGGATGTCGCACGCGCGGGGCGCCGATGCGTGCCCGGGGTTGTCCACATCAGCCTGGTTGTCCACAGCCGGGACTCTTCCTCGTTGTCCCGGCACGTCGTGCCAGGTGACGCTGGTACTCACGACCGGCGTCGCGGGCCCGGACCCGGTCGGTGGCGACCGAGCGCGGCCCGTTGGGGGTACACGATGAGCGAGCGACGTCCACTAGCCGTCATCAACGACGAAACCGTGCTGGACGAGGTGTTGCGGCTGGCCGCGGCGGTCGGCTGCGAGGTCGATCGCGCTGCGGATCTGGCTGGTGCCCGTCCGCAATGGACAGGGGCGCCCCTGGTGATCCTCGACGAGGACGCCGTGCGGCACGGCGATCCGCCGCCGCGACGTGCCGGGGTTCTGCTTGTCTGCAAGGGAACCGTGGCTCCCGAGTCGTTGCGGCTGGCGTTGCGCAACGGTGTCGAGCGATTGGTCATGCTTCCCGACGATGAGGGGGAGCTGGTCTCCGCGCTGGCCGACGCGGTCGAGGGACCAGCGCTGGAGGGCAGGGTGCTCGCCGTGCTCGGCGGCCGGGGTGGCGCCGGTGCTTCGGTTTTCGCGGCGGGACTCGGCCTGAGTGCGGTGCGCGCCGGAGGTAATGCATTACTCGTGGACTGCGATCCGCTGGGCGGTGGAATCGACCTGTTGCTCGGCATCGAGGACGAACCGGGGTTGCGCTGGCCGGAACTGCGGGTGAACTCCGGCCGGGTTTCGATGGCCGCGCTGCAACCGGCCCTGCCGGGCACGCGGCAGGGCCGGGGCAGGCTCTCCGTGCTGTCCTGCGGCCGAGACGATGCCGTCGGTACGGGCCCGTCCGGGCATGCGGTCGCCGCGGTGGTGCGAGCCGGGCGCAGGGCAGGGCATCTGGTGGTCTGTGACCTACCCCGGCATTTGCCCGGCCCGGCACGGCCCGTGCTGGAGCTGGCCGATCTCGTGGTCCTCGTGGTGCCGGCCGAACTGCGGGCATGCGCGTCGGCGGCGCAGGTGCTGCGCGGCCTGCTCCCGGTACGGGAGCGGGTGCGGGTGCTGGTGCGCGGGCCGTCCGCCGATGGCCTCGGGATCGACGAGGTCGCCACCGCGATCGGCGCCCCCGCGGTAGCGTCCATGCGTTCCGAACGGGTGCCCGGCAGGGCCCTGTTCGATCGGCGCGGGGGTTCGCTGTCCGGGGCGGCGAAGGCCGTGCTGGAGACGATCCGATTCGAACCCGGAAGGGAGGGGCGGGCATGACGGCACCCGGGAGCGGCCGCCCGCGGCCGCCACGCGGCCGTTGAACGGGAGGTCGGAAGGGAGACGGAAAGGCCATCGCCCACCACCGGCCGTGTCCTATAGCCAGTCGTGTTCACGTGCGTACCTGGCCGCTTCGTGCCGGGTCTGGGTCTGGGTTTTCTGCATCGCGTTGGAGAGGTAGTTGCGTACCGTGCCTTGGGCGAGGTGGAGTTGGGCGGCGATGTCGACGACGGAGTAGCCTTCGCCGGTCGCCCGCAGCACGTCGAGCTCGCGGTCGGTGAGGGGGCAGTCGTCGACGATGGCGAGTGCGGAGACGTCCGGGTCGATCCAGCGTTTGCCTTCGTGCAGCGCCGTGATGACCGAGGTGATGTGCGCGGGTTCGGCGGATTTGCTGACGAAGCCCTGGACTCCGAGTTTGAGGGCCTTGCGCAGCACTCCGGGTTTGGCGTGCCGGGTGAGCATGAGGACGACCTGGTTCGGCCGGGTGCGGTGGATCTCCGCGACGGCACCGAGTCCGTCCACACCGGGCATTTCGAGGTCGATCACGAGCACGTCCGGTTGGTGTCGCAGGGTGGCTTGGATGGCCTCCTCGCCGTTCCCCGCCTCGGCGAGCACGGTGATCTCGCCCTCGAGCGGGAGCAGTGTGGCCATGGCCTTGCGGAGCAGGGCTTCGTCGTCGGCGAGCACCACGGTGGTCATCGGCTCTCCTGCGCTTGCGAACGTCGGTGCGGCAATACCGCGGCTGTCTGGAACTGCCCGTTGTCCTGTTCGACCGTCAGCTCTCCGCCTTCCGCCGTGACGCGTTGCCGGAGGGCGGCCAGCCCGCCGAGCTCGGGCGGCGGAGCCTGCTGGGCTCCGTCGTTGACGATGGTGATGCTCCGCTCCGACAGCGTGATCCGTACCCGGGTGGCCTGGGCGTGCCGCAGGATGTTCGTGGTCGTCTCGCGGAGGACCTGGCCGAGTAGTTCGCTCGCGCCCTGGGCGACGTCGGCTTCGCGGTTGATGCGCACCTGGATACCCGCGGCCTCGAAGAGGTTCCGCGCGTTCTCCAGCTCGGCGGAGAGGTTGAGCCGTCGCTGTGCGTGGGCCAGTTCCTTGGTCTGGGTGATGGTGTCCCGGACGAGCTCATGGATCTCGCGCAGTTCCTGCTTGGCCCGTTCGGTATCGCTGTCCACCAGCTTCTGGGCGAGCGCGGTTTTCAGCTTCACCACATGGAGCGTGTGGCCCTGGATATCGTGCAGGTCCCCGGCGAACCGGACGCGTTCGCGAATGACGGCCAGCTCCGCTTCCCGCTCCCGCGCCTCCTCCAGCTCCGCGACGACGTCGTAGAACCTCTTGTTGGGGAACATGAGCCCGATCACCACCACGGTGAAACCGGTGGGGACGAGGACGTACTGGAACAGCACGTCGGACACGTCCTCGTACGGCAAGAGCAACCTGGCCGTGCCCACCGCCGCGACGTACGCGGCGAGCGCGAGAACGGCCACACCCCGGCCGCGGGACAGCTGCGGGATGACGAAGGAGCCCACGACGGCGAGACAGAAGAACACGGCACTGCCGTGGACCACCAGTACGGAGTAGGGCCACACGGCCGCCGTGATGACCAGGCAGGGGAGCGCGACACGCAGGACGTCGCCCGCGGCCCACCGCACGAAGGCCAGCAGAGCAGCAAGCACACCGGCGCTCAGCACGACGGCCTGCCACCAGGACCGGGCGTCCGTCGCCACCACCACCGCACCCGCGACGGCGAGCAGCGGCAGGAATATCGTGAGGTTGAGCCTGCGCAGTTGTCCGCGTGCCGGTTCGGTCTGGCCTGGCACCGCGTGTGCCGGGCTCACCGGTCCGTACCCGGGGCATCGCGCAGTGGGCTGGCTTCCATGGACGGCTCCCGGAGGTCGGACAGCGTCTGCTCCCCAGCATGATCAGGTTCGGTGACGGTCACCAGTGACACTGTGTCATATTTTCACCTCAAGGAATGTCATGGGGAAGTCATGACGCGGTCGCACTGGCAGGAATGCGCTGATGCCGTTGAGATCCAGTCATGACTTCGACACCAGTGATCGATGTGGAACGGCTGAACCTCGAATACGGTGACTTCCACGCTGTCCGGGATTTGTCCTTTCAGGTGCGGCGCGGCGAGTTCTACGCCCTGCTCGGCACGAACGGAGCGGGTAAGACCTCGACCCTGGAGATCATCGAGGGCCACCGCACCCCGACGTCGGGGACGGTGCGGGTACTCGGGCGGTGCCCGCGGGACCGGGCCGCGGTGCGGCCCAAGATGGGCATCATGCTGCAGGAGAGCGGCTTCGCACCGGACTTGACGGTGCGGGAGTCGGTGCGGTTGATCGGGAGGCTCACCCAGCGCACGGACCGGATCGAGCGGGTGCTCGGCATCGTGGATCTCGCCCGCAAGGCCGGTACGAAGGTATCGCAGCTGTCCGGTGGTGAGAAGCGACGGCTGGATTTCGCCACCGCCGTCTACGGTGCTCCGGAGCTGGTGTTTCTGGACGAGCCGACGACCGGTTTGGACATCCAGTCCAGGGACGCGCTGTGGGACGCGGTGGACGAGCTCCGCGCGGCGGGCTCGACCATTGTACTCACCACGCACTACCTGGAGGAGGCGCAGCAGCGCGCCGACCGTATCGGCCTGATGCACAAAGGAGCCTTCCACCGGGAGGGGACCGTCGCCGAGCTGACGCGGACACTGCCCGCGATGATCCGGTTCGCCCTTCCGGCGGCGGCGCCCGCGCTGCCGCTGCAGGGCAGGCGTGAGGGCGGGGAGAAGTTCCGCATCGAGACTCATCACCTTCAGCAGGACCTGTTCATCCTGCTTCGGTGGGCGCAGGACAACGCGATGGAGCTGCGTGAGCTCGAGGCCGGGCCGACCCGGCTCGACGACGTGTTCCGCGCCATCGACAACGGCTAGAGCACAGCTGTTCTCACTCGGAAACCTTGTCAGAAAGGGACCTTTGTCATGCTCTCGATCGCGCTCAGCGAGCTGGTCCAGATCTTCCGGAACCGCTTGGTACTCGTCACCAGCTTCGTGATGCCAGTCGCGGTCAGCGCTTTTTTCATCTACCAGCACGAGCTCTTCGCAAAAGTTGCCAGCGTCGGCTATATCGCGGCGATCGTGATGTTCACCGTCTGCGCGTTCGGGTTGTACGCCAGCTCGGTCACCACGCTCGCCTCGCGTCGGCAGAACCTTTTCCTCAAGCGGTTGCGCTCCACCGCCGCCGGTGACGCGAACATCCTGACCGGGCTGGTGCTGCCGGTCACCGCCATCTCGCTGGTCCAGGTGGTCGTGATCATGGGCGTGCTGGGGGCGGTCGCCGGCACTCCGGACCACATCGGCCTGCTGGTGCTGGCCGTCCTCGCCACGGTGACCATGATGATCGGCCTGGGTCTTGCCACCGCGGGACTGACCAACTCCCCCGAACACGCCCAGGTCACCACGCTGCCCGTCAGCCTCGGCGTCATCGCAGTGGCGAGCTGGGTCGGCATCGCCGGTGCCGAGGACCTCACCCTGCTCAAGCGCCTGCTGCCCGGGGGCTCGGCCACCGAACTCGTCGTCAACGCCTGGAACGGCGGTGTCGCCGTCGCCGACTCCCTCGTCCTGCTCGTGCCCACCCTGGCCTGGGTGATCGTCGCCGTCGCGCTGGCTTCCCGGCTCTTCCGCTGGGAACCCCGCCGATGACGACCATCCGCAGGCTGCTCCGCCTGCGCCGTGCGGGACAGCACCGCCAGCTTGCGGGCCCAGGACACGTGGCGGGTCCTCGCGCCGCCGCCATCCCGCTCGAAGAAGGGTCCTATGTGGACGACGAGGTCGATGGTGGGAGCACGGCCGACACCACGAGCACCGGCGACCGGGCTACGTAGCTGGAACCTGCCTGCGGGCGCACCCGACGAAGCCGCCGTCCGGTGCCCGACGTTCACGGTGCCCGTAGGCAGCCGCCGCCCGGTACCGGCCGCGGGCACGGCCCGGCACCGCCATTCCGCCGGTAGTGAAGGGGCCGGGCTCGCGAGCCCGGCGATCCGGTCCGGCCCGGCCGGATGAGCCAGTCCACTTCGAGCAGTTCGGGTGCGCCGGGCGCCGCCCGCGCGAGCATGGCCGCCCCGCGGATGGCGCGAAGGGCACGCGCCGAGGTGGTCGCGACCCGGAGGTGATCCCGGAGCGCGGCGGCGGCCTGCTCGGCATCCCGCCACGCTCCGGCCCGTGCGGCAGCTTCGAGTAGATGGGCGCGATATACCCACCGGGCCCAGCCGTCCTCCGGCGTGAGTTCGACGGCCTGGTGCAGGAGCTCAAGAGCCGGATGCCAGTCGCCGAGGTCCGCCTGCGCCATTCCCCGGTGCCAGGCGAGTTCGGCCTCGTCGAGCCACCATGCCCAGGCGGGATCGCGTTCGCTCGGGCCGTCCTGGTAGCGGGAGAGCGCCCGCAGCAGCGCCCTGCGGGAGCCTTCGGCATCGCCGAGCCCGGCCAGCGCCCGCGCCACCCGTATCCCGGCCAGGGTCTGCACCCTGGCCGGTGGCTTGTCGGCGTACACGAACTCGGCGATCCGCAACGCCGTGCGCGCGTGCCCGGTGTGCAATGCCGCCAGTGACTGGTTGGTGCGGATGAACCGGGCCATGCCGGTATCCCCGGCCCACCGCGCCAGGGCCAGCGCAGCCAGGTTGGCCTGCCGCGCCTCATCCTGCCGCTCGGCGTCGAACAACAACCACCCGGCAACCTCGCCGAGCTCGGCCGCGGCCGCGGTCACCTCCCGCCAGGCGGCGGGCAGGTACCACCCGGAGGTCAGTATCCCCCGCGCCGTACGGAACTCGGCCGCCGCGAGTGCGGCGAGCTCGCCCCCGCCGACCGTGCGGTTACCGGCCACCAGCCGGGCCACCTTTTCCCGTACCGCGACGGCGAATTCCTCCCCCACCGGCCCGCAGCCGTGTTTGCCGCCCACGCGCACGTGTTTGCCATCCACATCCACGATTTTGCCGCCCACATACATGATTTTGCCGTTCGCGTCCGGTACCCGGGTTCACGGACCTCGCCCGAGTTGTCCACATCAGCCAGGTTGTCCACAGGCCGAGTAGACCGTCGTTGTGCGGCGGTGGCCCGGAGCGTGACGCTGGAAGTCCGAATGGGAACGGCGGAGGAGCGGTCATGAGCATCGAGCTGGTCGAACGGGTCCGGCGCCGGCTGGTCGACAACGGCACTGGTGCCGGCGAGATCGCCCCGGCGGTGCTGGCCGACGCGGTACGGGCCGAGGTGGGCGGGGTCGCCGCGCATACCGATGTCCTCGCCGCACTGCGCCTGGTGCGGCACGAGCTGGTCGGCGTCGGGCCACTGGAGCCCCTGCTCGACGACCCGGATACCACCGACATCCTGGTCACCGGCCCGGATCAGGTGTGGGTGGACGGCCAGAACGGGTTGCGTCACACCGACATCCGGTTCACGGGGGATGAGTCGGTGCGCCGGCTGGCTCAGCGGCTCGCGCTCGCGGCCGGCCGCAGGCTCGACGACGCCCAACCCTATGTGGACGGTTGGCTGCCGGGTTCCGGGCCGCACGGGCATGTTCGGCTGCATGCCGTGCTGCCGCCGGTCGCGTCCGGCGGCACCTGCATCTCGTTGCGCGTACTCCGCCCGGCCACGCACGACCTGCCGAGCCTCGCCCGCCGGAACACCTTCGCGGGCAACGGCCTCGCCGTACTCGAGGAGATCGTGGACACCCGGATGGCCTTTCTGGTCACCGGCGCCACCGGTGCGGGCAAGACGACCATGCTCGCGGCCTTGCTCGGCAGGGTGGCGCCGACCGAGCGCATCGTGTGCGTGGAGGACGCTGGCGAGCTGCTGCCCAGCCATCCGCAGTTCGTGCGGCTCACTGCCCGACCGCCCAATGTGGAGGGCGCGGGTGAGGTGACGCTGCGCGACCTGGTCCGTCAGGCCTTGCGCATGCGCCCCGACCGGCTGGTGGTCGGCGAGGTCCGAGGGCGCGAGGTGTGCGAGCTGCTCAACGCGCTGAACACCGGACACGACGGCGGGGCCGGGACGCTGCATGCCAACTCCCCGGGAGAGGTTCCGGCCCGGCTGGAGGCCTTGGCCGCCCTCGGCGGCCTGTCCCGCCCGGCGCTGCACAGCCAGCTCGCCGCGGCCGTCCAGGTGGTGCTGCACATGCGGCGGGAAGGCAGCGTCCGCACCCTCGCCGAGATCGGCGTGGTGCGAAGGGCCGAGGCCGCCGCCGAGGTGTGCCCGGTATGGCGCGCGGGCCGGTGGACCGAGCATCGGTCACTGCTGGCGGAGCAGCTCGCGCGGCGCGGGGGGAGGCCACCATGCTGACCTGGTCGGCCTTGGCCGCCGGATGCGCGCTGCTGTGCTGGCCCGGCAGGACGGCGGCCTCCCGGTTGCGTGCGTTGCCTGGAGTGTCCACCCGCACGCGCCGGAACCTCCGGGCACCGAGGTCCAGCGCGCCGGCCTGGCTGGCGGCGGTCGCCGCCTTCGGCACCTGCGCGGCCCTGTTCGGTCCGGGACCCGTGCTTGCGGTGGGCCTGCTGGGTATCGCGGCCTGGCTGGCGCGCCGGTCCAGGGCCAGGCTGCGCACGTGCACCGGTGCGCTCGCCGCACTCGCCGAGTCCTTACGCGCGGTGGTTGCCGAGCTGCGGGCTGGCACCCATCCCGCCGTGGCCGCCGAATCCGTGGCTACCGACGCGGCTGAGGCACCCGCGGCCGTGCTGCAGGCACTGGCCGGGGCCGTCCGGATGGGCGGCGAGTTCGTGCTGCCGGCCGAGGCGGGCCCGGCGGTGCGCCGGATCCCGGCCGAGGTGCTTGGCCAGTTGCGGGCCGCATGGGAACTCGCGCGGCGGCACGGCGTGCCGGTCGCCGAGGTACTCGACGCGGTACGGCGGGACCTCGACGCGGCCGTCCGGTTCGCCGGTCAGGCCGAGGCGCGGATGGCGGGCCCGCGGGCGGGAGCCGCCGTGCTCGCGGCGTTGCCTGCCTGCGGAATCCTCCTCGGTGAGGCGATGGGTGCCGGCCCGCTGCATGTGCTGACCGCTACTCCGCTGGGACACCTGCTCTCGATCGCCGGTGCGGGCCTGATCTGTCTAGGAATGGCCTGGACCACCCGGATGACGGGGCGGGTGGTGTTATGACGCAGTACGCCTTCGCCCTCGTTCTGCTGGCGCTGAGCTGCCTGCTCGCCGGTTCGAGTACGGCCAGCGCCCGGCTGACCAGGGTGCTGTCTGCGGCGCATCCGCCCGGCCTGCGAGCCAGGCCGTACCCGCGGTACCCGCGGCTCGCCCTGTTCGCTGTGCCGCCTG
Organism: Amycolatopsis aidingensis; assembly: GCF_018885265.1. Classification (GTDB taxonomy): domain Bacteria; phylum Actinomycetota; class Actinomycetes; order Mycobacteriales; family Pseudonocardiaceae; genus Amycolatopsis; species Amycolatopsis aidingensis. Next base: position 593,629 of record NZ_CP076538.1, read on the forward strand.
CCGTGCTGGTTGCCGTGGTGGGCGGCTGGCCGTTCGGCGTACTGGCCGCGATTCCCGTCGCCGCCTGCGCCGCCTATCTCGGCTGCCGGGTGGATGGTGGGCGGGCCCGGCAGGGTGCCCCCGCGGAACCGGCCCGGCTTGCCGCGAGCTGGGATCTGCTCGCGGCAAGCCTGCGCGCCGGGTTGCCGGTGCCCGTGGCCGTGCGCGTGGTCGCGGCCGGAATGCCGTCGAGCCCGGCCACGGCCCTGACCGCCACGGCCGACCTGCTGGTACTCGGAGCCGACCCGGCGGAGGCGTGGGCCCCGGCAAGGGCCTGCGCGGCTACCGCGGAGTTCGCCAGGGCTGCCTGCCGCACGGCGCGGTCCGGCACCGCGCTGGCCGAGGTGGCCGCGGAACTCGCCGTGCGGATCCGCGCGTCGCTCGGTGACCGAGCCGAAGCCCGGGCGCAACGGGTGGCGGTTCTGGTGGCCGCTCCGCTGGGCCTGTGCTTCCTGCCCGCGTTCCTCTGCCTGGGGGTGATTCCGGTTGTGGTGGGCCTCGCCAGCCGGCTCAGCATCGTGTCCTGAACAGCCTCGCCCCCATACGCCACCGACCCGCCCTACCGACTCAAGCGCCGTTGCGGCGTGGAAAGGACCGACCATGATCAACGGAGCACCATCGCGCCCGATCAGGGGGCTGCTCGACGGGCTGCGCGCCCGGCCCCTCCGCCTCCTCGTCCGGGACGACGGCATGAGTACGGCCGAGTACGCCATCGGCACTATCGCAGCCGCGGCCTTCGCCGCGCTGCTGTACACGGTGGTGACCGGCGAGAACGTGCTCACAGAGCTGACCTCGCTGGTCGAGCAAGCGCTCACGACGGAGTTCTGATGATCACCGCGCGGGTTCGAGCAGGCCCCGTCGCCAGGAGAGACGAGGGTCAGGTCACGGTGGAGGCGGCGATCTCCCTTTCCGCGCTGCTCGCCGTGTTCGGCCTGATCCTGGCTTGCCTCGGTGCGATCGTCGACCAGTTGCGGTGCACCGACGCGGCCAGGGAAGCGGCCCGCCTGGTGGCGCGGGGACAGCGCCATCTCGCCGCCGAGGCCGTCCGGACGATCGGTCCGGACGGGGCGCGGTTGGACATCCGCACGGAGGGTGCGGGCGTGACCGTCGCCGTTGCCGAGGCACCCGATGACGGCTTGTTGCCCGGGGTCCGGGCACGCGCCGAGGCCTACGCGTTGCTGGAGCCGGGAGTCACCGCACCGCCCGCCGGCGAGGGGAGTACCGATGACCTGCGCTGAACCGACCCGCACTGGACCGGACCACGGCGATCGCGGTTTCGCGGTGGTGTGGGCGGCCGGTGCCATCGCGGCCCTGCTCGTGCTGGCGAGCGTCGTCTGCTGGCTCGGCACGGCCCTGGTGACCCGGCACCGCGCGGCGGGCGCCGCCGACCTGGCCGCACTGGGTGCCGCCGGCCACGCGGTGCACGGCCAGGAAGAGGCCTGCGCCAGGGCCCGCACCGTCGCCGACCGGATGGGCGCCAGGGTCCGGGAGTGCGAACTCCTCGGCTGGGATGCCGTGGTGCGGGTGGAGGCGTCGCCGCCGGACGCGCTGGCCGGGCTGGGCGCCACCACGGCCCGTGCCCGAGCCGGGCCGCCCTGAGGCCCGCCCGTGTCGATGCGGTCGACCGGCGGTCGGGCACGGTGACGAGCCGGGCGGTACGGCTCACCTGTCGCGCGGCGGGCAGGGATTGGCCCGTTCGGCGGTCGAGCGGTCCCTCCTGCACGGTGAGCGGTATCACAGGCCCGAACACCCAGGTGGGGCGCGTGGTGGCGAACCGCGACCAACGGGGCGGGCGGGGCTAGGCCAAGCCGGTCATCGGCCGGCGATCTTCAGCCGGACCGTTAACGCGCCGCTCACTCATCGTTCGTTACCGGCCGGTTGGCGCCAGGGATCTACCGGCACTGTGCAAATTGCCGTTTAGTCAGGTGTAGGCCCGCTGCCAAGCCTTGAAGGGGCGGTGGGGCAGCAGAAGAAGTCTGGAGGAGGCCGAGCTAACGATGTTGGACACGGACTGGTCGGAAGGCTGGCGCGGAGCGTTCGGAATCGAACTCCGCGCCGAGGCGATCGGCCTTGCCTGGCGGGGCTGGCCGGTGCTGCCCGGCACCTACCCGGCGGGCGAGGACACCGACCGGGCAGCCACCGAATGGAGCCGTCCGGTTCCCGCCCACGCCGACTGGCATGAGCGCCTCGGTGCTCACCCGCACAAGGTCGCTTCGTGGTGGACCGGCACCCCCTACAGCCTGTTGGTGGCGACCGGCACCGTGCTCGACGCGGTCGAGGTCGACGACGAACTGGGCCGCCGCGCTGCCCGGCTGCTGCGGGTGCAGGGAGCTCCGGCGCCGATCGTGGCGATGCCGAACGGCCGGTGGCTGTTCCTCACCACGGTTGCCGACCGGCTGCCCACCGCCCTCGCCGAGGACGACAGCGTCGAGTGGCACGGCGCGGGTGGCTGGGTTCCGCTTCCGCCGTCCCCCTTCGAGCAGGGCGTGGTGCACTGGCGGGTCAAGCCCGAGGTCTGGGGCTGGCGCCTGCCGGAGGCCACCGCCGTGCACGAGGTCCTCGCCCGCGCCCTGAACGGTTCGACGCCGGACGACGCCCCGGCGCCTGGCACCACTCAGGAGCTGCTCGCGGTAGGACGTTCAGCAGCTTGATTGACCATCAGGTGGTCGTGCCGGCTCTCGTGTTGACGTACAGCCCCGAGCACGATGTCCAGCACGACCACGGCCCCTGCCTTGTCCAGCGGATCGTTGCCGTTCCCGCACTTCGGCGACTGTACGCAGGACGGGCATCCCGCCGGGCACTCGCAGGAGACGATCGCCTCCCGCGTAGCGGCCAGCCATGGGACCAACGCGGCAAAACCGCGGTCGGCGAATCCCGCGCCTCCGGGATGGCCGTCGTGCACGAACACCGTCGCCTCCCCGGTGTCCTCGTGCAGCGCGGTGGAGACCCCGCCGATATCCCATCGGTCGCACGTAGCGAACAGCGGTAGCAGGCCGATCGCCGCGTGCTCGGCGGCGTGCAGGGCGCCGGGGATGCGCGCCGGAAGCAGTCCGGCGCCCCCCGGCGCCCTGCCCTTATTCCAAGCTTCCCCGCGCAGCAGTTCGTCGCTCACCGTGTACCAGACCGCCCTGGTTTGCAGCCGCTGCTCGGGCAGATCCAACGGAACCTGGTCGAGCACCTCACCCGAAGGCAGCTTGCGCAGGTAGCCGACCACCTGCGAGGTCACCGCCACCTCGCCGAGGCAGGCCCGGACCTCGCCGTAGACCTCCTCCCGCTGGGTAGCCAGCACCGAGATGTCCACCACCTCGCGGGCCGAGGTGGTCCACTCCGGTGTCTCCGCGTGCACCAGCGCCAGCCCCGCCTCCAGGTCCAGTTCGTCGACCACGTACGACGAACCCTGGTGCAGGTACACCGCGCCGGTATGCACCGTGCTGCAGGCCGAGGCCGCGTCCACCGTGCCGAGCATCCGCGAGGTGTCCGACTCGACCACCGCCACCTGCTCCCCGCCGGAACCGCGGATGTCCACCTCCGCCTGTGGGCGGTCCCGGCTGGTCCAGTACCACCCGCTCGCCCTTCGGCGCAGCACCTTGTCCTCGACCAGCGAGTCCAGCACGGCACGGGCGGCCGCGCCGCCGAAGGTCTCCAACTCGGCCGCGGTGAGCGGTAGCTCGGCGGCGGCGCAGGCGAGCTGCGGGGCCAGCACATACGGGTTCGCCGGGTCCAGCACCGCGGTCTCCACCGGGCGATCCAGCACCGCGGCCGGATGGTGCACCAGGTAGGTGTCCAGCGGGTCGTCCCGTGCGACGAACACGACCAGGGCGTCATCACCCGCGCGCCCGGCCCGGCCCGCCTGCTGCCAGAACGAGGCCAGGGTGCCCGGGTAACCGGCCAGCACCACCGCGTCCAGCCCGGCGATATCCACCCCCAGCTCCAGCGCGTTGGTGGTAGCCGCGCCCAGCAACTCGCCGGAAAGCAGGGCGGCTTCCAGCTCGCGGCGCTCTTCCGGGAGGAAGCCACCCCGGTACGCGGCGACCAGCTCGGGCAAAGACGAGTCCACTTCGGACAGTATGCGGCGGGCACCGAGCGCGGTCAGTTCCGCGCCCCGGCGGGACCGCACGAAGGCCAGCGAGCGCGCCCCCTCGATGACCAGTTCGGCCAGGATGCGGGCCGCCTCGGCGCCGGCGGAGCGCCGCACCGGCGCCCCGTTCTCGCCGGCCAGTTCGTCCAGCAACGGCGGCTCCCACAGGGCGACCGTGCGCGCTCCGCGGGGGGAAGTGTCCGTCACCACCGGGGTGCAGTCCACACCGGACAGCCGGGTGGCGAACTCGTCTGGGTCGGCCGTGGTGGCCGAGGCCAGCACGAACACCGGATCCGAACCATAGCGCCTTGCCACCCGGCGCAGCCTGCGCAGCAACAGCGCCACGTGCGAGCCGAACACCCCGCGGTAGCTGTGGCACTCGTCCACCACCACGTGGGTCAGCCTGCGAAACAGCCGTGCCCAGCGGCCATGCGCGGGCAGGATCCCGCGGTGCAGCATGTCCGGGTTGGTGAACACCCAGCGCGCGTGCGCCCGCACCCAGTCACGCTCGGCCATGGGGGTGTCCCCGTCGTAGGCGGCCGGCCGCACCCAGCCCGGGTCCATAGCGGACACGGCGCGCAGCTGGTCGGCGCCGAGCGCCTTGGTCGGTGCAAGGTAGAGCGCGCCGGCCTTGGGGGCCTCGGCCAGGCCGGCGAGTACCGGCAGCTGGTAGCCAAGCGACTTCCCCGAGGCCGTACCGGTCGCGATCACCACATGCCGCCCGGACCGGATCAGGGATGCCGCCTCCACCTGATGGGCCCACGGCCGCTCGACCCCGGTCGTCCGGACCGAGCTGACGACATCCTCCGGCACCCAATCCGGCCAGTCGGCGAAACCGGCCTCGCGTTCGGGTAACTCCGCGACATGGGTGACCGGGTTGCGATCCTCCGGGATACCCGCCGTCACCCGGCGCAGCAGGCGCCGCGCCCGCATGCCTTCTCCCGCGCCGTCCACCCGGCGAGCTTGGCATACCGGCGGTGCGGCGTGTGGCCGGGCGGAGCAGGTCAGCGGATCGGTTCAGTGAGGGGACTCACAACGTCGCATTTGGTTCGGCCGTTCGGCGGTGGCCCGTCCGGCACGCCCCCAGCGACCTGCCTTGACCTGCGCCGACATCCGGGAGCCCGGCACCGAGCACGCGCTGTTCGTTACTTTGCGTATCGGAACAGGGACGCCTTGCCGGAGCGATCAGTGATACCAATACACTCCGCCCAACCACACCACCTGTGGTGCATTCCATGCCAGCGTCGGCGCAGTCGTTCGATCGGCGGCCCGTCGCTGACGACAGGCGACGTTTCCAGGAGGACGAATGTCCCGGCATTTCCTCGCGGCGGGCTCCGCGGAGCTCTCCGGAGGTGACTACGGCATCGTGGCCGTGGTCGCCGTGGTCGCCCTTGCCGCACTGGTCATTGGCTACCTACTGCTCAAGGAGGTGCTGGCCGCAGGCCAGGGCACCCCCAAGATGCAGGAGATCGCCAAGGCGGTGCAGGAAGGCGCGGCCGCCTACCTCAACCGGCAACGGAAGACGCTCGCGATTTTCGGCGTGGTCGTTTTTCTCCTGCTGCTGGTGCTTCCCGCGGAAGACTGGAGTGAGCGGATAGGCCGATCGCTGTTCTTCCTCGTTGGCGCGGTCTTCTCGTTCGCGATCGGTTATCTCGGCATGTGGCTGGCCACCAGGGCCAACCTCCGGGTCGCCGCCGCGGCGAGGGAAGGCAACGGCGCCAGGGAGAAGGCGATGCGGATCGCCTTCCGGACCGGTGGTGTGGTCGGCATGATCACGGTCGGGCTCGGACTCTTCGGCGCGGCGGTGGTCGTACTGGTGTACGCGGGCCAGGCGCCCAAGGTGCTGGAGGGCTTCGGTTTCGGTGCCGCCCTGATCGCCATGTTCATGCGTGTCGGCGGCGGTATCTTCACCAAGGCCGCCGACGTCGGCGCCGACCTGGTCGGCAAGGTCGAGCAGAACATTCCCGAGGACGACCCGCGCAACGCCGCCACCATCGCCGACAACGTCGGGGACAACGTGGGCGACTGCGCCGGGATGGCGGCCGACCTCTTCGAGTCCTACGCGGTGACCCTGGTCGCCGCGCTGATCCTTGGCAGCGCCGCCTTCGGCGCGACCGGCGCGGGCCTGACCTTCCCGCTGATCATCCCGGCGATCGGCGTGATCACAGCGGTGATCGGGATCTACATCACCAGGGCCAGGGCAGGCGAAGGCGGGCTCACCACGATCAACCGCTCGTTCTACATCTCCGCGGTGATTTCCGCGGTGCTCTCGGCCATCGCGGCCTTCGTGTTCCTGCCGGACTCCTTCGCCGAGGCCACCGGCAGCCCGGCGGTAATCGCCACCGTCTCGGTGATCATCGGCATCGTGCTGGCCGGGGTCATCCTCTGGCTCACCGGCTACTACACCGGCACCGAGCACAAGCCGGTCAAGGACGTCGGCAAGAGCTCGGAGACCGGTCCGGCCACGGTGATCCTGTCCGGGATCTCGGTGGGCTTCGAGTCCGCCGTGTACACCGCGCTGGTGGTCGGTGCCGCGGTCTTCGGCGCCTACCTGATCGGCGGCAGCGTCGCGCTGTTCGCGGTGGCGCTGGCCGGAACCGGCCTGCTCACCACGGTCGGCGTGATCGTCGCGATGGACACCTTCGGCCCGGTCTCGGACAACGCGCAGGGCATCGCCGAGATGTCCGGCGACCTGGAAGAGGGCGAGGGCGTGCAGATCCTCACCGAGCTGGACGCCGTCGGCAACACCACCAAGGCGATCACCAAGGGCATCGCGATCTCCACCGCGGTACTCGCCGCGACCGCGCTGTTCGGCTCCTACTCCGAGTCGATCCTGACTAAGCTGGAAGAACTCGGCCTGGACATCAGCGCCTCCGACCTGTTCCTGGACCGGGTCGTCAGCCCGAACACGCTGATCGGTGTGATGATCGGTGCGGCCGTGGTGTTCCTGTTCTCCGGGCTCGCGGTGAACGCGGTCTCCCGCGCGGCCGGTGCCGTGGTGTACGAGGTGCGCAGGCAGTTCCGGGAGATCGCCGGGATCATGGAGGGCACCACCCGCCCCGAGTACGGCAAGGTGGTCGACCTGGTCACCAGGGACTCGTTGCGTGAATTGACCACGCCGGGCCTGCTGGCGATCTTGGCGCCGATCGCGGTCGGCTTCGGCCTCGGCACCGGTGCGCTGGCCGGTTATCTCGGCGGGGCCATCGCGGCGGGCATGCTGATGGCGGTGTTCCTCGCCAACTCCGGTGGCGCATGGGACAACGCGAAGAAGCTGGTCGAGGACGGCCACCACGGTGGCAAGAACTCCGAGGCCCACGCGGCCACCGTGATCGGGGACACCGTGGGTGATCCGTTCAAGGACACCGCCGGTCCGGCGATCAACCCGCTGATCAAGGTGATGAACCTGGTCTCGCTGCTGATCGCCCCCGCCGTGGTGACCCTCTCGGTCGGACCGGACGCCTCGGACCCGCTGCGCATCGCGATCGCGGTGGTCGCCGCGCTGATCATCGCGGTGGCGATCGTGGTGTCCAAGCGTCGCGGCAACGCGATCGCCGACACCCCGAGCAACGCGGAGGCGGCCAACGCCTCCTGACCCTGGAACGGACTCGGGCCCGTCGCGTGCCGGCACGCGACGGGCCCGAGGCTTTCCCCGCCGGGTAGCGTCCGGTATGGCATACCCGAGCCCCGCGGAGGAGCACCGACCATGAGGTATCGCGTCGGGTCGCTGGCGGCCTGCCTGGCTATCCTGCTGACCGGATGTTCCAACGAGGAAGGCGGGCAGCCCCCGACCGGCTCGTCCGCACCGAGCACGACCGGCAGTGCGACCACCAGCACGACCACCCCGGCGCCCAGCACCGGCGCTGACCCGAACGGCGGGGCCGCACCCGAGGACGAGAGCAACGCCGCCGATCCGGCCAATGTCGCGTGGATGAACGACTTCTGCGGCGCACTGACCGAGTTCGCCGCTCTCTCCGGCGCGCAGGCCCCGGAGATCGCCCCTGGCGATATCGCCGCGGCCAGGCGCGCCTTCAGCGAGCTGCTCGGCCGGTTCGACGGCGCGCTCGGCACGGCCGTAACCGATCTGCGGGCGTTGCGGCCCTCCCCGGTGCCGGAGGGCGAGGCCGAGAAGCAGGAGCTGCTGAAGCGGCTCGGTCCGGTGCGCAAGCAGATCGCCGACGCCAAGAGCAAGCTGGACGCGGCCAAGGGCGACGATCAGCAGGCCCTGATCGGCGCGGTGGGCAGTGTCCAGGAGGCGAGCACGACGCTGGCCGAGATCGGCAACCCGGTCGGGCGGATGGACGGAATTCCCGCACTCCGGGAAGCGGGCGGGCAGGCCCCGAACTGCGCTGACTTACAAAAGTAACTCTCCGCAATGAGCGTGCTACCGGTTGGGTAGCACGCGACTTGCGAACCTTGCTGAGATCGGTACCGTCAACACGGCTGTGCTTACGGTGCGTAAAGGAGGTGTCGGCGTGCGGCCGCGGAGTCCCGGGTTGGCGGCGGTACTGGCGGCGGGGCTGTGCCTGGTCCTCACCGGATGCGGCCAGCAACCACCGCAGGCCGCGCCCGCTGGCAGCGCGCAGGCGCCGCGCCCCACTCCCAGCAGCACCACGGCCGCGCCCGGCCAGGATCGGTTGCACCGGCAACGCGCCACGACCGAGTGGGTCGACGGCTACTGCACCGCGGTGAGCGCGCTGGTGGACTCGATGTCCTCGATCCCGGAGATCGATCCGAGTACCCCGCGAAAGGCCTCCCGGACCTCCAGCGAGCTGCTCGGCGTGGTGATCGGCGGGCTGGACCGCACCCTGCGCAACCTGGACGACCTCGAGCCGTCGCCGGTACCGGTCGGGGACATGGTGAAAGGCCGGGCGGTCGCCGACTACACCCGCATCCGGGAACGGGCGGTCAGCGCCAAGGAGCAGTTGGACGCCGCCGTCCGGGACGACACCCGGCGCGCCGCGATCGACGCCGTCGACGGGCCGCTGGAGGACCTCGGCAAGGTCAACCTGCTCGAGGGCATCGGCTCCACGCCGGAACTGGCCGCCGCGAGCAAGCGGGCGGTCACCTGCCGCAAGCTCACCGAGCAGGACCCGAGCCCGAGCCTCGGCCCGGCATAGGGGCCTGGTCGGGGGATCCGCGGCTCCCCCGACCGGCCGCGCTACAGCCGCTGCCTGGCGTAGGCGGCGATCGCCTCGTTCAGGTACGCGGCCAGGCCCGGCGCGGTCTCGTCGATGCCGGCGGTGAACCGCTCGTCATCGACGTACAGCCGGCCGAGGCCGGGGTAGGACTCCCGGTCCGGCGTCCAGAAGTGGCAGATCCACCGGTAGTGCGCATCGGTGGCCTCGATGGCACGGGGATCGTCGGCAGGCACACCGTCGCGCATCAGCTCCGCGAGCCTGGCCGAGGCCTCGGCTCCTTCCTGCTGCACGGCCTGCCACTTCTCCTCCGACCAGCCCTTGACCCGCTCGTGCGACTCGCGCGCCGTGCCGCCCCAGCGCCGCTCCGCCTCCTCGGCGTAGCGTTCGGCCTGCTCGGAGTCCCGTGCGAAGCCCCGGTACAGGTTTTCCGCGTTCATGTCTTTCCCTCCCTCCAGTTTCTCGATGGTGTGCCGCACGGTCGTCGCCAGCCGGTCGAACCGGTCCCGCTCGGCCAGCAGCCACTCGTGGTGCAACCGCAGCGCCGCCAGCTGGTCGGCCTGCCGGTCGAGAATGTCCCCGATCGTGTCCAGCCCGAGTCCCAGCTCTCGCAGCACCCGGATCTGCTGCAGCCGCAGCAACTGCTCCCGCTCGTAGTAGCGGTAGCCGTTGCCGCCGACATAGGCCGGCGTGAGCAGGCCGATCTCGTCGTAGTGCCGCAACGTCCTCGATGTCACCTTGGCCATCCGCGCGACCTGCACGATCGAGTAAGCCATGCCGCCCTCCGTGCGCCTGAGCCTTCCGGCTCACCTCGGCTACGCTAGAGCTTGACGTTACGTCAACTTCAAACCAGTTTTGTCGTACGTCACGGCTATGCTGCCTCGAACGGGTGTTCTATCCTCTGTGTGTGGACCAGATCTCGTTCTTCTCCGCCGAGGCCCGCGGCCCGCGAGCCGGGGATCTCGCCGGCGTGCTGTGCGGTCACGGGCAGGTCGTGAGCTTCGGTCGCACCGCGGCCCGGCTCTCGGTCGAGCTGGCGGAGGGCCTGCGGGCGCGGGCGCTGGCCATGGAATGCGGGCGGCGCGGGGTGACCGCCGAGGTGACCAGCTCGGCGGAGGGGCAGCCGCTGGTCCGGACCCCGTTCCGGGTCGACCTGCTGCCGCTGGCCGACGACTGGTGTCCCGGCGCGGGCAAGGAGGTGCCGCGGCGCTTCCTGCTGGACGGTCCCACCCTGCGGATGTGGGTGCTGGCCTGCGGGATCCCGACCGAACGCGGGTATCTGCTCCCGCTCGACCCGGACGCGCCGGACACCCATGACCCGCTCACCGCGGCCCTGGGCACCATCGGACTGCCCGCCCAGCGGGTCGGCCCCAAGGCGGGCGGTCCCGCCCTGCGCGTCACCGGCAAGCGCCGGCTGGCCACCCTCGAGGAACTGGTCGGCCGCCCACCCGCGGGTGCCGAACCCCTCTGGCCTTCCCCGCGCCCCCTGCGCCAGGCCAGCTGAGCGGGCTCAGGAGGGGAGGTGGCAGTCGGGGCGGGTCAGGTCCAGCCTGCTGCCCGCGATCAGGCAGCCGTAGAAGCGATAGGTCTGCTGCCCGTAGTTGGTTCCGGGCCGGACGGTGACGTTGCCCTGTTCGTCCACCTCGCACGGGTTGTTCAGGGTGCAACGCCTGCCGTCCTCGTTGCCGGTGTTGTTCACCCCCACGACCTCGCCGCTGTCCCGGTCGACGATCGGCGAGCCGGAGGTGCCGCCGATGGTGTCGCACCGCGAGGTGTAGCGGATCGAGTCCCGCCAGGTCCAGCCGGCCTCGCGCAGCTCGTGCACGAACCCGTCCACGGTGCAGGAGTAGATCCGCTTCCAGTACCCGGACACCACGCTGATCGGGCTGCCCTCGTCCGTCCTGGCCGAGGCGAGCACCAACGGCCGCATCCCGTAGGCGCGCTCCAGCTCGGCATAGCTGCGGCGCAGCCGGTACAGCGCCACATCGGTCTCGGTCATGGTCGCGTACAGCAGCCTGCTGGCCCGCAGCGTGCCCAGCTCACCCCGGCCGTCCGCGGTGAGCAGCCGGAACTGCCGCTGGGAAGGGCGGTCGACGATTACCTCGCCCGGTTCAGGGAAACCTGCCTGCAGGCAGTGCCCGTTGGACAGCACGAGCGCCGGATCCTCGGGTGCGGCCCCGGCGAGGCGCACCACCGAGCCGGAGCAGTTGGACAACGCGACCGTGGCCCGGAAGTCGACGTCGGCCCGGACGGTCTGCGCACCGGCCGCGGTCGATGGCGCGACCAGGAGCGTCCCGAGCAGGGCCGGGAGGAGAGCCGTGCGGAGGGCAGTGAGCAAGCGGCGGTTCATGCGTCGCCTTTCGGTTTCGAGTGCGGCTGCGGGTAACAATAGGTGGGTACGGCACCGACGAACGGAGGGTATTCGTCCGGCTACCGAAGCCCCCAGCGCGGACGAGTCGGACATCACGTGCTAGGTGTGGAAAAGAAACATTGCCGGGCTCGCGGCCGATGCGCCCCACGCATGGTGGTGGCCGGTCGCGGTACCTGAGCGGACGTCACCGGCGAGAGCGGTGCACACTGACTGGTCGAACGGGCCGGGTGAACGAGTGTCGCCATCGCGGCGAGATGATTGAGCGGAGAGCAGGACAGCGTGGCTGGATCGGCACGGACCAAGAACTCTGGATCGAACGGCGCCGGTCGTCGACGGCTGGTGATCGTCGAGTCCCCGACCAAGGCCCGCAAGATCGCGCCCTACCTCGGCCGGGACTATGTGGTCGAATCCTCTCGTGGGCACATCAGGGACCTCCCGCGTGGCGCCGCCGACGTGCCTGCCAAGTACAAGGGCCAGCCCTGGGCCCGGCTCGGGGTGGACGTGGACAACGACTTCGAGCCGCTCTACGTCGTCTCGCCGGACAAGAAGGCCACCGTCACCGAGCTGAAGGGCCTGCTCAAGGACGTCGACGAGCTCTACCTCGCCACCGACCCCGACCGCGAGGGTGAGGCCATCGCCTGGCACCTGCTGGAGGCGCTCAAGCCGAAGGTCCCGGTGCGCCGGATGGTGTTCCACGAGGTCACCGAGCAGGCCATCCGCTCCGCCGCGGAAAGCACCCGTGAGCTGGACCCCGACCTGGTGGACGCCCAGGAGACCCGGCGCATCCTGGACCGGCTCTACGGCTACGAGGTCTCCCCGGTGCTGTGGAAGAAGGTCATGCCGAAGCTCTCGGCTGGCCGGGTGCAGTCGGTTGCCACCCGCATCGTGGTCGAGCGGGAGCGCGAGCGGATGCGGTTCACCTCGGCCTCCTACTGGGACATCGCCGCCACCATGGACGCGGGCGAGGACGCCTCGCCGCGGACCTTCCCGGCCCGGCTGGTGCAGGTGGACGGTGCCCGGCTGGCCACAGGAAGGGACTTCGGCGCGGACGGGCAGCTGACCGCGGCCGCCGCGAACAAGGACGTCCGGGTGCTGGTCGAGGCCGAGGCGAACCAGCTGGCCGAGGCACTACGCGGACAGGACTTCGCGGTCACCAGCGTCGAGGAGAAGCCGTACACCCGGCGGCCGTACGCCCCGTTCATGACCTCCACCCTGCAGCAGGAGGCGGGCCGCAAGCTGCGGTTCTCCTCCGAGCGCACCATGCGGATCGCGCAGCGGCTGTACGAGAACGGCTACATCACCTATATGCGTACCGACTCGACCACCCTCTCCGAGGCGGCGATCTCGGCGGCGCGCAACCAGGCGACCGAGCTGTACGGCTCCTCATACGTCTCGGCCAAGCCGCGGCAGTACACCCGCAAGGTGAAGAACGCGCAGGAGGCGCACGAGGCGATCCGCCCGGCAGGCGAGGTCTTCCGCACCCCCGGCCAGGTGGCCAGCGAGCTGGAGAGCGACGAGTTCCGGCTGTACGAGATGATCTGGCAGCGCACGATCGCCTCCCAGATGGCCGACGCCAAGGGCACCACGATGTCGGTGCGGATCACCGGCACCGCCACCAGCGGCCAGGAGTGCACCTTCGCCGCCTCCGGGCGCACCATCACCTTCGCCGGCTTCCTCAAGGCCTACGTCGAGGCGGTGGACAGCGAGGCGGGCGGCGAGGCCGATGACAAACAGAGCAGGCTGCCCCAGCTGCGCGAGGACCAGCAGGTCTCGGCGACTGAGCTGACCCCGGACGGCCACGCCACCTCGCCACCCCCGCGCTACAGCGAGCCGAGCCTGGTCAGCAAGCTCGAGGAGCTGGGCATCGGCAGACCATCGACCTACTCCTCGATCATCAAGACCATCCAGGACCGCGGTTACGTGTGGAAGAAGGGTTCCGCGCTGGTCCCGTCCTGGGTCGCCTTCTCCGTGGTCGGGCTGCTGGAGCAGCACTTCGAGCGCCTGGTCGACTATGACTTCACCGCGGCCATGGAGGACGAGCTGGACCGCATCGCCGCGGGGGACGAGCAGCGCACGCGGTGGCTTTCCACCTTCTACTTCGGCGGCGACACCGGGGCGGACGGCTCGGTGGGCCGGCTCGGCGGGCTGAAGAAGCTGGTCGGCGCCGGGGTCGAGGACATCGACGCGCGCGAGATCAACTCCATTCCGCTGTTCACCGACGCGAACGACCACACCGTGGTGGTGCGGGTCGGTCGTTACGGGCCGTACCTGGAGCGCGAGGTGGACGGCAGCTCGCAGCGGGCCAACCTGCCCGACGACCTGCCGCCGGACGAGCTGACCCCGGAGATCGCGGAGAAGCTGTTCGCCACCCCGCAGGAGGGCCGCTCGCTGGGCACCGACCCGGAGACCGGGCACGAGATCGTGGCCAAGGAGGGGCGGTTCGGTCCCTATGTCACCGAGATCCTGCCCGAGCCGGAGGAGGGCGAGACCAAGAAGAGCAGCAAGGCGAAGAAGCCCAAGCCGCGCACCGGTTCGCTGTTCAAGTCGATGTCCATCGAGGACATCACCCTGGACGATGCCCTCAAGCTGCTCTCGTTGCCGAGGGTGGTCGGCACCGACCCGGAGTCCGGCGAGGAGATCACCGCGCAGAACGGGCGCTACGGGCCGTACCTGAAGAAGGGCACCGACTCCCGGTCGCTGGCCACCGAGGAGCAGATCTTCGAGATCACTCTGGAGGAGGCGCTGAAGCTCTACGCCGAGCCGAAGCGGCGCGGCAGGCAGGCGGCGGCGAAGCCACCGCTGAAGGAGTTCGGCAACGACCCGGCCTCGGGCAAGCCGATGGTGGTGAAGGACGGCCGGTTCGGCCCCTACGTCACCGATGGCGAGTACAACGCCTCGCTGCGCCGGTCGGACAGTGTGGAGGACCTGACCGAGGAGCGGGCCGCCGAACTGCTCGCCGAGAAGCGGGCCAAGGGGCCCGCGCCGAAGAAGCGGTCGTCCACCCGCAAGAAGGCATCCAGCGGCAGCACCAGCGGTGGCACCAAGGGCACCGCCAAGTCCAAAACCAAGTCCTGACCTGGGATCGAACGCACGTTCGAGAAATTGTCGGTGGTGCCCGGTCTAATGTCCGGGTGACCGAGACGACAGTGACAACGAGAACGACGGCGACTGCGACGATCTTCGCCCTCCTGGACGAGGTTCTCGCGCCGCTGGTCAGCGCGGTGCCGGAGCGGCCGTCGCCGATGGAGTTCCTGGACCCGGACTTTCGCCTGCCCGCGGCGCTACAGGAGCGGCCGCCACCGGACAAGGGCGATCTGGCCGCCGAGGCGGAGCAGTACACCAAGGTCGTCGGCGATATGGCGGCCATGGGTCTGCTGCCGGAGGGCGAGGTGACTCCGGCAGCGGTGGCGCTGTACCGCACGCTGCGCGCCGGGCACATCCGCGGCGTGGTGACCGGTGTGTTCGCCGACCGGGCCGAGCCGCTGCAGGTGCGGTTCTTCGGCGATCAGGACTGCGCCACGGTGCTGAACGTGGTCGGCGGCGAGGTGCTGCTGCGCAGTGGCTCGGTGCGCGGGCTGCCGCAGTGGGCCTTCGACGACATCCGGGACGTGCCCCGCGGGCCGGGCGGTTTCGTCGAGCTGCGTGCCGACGAGCACGGGCTCTTGCCGGGTAGGGCTGCGGACACGGTGGCGATGATCAGGCGAAGTGTCGCCCGGCCGCGGTACGGCACCGTGCTGGTCGACCTCAGCGTCCGGGACCGGATCCGCAGCGAGTACCCGCGGGGTGCCTTCGTGCTGTTCGACAACGATGTCGGGCGGTACTTCCTCGGCACATCGGTGAACGAGCGCGGGCATTGGGTACTGCAGTACGCCCCGGCTGGCCGGGCGCATGCCGAACGGTGGGTCGAACATGCGGCGCTGGGCTGACGGATCCGGCGTTCCGCCCGCTACCCTTGCGGGTGAAGCTGACGTTGCGCAGGGGAGTGGTGACGGTGGGACAGGCTCAGTTCGACCCGGACGGCACCCAGGCGCCGCCCCCGCCGCCCGCGTTCAACGACCCCCTGGCCGGCCTGGTCACCGGCAGCGGACCCGGCAGTGGTGCCAGGGCCACCCCGGAGGACGAGGTGGAGGTCGAGATCGCTTCCCCGGTGGAGCCGGACCCCGAGGTCGTACGCGACATGGTGGACGCGGCGCTGACCAGCGAGCGCGACGAGGAGCTGTTCAGCAGGCTCCGGGGCGAGGACCGGAAGGGCAAGCAGGACGAGCAGGAGGAGCCCGGCCAGCCGGAGCAGAAGGGCACCACCGAGTCGGGTGCGCAGGCGCCTGCCCCCACCGCCGGGATGTTGCCCGCGCAACAGCAGCGGGCCTGGCCCGGCCAACCGCAGCTGATGCAGGCCTTCCGGCCGCGGCACCGGGACGAGAAGGAGTCACGGCCGCAGCCGGTGCGCAAGCCGTCCAGTGGCTCCGCAGGGCTCGGGATCGCGGTCGTGCTGCTGGTGATCTTCGGCGTGCTGGTGATCCAGCTACTGTCCAGCCTGTTCGACAGCTTCTCCGGCATCTTCAACTAGGGAGCTACCCGCGCACCGGGTGCGGTGCGACCCCACCGCGACTACCGTTCGGCGGTACAGGCTCCCGGCCCGACGGTTGGCTTGGTTGCCCTCGGGATACCCTGACTACACGTACGGGGGATTGCGGAGTGGCGGCCCTGTCGGGGTGGTCGCGAGCGGCCGCCGGAGACACGAGTTTGCGGGGTGGGCGCATTAGCGACGGAGCGCGGTCGACCAGCAGCGCGGGCGTGGATGCGGCCGCGGACGCCGACGCGTCCACCGTCTACCGGATCCGCCGGGTACTGGCGATCCCGCCGTTCCGCAGGCTGTGGGCCGTCACCTACCTGTGCAGCGTCGCCGACTGGCTCGCCCTGCTCGCGCTGACCGGGCTGGTCACCAAGTTCACCGAGGACTACGCCGCGCAGAACTTCGCCTTCGCCGGGGTGGTGCTCACCAACCTGCTGCCAGGGCTGCTGTTCGCCCCACTCGGCGGGCTGCTGGCGGACAAGTTCGACCGTCGCAAGGTCATGATCATAGCGGACCTGTTCCGCTGCGCGCTGCTGCTGTCCATCGCACTGGTCGGCAGCACCTGGTGGCTGTTCATCGGCAACTTCCTGGTCGGCTCCGCGGCGATGATGTGGATCCCTTCCAAGGACGCCGCGGTACCGAACCTGCTGCGCCGCCCGGACCAGGTGGAGACGGCCAACCAGCTGGGCATGGTGATGACCTACGGGCTCGCCGTGGTCACCGGCGCTGGGCTCTACTCGATTCTCACCGGCATCCAGACCACCTTCCACCTGCCGCCGGACGTGCTCGGCGAGTTCGGCATCGCCAAGGTGGTCGTGGTGCTGAACGGCCTGCTCTACCTTGGCAGCGCCCTGCTGCTCACCCGGATCCCCGAGCTCTCCCTGCGCAATGTGCACCCGGTGCCCAACGCGGGCGCCGCGCCGAAACCCGCCGCCGAAACGGCCTCCACCGGCCTGCTCGGCATGGTCCGGGACGCCGCCAAGTTCATCCGGAGCACCCCGCTGGTCCGCGGGCTGCTGATCGGCATGGTCGGTGCCTTCGCCGCGGGTGGTGCGGTGATCGGCTCGGCCAAGCCGTACTCCTCCAGCCTCGGTGGTGGCGACGCCGCGTTCGGCCTGCTGTTCGTCGCGGTGTTCGTCGGGGCCGCGGTGGGTCTGGCCGGTGCGCCGAAGCTGGCCAAGCGGCTGCCGCACGACCGGCTGTTCGGGGTCGGCATCGTGCTCGCCGGGCTGGCGTTGATCGTGGTGGCGCTGGCCCCGCATCTCGCGGTGGCCCTGGTCGCGGTGGCCGTGGTCGGCGCCTGTGCCGGCGCGGCCTTCCTGACCGGCGTCACCATCATCGGCTCGCAGATCGACGATGCCATCCGCGGCCGGATCAACTCCATCTACCAGGCGGCGCTGAAACTGATCGTGTTCGGCGCGACCGCGACCGTCCCGCTGCTGATCGGCCTGGTCCGGCGGCAGGAGATCAGCGTGTGGGGCAACTCGATCACCATCGACGGCACCCGGCCGGTGTTGCTGGGCGGCGGGCTGCTCGCCGCACTGGTCGGCGTAATCGCCTACCGGCAGATGGACTCCCGGCGCACCGAGCCGATCCTGGCCGACCTGCGCAACGCGATCCGGCGCAGGCCGCGCCGGGTGAACGGCCTGCTGATCGCGCTGGAGGGCACCACGGCGACCGACACCGCCGCGCAGGCCGCCCGGCTGGCCGAATGGCTGCGGTCCGGGCCGCGCCAGGTGGTGCTGGCTGCCGACCCCGCGCTGGACGACAAGCGGCTCACCGCCCTGGTTTCCGGCGCCTCGCTGACCGGGGCGAGGGCGCAGGCGCTGGCCGCGGCCGCGGTGCGGGCGGACATCGTCGAGCGGGATGTGCGGCCCGCGCTGGATGCCGGGGCGATCGTGGTGATGGAACGGTTCGTGGACTCGCCACTGGCCCACCTGTCTGCCGTGGCGGGTCTGGACTCCACGGAACTGGAGGGGCTGGCCGACTGGGCGACCAACCGGCTGCGCCCCGATGTCACCGTGCTGCTGGACGCAGGACCGAACCCGGCGACCACGAGCAGGATGGCCTCGCACGAAAACCACTGGCAGGTGCAGAATCTGCTCGCAGAGATGGCCGCGGCGGACCCGGACCGGTACGTCGTGGTGGATGCCGAGGGTAGTGCGGATGAGGTGGGTGGACGAGTGCGGACCGCGGTAGGGGCGGTACTGGCCGGCGGGCGGCTCGGCTTCCGGTCGCAACGACAGGTCGAATCCGCTGGCACGGCAGAGACAACGGAAAACACGGAGACAACGGAAAACACACAGCCCTCGGAGGCCTCGTCGTGACGCAGACGGTCTGGGCGCAGTTGGTGGGGCAGGAGCCCGCGATCGAGGTGCTGTCCGCGGCAGCCGAGTCGGCTGCCGCGCTGGTGTCGGGTTCGCCAACCGACTCGGGGGCGATGACCCATGCCTGGCTGCTCACCGGCCCACCCGGCTCCGGCCGTTCGGTGGCCGCGCGTACCTTCGCCGCGGCGCTGCAGTGCACCAGCGGCACCGGCTGCGGGGACTGCACCGGCTGCCGGACGGCGCTGTCCGGCACCCATGCCGATGTGCGGCTGGTGGTTCCGGAGGGACTGTCCATCTCGGTGGCGGAGATGCGCGCGCTGGTGCAGGCCGCCGCGCGGAAACCGACCACGGGGCAATGGCAGGTCGTGATCATCGAGGATGCCGACCGGCTTACCGAAGGGGCGGCGAACGCGCTGCTGAAGGCGGTCGAGGAACCGCCGGATCGCACGGTTTTCCTGCTCTGCGCGCCCTCGGACCATCCGGAGGACATCATCGTGACGATCCGCTCACGGTGTCGGCTGGTGAGCCTGCGCACGCCGCCACGGGCGGCCATCGCGCAGGTGCTCATCGAGCGGGACGGCATCGAACCGGAGCTGGCCGAGTGGGCGGCCTCGGTATGCGGCGGGCATATCGGCAGGGCACGCAGGCTGGCCACGGATCCGAGTGCCCGCGAGCGCAGGGCGGCCGTGCTACGGATCCCGCTCGGGCTGCGCAGGGCGGGCGATGTCTTCGCCTGTGCCGACGACCTGATCAAGACCGCCGAGGCGGACGCCACCGAGGAGAGCAAGGCCAAGGACGAGGCCGAACAGGAGGCCGTGCGCACCGCGATGGGCGCGGGCGGCAGCGGTAAGGGTGTCGCCGCGGCGAAACGGGCCGCCGACGCCGCGGTCCGGCAACTGGAGAAGCGGCAGAAGTCGCGGGCCACCAGGACCCAACGGGACACCCTTGATCTGGCCCTTGTCGACCTCGCCGGTTTCTACCGCGACGTACTGGTCACCGCCAGCCGTTCCGGGGCCACCCTGATGCATCCCGATCGCGCCGAGGACAGCGCGCGGGCCGCGGCCGAATGGTCCCCGACCTCCACGCTCCGCCGCTTGGAGGCGGTACTGGCCTGCCGTGAGGCGATCGTGTGGAACGTGAAGCCGCGGATCGCGGTGGAGGCCATGGTGACCACGCTGCGCCAGGGCTGACCATCCGGCCGGATTCCCGCACCCGGCTTGGCAAGCTGGTGGTCGGCTCGTGCGCCGAGGCGTAACTTTGCCGCAGTGGCGCGGCGCTTCTCGTCCCGCCCTGCCCTGGCGACCAGCCGTGGCAGTACCTCGTTCGTCGCCTCGTTCGTGTCCGCTACGGAGGATGCATGTCCGGGAACGTCAAATCGTTGCTGGCCGGTGCCTTGCTGCTGGCCATCGGTCTGGTGCTCGCGCTCACCGGCACCGGCGTCGGGACCCCGATCGCCGATCTGGACAAGATCGGCATCGTGCTCGCGCTGCTCGGCGGGATCGAACTGGTAGTGACCATCGTCGCCATGCTCAGGTCGAGCCGGCGCACGGCCGACCGCGGTTAGCTCCCCGGTCAAGCTGAAGGGGCGGGGATCGGGTCCCCGCCCCTTCAGCCGGTCACCCGATTTACGAGCGTGGGTATGGCGAGGGCTTGGCCGGGTCTGTTGCCGCGCTCAGGCGCCTGCGCCCTGGCAGGGCGGCCACCAGCACCACGCCGGCCAGCAGCAGGCCGGTTCCGGTCCAGAAGATCGGCACCGTGGAGTACGCCGCGCTGGTCTGTGCCAGCTTCTCCGGCACGCCGGGTGCGTCACCGCCGCCGGGCGGTGGGCCCGGCTGCTTGATGGTTCCGCATTCCACCCCGCCCTCGGGGGCGTAGGCCCTGGCGATCTGCTCGCCGAGGGACAGCTGGGCCAGTGAGGAGGGCAGCTTCTCCGCCGCGTCCTCCGGCAACGCGTCCTTCAGCAGCTTGGTGGGCAGCACCTGCAGGTCCAGCAGCCGGGCCGAGGCGCCGAGCTGGTAGCCCTTGAACGGGTCGGTCATGTCCATGGACTGCTCGTTCAGCTGCGCGATGGACAGCCGCAACACCCCGAGGTCGAGCACGAACCCCTTGGCCGCCTCGGTGATCGGCTTCGTGACGTTCTCGGCCAGTTCGGCGAGGCCGCCGATGACCGGAACGTCCCTGATCTGCTCGAATCCGGCGATTTCCTTGATCCCGGGCAGCGGGATCCCGATCGGGATGTCCTGGGTGGGGTTGGCCGCGTCCAGGGTGAACAGCACCTCGCCGTTCCGTTCCACGGTCAGCACCGGGGCCTTGTACTCGACCGTGGAGGTCTCCTTGTTCCCGGTGGAGGTGACGGTGAGGGTCGGCTGGCTGGCCACCTTGATGGTCAGGCCGAGCGGGGTGCCCTTCAGGATGTTGATGTCCGCGGCCTGCATGGTCGAGATGGACTGCACGGCCTTGCGGTCGGAGTCCGGGATGTCCACCAGCCGGACCGTGGACCGGGAGGACAGCGTGTTCGGCAGGCTGATCAGCGAGCCGGTGCCGTCGCCCTTCGGCTTGTCCCCGCCGGAGAGCAGGCCGCCAAGGCTGGCCAGCGGGCCGGGCAGCTTGCCGAGCGTGTCCTTCAGGCCATCGCCGGCCTCGGTCAGTTCGCCCGCCTGCGGCATCGAGGGGATGACGTTGAGCACGGACAGGCTGGCCAGCGAGGTGGAGGCGTCGGCGATGGTGCCGACACACGGGCCAAGTTCAGGGCTCCAGCGGGCATGTGCCTTGCCGTTCAGCAGGCCCACGTTCAGCAGTGGGTTCGGCGGGGCGTTCAGCCCGCCGGTGATGGGTTCCGGGTTGTCCGGCAGTGCCGTCTGCACCAGCGAACCCGGCAGTTGCGGCGCGTTCCCGGCCACCGAGGCGCCGAACGGGGATGCCTGCGCGATCGAGCGCTCATAAGCCAGGTACGCCTCGGAGTTGGCCTGCGCGCTGGACAGCCCGAGCCCACCCTCGAAGGCGGCCTGCTTCGGCAGCTCCTCCGACATCTCGTCGATGATCGCGCTGGTCGGCACGGCATCCGGCAACAGCCGCAGCACGCCGAGTCCGGTGCCCGCGTCGCCGACGGCCTTGCCGGTCGGCTGCACGTTCGGCGGCGAGGAGATGGGTGGCTGGCCCGGGTCCTTCGGCTGCGGGATCGGCGTCGTGGGGATCTCCTGCGCCATCGCGGGCACGGCGGGCAGGGCGAGCACGGCAGCCGTCACGGGGAGTGCCAGCAGGCGGGGCAGGCGTCCGCGCATATGCAGAGTCCTCCTGATAGGCCGGGTCAGTCGACTGAGACTGACGTCATAGCAGGCTAACGACGGTGGGGGCCGAAAGTGACGCGGAGTGTTGCCGCTACACTGTCCAATCGAGGGATGGGCGCGCTCGTCCTCTGCCGCGTTAGCTCAGTCGGCCAGAGCGGTTCACTCGTAATGAACAGGTCAGGGGTTCGATTCCCCTACGCGGCTCGCAGGTGAGAAGGGGTCCGGTTCCGCCGGACCCCTTCTTCATGGCCCGACACGTGGCCCGAACGGGCTTATGATGTGCCCATGGCCAAGACAGCGCGACCCCGCAAGCGCCGTAGGGGCAAGATCGAGACCTTGCCAAGCGGTTCGCTCCGGGTACGGGTCTACGCCGGTAAGGACCCGGTCACCGGCAAAGACCACTGGCTCAGCGAGGTGGTCAAGAAGGGCCCGGACGCTGCCAACGAAGCCGAAAAGGCACGCACGCGATTGCTCAACCAGGTGGATGAGAGGCGTGCGCCTCGCACCCGTGCCACTGTCGGTCAACTCTTGGATCGCCATTTCGAGCTGCTCAAGGTCGAGGACAACACGCTGACCGGGTACGACTCGCTCGCCCGTATCCACATCCGGCCGTTGCTTGGTGACCAGCCGCTCGGCCGGATCGATGGTGAGATTCTCGATTCCTTCTACAAGGAACTGCGGACCTGCCGGGCGCACTGCCGGGGCCGCAAGTACGTGCAACACCGCACGGACCGGCCGCACGAGTGCGATGATCGGTGCGGTCCGCACAAGTGCGAGCCGCTCGGCGACGGGTCCATTCGCAAAATCAAGGCGATCCTGACCGGCGCCGGTAAGCGCGCGCGGCGCTGGGGATGGATGGGAACGAACCTGTTCGAGCTGGCCGAGCCCGTGCCGGTCGCGCGACCCAACCCGCAGCCACCTACGGCGGACCAGGCGGCAGTTATCGCCAACGAGGCGTGGCAGGAACTCGACTGGGGAATGCTCGTCTGGCTCGCCATGATGACCGGTGCCCGGCGCGGTGAGCTGTGCGCTCTGAAATGGGACCGGGTGGACTTCTCGGCGGGTGTGCTGACCATCCGGTCAAGCATCGGTCAACGGGGGAGCCGCACGTGGGAGAAGGACACCAAGACCCATCAGCAACGCCGGATCGCTCTGGACGAGCAGACGGTGACGTTGCTGCGTGCGTACCGGCGGCACTGCGCGGAGCGGGTCGGAATCGGCCCTGAGATGCCCGTTGAGGCTCGTATCTTCTCCCCAGTTCCCGATGGTTCCACCTGGCTGAAGCCGGACACGGTGAGCCAGCGGTACGCCCGGATGTGTGCGCGCCTCGGCTGGGACATGAACATTCACCAGCTCCGGCACTACTCGGCGACCGAACTCATCGCGGCAGGGGTGGACGTTCGGACGGTCGCCGGACGGCTCGGCCACGGTGGCGGGGGAGCCACCACACTGCGCGTCTACAGCGCGTGGGTATCCGAGGCCGATCAACGTGCGGCCGGTTCGCTAACCGGCAGGATGCCGGAGCTACCGACCGTGCTGGACGACTCGGGCAAGCTGACTGAACCCGTCTCGACGGCAGGCGATGAAGATGAGAGTCCCTACCGGCGGATTGCCGCTGACCTGCGGGGAGCCATCGTGAGCGGCATCCTGCGGTCGGGCGATCAGCTACCGACCGTCGCCGATCTCGCGGCCCGGTACGCGGTCTCGTTCGGCACCGCGCAGCGCGCGATCGCCCAGCTCAGGGCGGCCGGACTCGTGACGGTCAGCCGGGGACGGCGGGCGGTCGTCGCCGATCCGGTGGCCAAGGCTGCCGGTGAGCCCGGCGAGATCGTCAATCTCGACGCGAAGCGTCGCGAGATCAAGTAGGGACGCCTTCCTTGAGCGCGCGCATGACCGGGCCGTAGATCTGATCTTCCGGAATCATCCTGGTTACGTCTGCCTTGCCGATCCAGACGACATCCACGTTTTCCACGACGTCAACGTTCTTGGCTTCTCCCGTCACGTAGTCGCACAGTATGTAGTCGCACACGACCTTGGTGACCGGGTGGAGCCGTGTCCCGAGGTTGCGCGTCACCACGCAGTGCACGCCCGTTTCGTCCAGCGTCTCGCGGACCGCGACCATCTGCGCGGAGGCACCCGGCTTGACGAGACCGGCCGGAAACTGCCAAGTAATGCCGTTGCCCTCGTGCCCTCTGCGGCAGACAACCAGCACCTCTGAACTCTTGGTGACGATGGCCACGGCAACGCGCAGTGGGTGCGCCATCGTGGGCATCTTGCGCGGCGGCGAAAGAAGTTCCTGAACGCTCA
Organism: Amycolatopsis aidingensis; assembly: GCF_018885265.1. GTDB lineage: Bacteria > Actinomycetota > Actinomycetes > Mycobacteriales > Pseudonocardiaceae > Amycolatopsis > Amycolatopsis aidingensis. The sequence continues at coordinate 617,746 of NZ_CP076538.1, forward strand.
GCCCGAAGATTCTTTGCAGCAACCGCGCGGTCGCGGGGCGGACAGGGCCGAGCGGTGAACCATCCGGCCGGGTGCCAGCGATCAACCTCTGTAGGTGCCGCACGCTGAGCGTTCCGGGTTCGTCGTGTTCCCGAGCGAACTTCTCGGCGTCCTCGGCGAACTCTTCCAACGTCTGCTGACGTTCCCGAATCAACTGTTCGAGCAAGGTGCGGGCGGGCGTGTCCGCCGAACCGCTCGCGGTCATGGTCAACCTCCCCGCCGGGGTTGCCTCGTGTCGTCCCTATGTCGTCCCCAAGGCGTGCACACGTCGTGTTCGCCGTATCGCTCTCGGGAAAGACTGATTTCAGTCTGCCATAGAGATTTATTACATCCGTAGTGGTGCTAGCGAGGGGGTGCGGGTGGTCGACCAGGAGGTGTACGTGGACCGCGCGCTCTGTGTGACGTGGCAACGGTGTATCGCTGATGGCCGAGACCATGCCGTGACCGACGAGGCGCTGACCGAGTGCCTGCTGGAGAGGCACGGCGAGTGCGAGTCGGTGTGTGGGCATGTGGTGGTGCTGGGTTCGGCGTTGCTGCCCCCGGCGCCGCCGTGTCGGCAGTGCCATGCGTACCTGCGGGCACGCGCGAGCATGCGCCCGTTCGACCTTCGGATGCGTCCGCACCGGCACCGTAAGCCTGGCTTGTTGCGGCGCTTGGTCCGCCGCAACAAGGCGGCCGTCCCGGCGCCGCGCCAACCGGAAGGCGCAGGCGTATCCTCCCCCGGTCGGGACGGCCGCGCACCGAATCCGGCAGGCGCGAGCACGGGCGCGGCACGGCTCGCGCCTGCCGGATCGGCCGGTGCGCGGGAGGGTGCGCGGTGACGGTGCGGTTGCTGTTCGCCCGGCCGCTGCCGGGAACCGTGGGGGAGACCCAGCGGGTGACGCACCTGTTCGCGGTGCCGCCGGAGAGTGACTCGACTCCGCAGGAGTTGACCGCCTTGTGCGGGACGGCGTTCGGGCATGGCGAGCTGGAGTTGCTGGACGGCGTGCGGGGGATGCCGTGCGAGTCCTGCATGGTCCGCTCACCCGGTCCCGGCCTCGGGGTGGCGATCCGCTCGTGACTGCGAGGTCCCGGTTGCGGCTGGTGTCGGACAGGAGCGAGGACTACTGCGAAGGGCTGGACCCGTTGCTGCTACAGCCGGTGCCGTTGTTCATCTGCACCGTGCTGGTGCATCTGCGGTGGTGTCGGGTCGCGGTGGTGCGCGACACGGTGAAGGTGCGTGCTGCCGCGTTGTCCGCGCAGGTGAGCAAGCTGCGCGTGGTCGGGTATGTGGAGACCCGCCGCGACAGTTCGCAGCATGTGATTCGCCTCACCCCGTTGGGGTGGGAGCGGCTCAACCGGCATCTGACCGCGCAGGGTGCGATGGTCGCGCGGGCGTACGAGCTGATCACCACTGCGATGGAGATCGAGCCTGCCGAGGTGCCGCCGGATCGGGACGGTGCCTGAACCTTGTTCCGTGACTCGTTTCGTGACACCCTCGATTGGTCACGAAATGAGTCACGGAATGGATCGGGCATGTCGTCACTGTGTGCGGGGTGTGGCCAGCCGCTACCGGAGCGGGCGGTCTCGGGGCGTGGTCGGCGCCCGCGCTACCACGGTCCGGCATGTCGGCAGCGCGCCCGGCGCGCCCGGATCAGCAGTGAACGCGGTGACGCGCTGACGGCGGTCGCCGAGGTGGAGGCTGCGACCGCTGCGTTGCGTGCCGCGTTGCTGGCCGGTGCCGATCCGGCCGCCGAGGTGGAGCGGCTGCGCACCGCGACCGATAACGTGACGCGAACCGTGACGTCACCGATGGTGGCTCCGGTAGCGACCCGGCGCGACGCGGTGCCACCGGCCGATGTCACGGAATCTGTCACGGAATCCAGTGTGGACACCAAGCCGTCGAAGCGGGCGCGGCATGCGCCGGTCCGGCGGGGCGCGGTGGATCTGGACTCGGTTCGGCTGGCACGTTCGACCGATCCGGTGCGGCCCGGCTGGCGGGTGCTCACCGGTCCTGTCGAGGACGTGACCCTGCTCGGCTGGCTGGAACCCGTCCGCACGGCAACCGGTCGCCGGAGTGGTGGGTGGCAGGCCACCACCGCCCCGCACCTGCTGACGGTGCCCGGCGGGCCGTGGAAGACCCGGCAGGACGCCTTGGTGCGGTTGGTTGACCATCGCTTGCGCACGGTGTGACGGGTCGCCACCACGTCCCGGAAGCGGCTCGGCTCGGCGGATTCGTGACGGGCGTGACGGGTTCGGGCGTACCCGTCTCACCCGTCACGGGCACTGTTTGCGCAGCTCAGGATAGATATGTACCCGTCACGCCGGGTGTGACGGCGTGACGGGTAGGCGGGACGGGTTGGTGACGGGTTACGGGTCGTCCTCGACCACCTCGGCGTCGGTGGGGGTGCCGTTGCGGCAGCGTTCGATGGCGGCCCGGATGTCGGCGGTGTGGTAGCCGCGTACCTGCCGGGTGGTGCCGTCGCCGCGTGGCACCCGCGTCCGGTCGGAGCGGCACCCGAGTTCGCCCATCTGGCGCCCGAACGCGGTCGCGTCGATGTCGAGCGCGTCGACCAGCTCGGTGCTGGGGATGAACTCGCGCTGGTCGAGGTCGTCGCCGAGGTAGTCGACCACGGCGCCGAGCGGTTCGGGCAGCTCGACCGGCCGCCGGGCGCCCAGTGGCTCGCGGGTGGACGCGCCGATGGTCTTGGCCACGGCGGTGTGGTCAGGCACCGGGTGGGTGTCCTGCCCGGCAGCGTGGCCGCTGAGTGTTCCGGCTGCCTCGCGAAGGGCGCGGCCGTGGTGGCAGAGGGCATGCCAGTCTGCACCGGTCATCAGGTAGGTGCGCACCATCAGCGCGAGCACATCGGCCCCGGCCTCGGTCTCCCCGTCCGGCCGCAGGATGCCCACCCCCTTGTGCGAGGGCAGCAGTCGGCTGGAGTCGAACCCACGGGTGTTCATCTGTTCGCCGAGGATGATGTTGCTGTCGCGCCAGTCCATCACGCGCAGCGCGAACCGGGACCCGAGCACCGCCCGCAGTCCGGACGGGATGGTTTTGGAGTCCGGCCGCTGTGTGGCCAGCACCAGCACGATCCCGGCGGCCGGGGCTTTCTTGGCCAGCCAGGTGAGCAACTCGCCGATGTACTCACCCGCCGGGACCTTCTTGCCCTGCACCTGAACGGGGGTCCGGTCTTCCAACGGCACCTGCACCTCGTCGATGAACACCGGGGTGATCGGCATGCCCAGCGCGGGGTCGCGCGACATCTGCGGGGTGATCTTCGATTCCGGGCAGATGGTGTCGTCCAGTTCCCGCATCCGCCGGTACCGGCCCTGGACCTCGGCCACCAGCTCCACCAGCCAGTCCAACAAGGCCAGGACGTGGTCGGTGTCGTCGCCGGAGAGGAACCGGTGGGCCACCTGCGCGGCGGCCATCCAGTCCTTGCCGCCCTTGAAATCGGCCACGTACACGCGGGTGTGTGGGTCGAGGATCATCCCGGCGGCCGCGGTGCGGGTGGCCACGGTCTTGCCCTGCCTCGGGATCGCCCCCACCAGGAGCGAGGTCCACACCAGCGGCACGTCAATGCGCCGGTCGCGGGCGTCCCGCCCGAAGGGCACCGGCCGCCAGGCGTCCCACTGCTCCACCCCGAGCAGCGGTGTCCGCATCGGGGGTTTGTCGTAGGGGTCGGCGTCGGCCACCCACAGCGCCACCCGGCCGGCGTGCCCGCCCCGGCCGCGTACTCGCTCGGCCATCAGCTGGATCTCGTCCACCGCCAGCGCGGAGGCGAGTGCCTCGCGGTTCTTCACCACATCGGCCGCCTTGCGGGTGGCGGGCAGGTCCACGGTCACGGCCCACCCGTCGCCTTCGCGGTGCGCGCGCTCGACCAGCCGTAGCGATTCGTCCTTGCCGATCAGCTTCGCGTCCCGGAAGGCGTCCACCAGCACCTGCGGGTCCATCGTCCAGGTCAGCGAGCGCGGCCCGGCCAGCACGGCCTTGCGGCCGGGGCTGCCGTCTTTCCGCCTGCCGAGGATGGCCAGCGCCACCGACGCGACCCCGCCCGTGATCCAGAGCGGGCGCCAGCCGTCCAGGAACACCCCCAGCGTCCCGGCCACGGTCACGGCCGCCGCGATGGCGCCGGTGACCCGCCAGCGGAACAGGGTCAGTTCCCGGATCTCGGTGAACTTGTCCGCCAGCTTCTCCGACTCCTCGGCCGCCTCGCGGTAGTCCCGCACGGTGACCCAGCGGCGCCACCACCGCACACCCGCCACCACACCCCGGGCAACGGCACCGAGGTAGCGCCAGGGCGAACGCACTACGGCCGCAACGGCATCCTTGGCGGCCTGCCGCCCCTGCGGACCGCCCTGGAACGCGACCGGCACACGCGGGGAATGCTGCCACCACGCGGCCAACCGTGCCCGGCGTGAACGCGGGCGCGGCACCGGCCCGTGGTCGACCAGCTCACCATCCAACACCGCCGAGTCGACCTCACGTGAAGCCGTGCGGGCGAGCGTCCCGGCACCGTTCACCGCACCCTCCGGTGGGGTGTTCAGCGGCGCGTCCTCGGCGTTCACTCCGGCACCCCCTCGCCCGGTGCGGAGTCCTCGAGTTCGGCCGCCAGGGCGGCGGCCAGCCGGGGCGACAGGCCCCGCGAGCAGCCGGTGACCTGCCGAATCCACGCGGGACTCACCACCACCCCCGGCGTCCAGGAGTCCCTGGCCTCGGCGAGGTAGTCACCGAACAGCTTCCGCCGCCGCGCCCGCGTACCCGGCCGCCGAGCCGACCGCCGGGCGGTGTCCGGCCGTTGTTCGTGAACCCGGTCCGCCCCGGCCGGGGCGGACCGGCGGGCAGCGTCGGTGAACGCCACCGTCACCGCCTCGGTCAGCTTGTCCCGCAGATCCGTGACCGCCTCGGCAGCGGCGAACACCATCAACGGCGGCACCGAGTGCAGCACGATCCCCGACAGCGACCCGACCGCATACGAGGTCCACGTGTTCATCACATAGGTGGCCGCCAGCGCCAGCCACTTCGCGGCACGCACCCATCGGCCGGTGGGGACCTGGTAGCGGGCGGTGACCTGCTCGGCCCGCAGGATCGCCAGCAGCACCAGCGACACCATCGGATCCAGCAGCCACGCCGCCAGCCACGGCAGCGACCACACCGCCGCCCCGGCGGCGGCGAAGTGCTGCACGTTGGTCATCGTGAACGCCAGCCCGAGCACGATCCCGGCCCAGCACCACCGATCCACCTGCGCCCGTACCCGCTCCACCCGCAACGCCACCACATCCGGATGCGTCTGGTGCGCACGGACCTCGGCCGCCTCGGCCGCATCCCGCGCCAACCGCTGCCCACGTGTCAGCGGCACATGGGTGGCGTCCTGCGGCCGGTCGGGGGCGGGTGGCCGCCCAGCGGCGGCCACCCCTTCCCGTCCCTTCTGCGGCGTGGTCATCGGTGACCACCACCCCGGCGCCGGGCGGTGCCGATCTCGGTCACGGTCAACGCACGTGTCAGCACATAAGCCGCGATCAGATCCGGCAGCGCCAGCGCCACCACCAGCAGCGTCGGGTTGTCGATCTGGGTGATCACCACCCACTGCACGCCGACGAACGCGGCGGCCATCAACAGCACCCGCCCGGCCAGCGACACCACCCGCGCACCCGCCCGCGCGGTCTCGGCCGCCCGGCGCGCCTGGCGCGACCCGGCCCGCCACACCAGCACCAGCGCCAGCAGCACACCGAACCCGGCCAGCACCTGTTCCACGGTGAGGTTGAGCGTCACGGCTGCTCACCCCCACGGCGACGGTTGGGGTGGCGGACCTTCCACACCCGCCACACCGCCCGCCGATCTGTGTCCGGCAGCGCACCCCACACACCCACCGTGGACTCACCGGCAGTGCGCAGCTCCAGCTCCAGACACTCATCCATCACCGGGCAGCCCGCGCACATCCACGCGGCCAACTCCCGATCCACATCCTCCTGACCGGACAGCTCCGGCAACTCGGTGCGATCGAACGCCCAGAAGCACAGACCGTCTCGGGTCACCACCCGGTACAGCACCGCATCCGGCACCCCGGCATAGCGGTCCAACCTGGCGGCCATCTGCTCGTAGTCGTCTCGGTTCACCACGACGCACCCCCCGACGCACGGCCGAGCTCGCGGGCGGTGCGCCACCTGGTGACCACCTCGGCGAGATCGATGCATCCACCCGACTCGGTGACCTCGGCGATCAGCCGGTTGAGTGCGGCTGCCGGGACCACGTAACGGGTGCGGATACGGACGGCCGGGAAAGCGTCGTCCCTGATCGCGCGGTACAGCGTGACCGGGTTGACGCGCAGGATGCGTGCGGCTTCTTGGACTGTGTAGAACGCCGGACTGGCGTTCGTCATGTTGGTATCCATTGGATTTGTTCCCCAAGGTTGAAGATCTGGATGGATGTTTTAATCCGTAATACATGGATGATTTCATCCCGAATGACGACGCGAAGCGCTGAAATGCCCGCGCGTGCCCTCGGGCCGACTTGGCGATTTCCGGTTCGCGCTACCCTCGGGGCCGAGGCGGAGCGCGGAGGAATACGTGACGGAAGACTGGGCGGCAGTCGCTAGCGCAATCAATCAGCGCATGGCGCAGCTTGGCGTGAGCCAGCGCGAAGTCATTATGCGATCGCAGCTCTCGAAAGCCGTTGTCCGCGAGATTCAGCACAACGTTGTCCAGCGCCGCCGTAGCGACCGCACCCTGGAGGCGCTCTCGGTCGCGCTTGACTGGCACCCCGGACACCTGGCCGCCGTTCTCGCCCAGCGCAGGCCGCCTGAAGTGGGCGAACCCGTCGTACGCCCGGATGACGACGTGCCCGGCCGACTCGCTGTGATCGAGCACCAGTTGCGTCAGATAAACGACCGTCTGGCCCGGATCGACGCTTTCGGTGACCGGCTTAACGAGATCAACGCCAATGTCGCCACCGTCGCTGAGAATGTCGCTGCGGTACGGAAAGAGCGGGATCGGTAGGGGTCTCTGATGACTGAATTTCATGTCTCTCAGTCAACGCCGAATCCCCTGCACAAACGATGTACTGCACAGGCATCGGCAGTGCACTTCCGATGCACTGGCAGTGCACTTCAAGGTTCCGGGGGGCCGGATCGATGGGGATGGTGAACGACTGGACCGGCCGCACGGCGTGCGCTCTGCAAGCCGCCCTGCGCATGACTAACGATGCGTTCGCGAAGCATCTCGGCGTAGCGATCCGGACAGTTGGCAAGTGGCATGAACGACCAGACCTGACGCCACGGACAGAGATGCAACAACTCCTGGATACGGTGCTCGACCAGGCGCCGGACGCGGCAAAGTCTAGGTTCGCGCTCATCGTGAGCGAGGGCGCAGAGGCAGTGTCGAGTGGCTCAGACCCCGCCCAGATGTTGAAAGTGGCGATCGCCGTTGTGGCGACAGAGAAGAAAGTGCTTCTGGTCTGTCGAAGAGGCGACGACGGTCAGGGGATCTCGTGGCAGTTCCCGGCGGGCATGGTCAAGCCTGGCGTCCAGCCGGAGACCGTCGCGGTCCGCGAGACTCTCGCCGAGACCGGCGTTCACTGCGTTGTGGTTCGCGGCCTCGGTAGCCGTTTGCACCCGGTTACGAACGTATTTTGCGAGTACCTACTGTGTGACTACCTGGCCGGAGACGCAGAGAACGTCGACGTTGTCGAGAATGTTAGCGTCATCTGGGCTGACAAGAGCAAATTGACGCGCTTCATCCCGGCCGAGCAGATTTTCCCGCCAATACTGGACGCTTTGGAGGTACCGAGTGACTGAGCCGACGACCGAGGCCCCGCAGCCGCCGATCGCTGCCGCAGTCGTCGTCAAGGACGCGAAAGTGCTTCTCGTCCGACGGCGGGTAAAGGAAGGCAGCCTGTCGTGGCAGTTCCCGGCAGGGGAAGTCGAAGAGGGAGAGTCGGCAATCCAAGCGGCTGTACGCGAGGTTCGCGAAGAGACCGGTCTGACCGTCGCCGAGTCCAAGGTTCTTGGCGAGCGGGTGCACCCGAATACCGGCCGGACCATGATCTACGTAGCGTGCGACTATGTGACAGGCGAGGCGACCGTGGTGGACAACGAGGAACTAGCCGAGCTTGCGTGGCTGGAACACGGTCAGCTTGCTGAGTACGTGCCGTACGGCCTTTTCGGACCGGTGCAGGAACACTTGGACGAGGTGCTCAAGAACTGACCGCCGAGCGGTCCCGACTCCCAAGCGTCGGGACCGCTCGCGCAGGTCGTCAGGCAAGTACGTCCGCGAGACGTTCACGCACCACATCCGCGTGCAAGAACTCAGGCAGGGGAACGCCACCGACGGACATGCGAGTGCTTGCCACCTGGTCGAGCCGAGCGGACGGAAGTTCGTCCAGCAGCTCTATGGCGCGGTTGGCCCACACCTTCGCCAGGTCGAAGTGGCGGGCGCCGCCAACGTCCTCGTTGCGGTACCGGAATGCGAGCGCGTAAGCGGTCTCGGCGGCGGCCCGCTTGTCGGTGGTTACCTCACGGTCGAAGGCAGCGTGAAGTTCGTCCAGCGGCACGCGATTGTCCGAGTCGGCTGCCATCGTCGCGTCTGCTCCCACCGTCAGTACGCGAGCTTCTCAGCGAGCGTCTCGTAGTCGAACAGCTCGCCAGCCGGGAACCAAAGCTCAACTTCGTACTTGGCTTCCTCGGCGTTGCCGGAAGCGTGCACGAGGTTCATCACTGCCTTGCCGCTGACCTCGGACGATGCCTTGGTCTGGTGCGCGAAGTCGCCACGTACGGTGCCCGGCGCGGCGTCGTTCGGGTAGGTGCTGCCGATGATCTTCCGGACCTTGGCCACGGCGTCCACACCTTCGAGCGCCAGCGCGATAACCGGTCCGGTCTGCATGAAACCGGCGGTGCAGTCGTAGATCTCCTTGCCAAGCCGCTCTTCGAGGTCGAAGTAGTGCTTACGCGTGAACTCGGCGTCCATGTGCTTCATCTTGGTGCCGACAATCTTCAACGCGGCGTCCTCGAAGCGCGTGATGATCCGGCCAGCCAGGCCGCGCGAGACGGCATCAGGCTTGAGAAGTACAAGGGTCCGCTGCACACCGAGGTCAGCCGAGTCTGCCATTGGGGTTCCTTCCTTCAGGTTTCACGACAGATAGTATCTGCGCTACTCGATGCGTCTGCGTTGCGGTCGACCTAGCCCTAGAGATCGTGAGTTAACGCTATTACTAGCGGCATGTGGCTAGCGTTCTGGGTCCATGACCCCTTGAAGTCAACGCACTTGATGCCTGGCACAATGCGCAACATGACGTGGAGACGGGTATCACGGGACAGTCATTATATGACCGCGCGGAAAGCACGGCGTACCTGTCGCATGTCAGCTTTACGTCGAGTCTCCGTGGTTATCCTCCTGGCGTCAACATTTGTTCATTTCGTATTCTTTTCAGGCTTTCTTGACATCCATGTATACCGGGCTGGTGGGCGCGCATTATTGAGCGGTATCGGCTTGTATTCTGCGGATTTCCCTGAGTTAGTTCCGGGGATGCCGTTACCGTTTACTTACCCGCCATTTTCGGCCTTGCTGTTCGTGCCGTTGACATTGGTTCCTTGGCATTTGGCCAAAGTGATTATGACACTTTTCAGTGTTCTTGGACTGCTTGCAACAACGGTGATATTTGCAAGGCGAACCTGGCCTAATCGAGGCTATGCCGCAACGGTGGCTCTTGCGGTAGCGGCGGTTTGGTTCATATTCGAACCTGTAAAGTCAACGATTAGCTTTGGTCAAGTCAATCTTATTCTGATGGCAATGGTGGTGGTGGATTGCCTGCGATATCGTCTTCGGTGGCCGCGTGGAATTCTCGTCGGTGTAGCTGCGGCAGTTAAATTGACTCCTGCGGTGTTCGTGCTGTTCTTCCTTGTGCGCAGACAGTATAGAGCTGCGTTATGGAGCCTGGCAGCGTTCTTGGCTTGTGGCGTCCTTGCGTTGATTCTCGTCCCATCCGACAGTATTACATACTGGTTTCAAGCGTTAATTGATCCAGCCCGTATTGGTGGACTGGAATACGCGTTTAATCAGAGCTTTCAGGGCGTACTGTCACGGCTTCTTCCGGAAGGTTGGGTTAGGACTTCGATATGGGCATTTTTGGTATTGTTGGCAATGGCGCTTGCTGGAGTTTCGGCCTATCGGGCTCGTTCTGTCGGAAACGATGGAATTGCCCTGCTGGCAATAGCAGTCGGCGGTCTGTTAGCGTCGCCGGTTAGTTGGTCGCATCATTGGGTTTGGGTCGTGCCCGCCGTGGTCATACTGTTGGGTTTCAGTTCCAGCATTGGCGTGCGTGGACGCTGCCTCGGCATGCTCTTGGGAGCTGTATTTGTGGTCGGCGTACATCAATACCTACCTAGCGGAAATCTGGCTGAACTAGATTGGTCTTGGTGGCAACACATCATCGGGGCTAGTTACGTCCTGGTCGGCCTGGGCTTGCTAGGCTGGCTAGCGGCGCGCCCTTGCTCACACCGGGCTGATAACCATAGCGAACCCCCGGATGGTAAGTTGTTCGATGTGCTGGACTGGCGTATTTCGCTTGGCCGATGCGAACGAGCGACAGATAGGGCACGATAAGACCATGGAAAACGGCCCTACCGCAGAGCGCATCCCTGCCCCCGTCGCGCCACCACTGACGTTCACCATCTACGGCCTTGAACCATCGTGGGATGGACAGCGGTGGCTGGAGGCTGTTGACAACACGCCCAACTCGCCAGTGTGGCTAGGCCATCGTACGTCGACCGGTGAGGCTGGAGTACTCGTGGGTACACTGCCTCGAACGACCTTCAAATCAACGGATTCGCCGCTGGGAGGATGGCGTTCGCCGGGCATGGCAGTGGGACGTTTCCTCGACGTTATCGAGCCGTTCACTTTGCCCGAGCGCCGCGACGAGCTAGGCGAGCGGCTTCGACGACATGCTGACGAGCAAGTCGCGATCTTCTCGACGTGGCCGTTAGTGAGTTGGAACGTCGAAGCTCAGCATGTTGAGGCGAGGGTGTGGCACTTTGCGAGCGGTTGGCTCGCGATCTGCACCAACCTGTCAGAGTCGTATGTCGTGGCCATTGGCACTGGCACGGCACCTGATGACCTCTGCTTGACTATCACTTCTGGTGCGGAGTACGGCGTTGACTTCTCGCGCCCTATTACTCTCGGACATATCCAGCAACGGTCAGAAGCCGCAGTGATGCCTCGGCCGAATCAACCACATCCTGACCTGCTGCCTTTCCTGCTACCAAACTTCTGAACGATCTTCAACTAGTTTCTTGGTGATTTGTGTCACTTTGAATGTTGACGCTTAGCCGGTCCGTTGATCGACAGGTTAATCATCCACTTGGTGGTATCCGTCCGCTGTGGCTATCGATAAGTTGGGTCTGGTCGGCTAAAAGATGCTGACACTAAAGTCGGGGGATTTTTAAGTATTGGCTCTCGTTAGGCAAAGGGGAGGACTGATGAAATCTGTTGTTCGGGCGCCCAAAAAGAGATCGAGGGCTCTGGTTTATATTGCAGCTCTTGTGATGTCGCTTTCCAGTATTCTAATGGTATCTCCTGCTTCTGCGGAGGTCGGTGAAAATTCGCAAGGACACTGCGTTGCTAGCTTTACCAAGGTGAAGCCAGGAAGTTCTGAAACGCGGATGACGCACCACGTGTGCGCTGCCACCGAGCAAGAAGCGCGGGCGCAGATACCCGGCGCTGCGGCGAAGGTTCTCCTTGTTCGGATCTACCGGGATTCTTACCAGGGCGGACCGCATTACAGTTTGACTGCCGACGCCGCTTGTGATCCCGCCGGATGGGGCTTCTCTGACCTTTCGTCCTTCAACGACGGTTTGCCGGGTATTTCATCTTGGCGGACGTATAACCAGTGCAGTGGCCAGGTTATTTACTCCGAAGAGGATTATGTTTCGCAGTGCGGGCCGCACTACGGTCCGAACTCGTGGGCGCAGAACGTGCCGTGGGCGTGTAATGACCACGTCCTGTCGATGAAGGTTTATCAGCACCACAGCTAGAGAGTTGGAGGAATTGAGGATGGTGACACGACCGTGTCACCATCCTCAATTCCTGGCGGTTAGGATGGTCGGCCCGGGGTGCGGACTGCGTGCATGGCTCACGGGCTAGCTGGGGCTGGCAGGAGTCAGCGGGGCGTGGTGCAGAACAAGCGCATATTGTGAATTACGTCACTCCAGGGCCGTGGGTGTCCGTGGTCCGGTCTGTGGTCCGAACTGGGGTGCACTGGGGTAGGCAGGGTCGCTCTTGGGCCACGTCTGCGGCGAGTATTCGCTGCTAGAAGCGTTGGTTCTAGTGTTGCGGGACACTCGTAATGAACAGGTCAGGGGTTCGATTCCCCTACGCGGCTCGCAGCGCTAAGCGGCCGGGGTGACAACCTCGGCCGCTTTCGTACGTGCTGCTCAGTTCGGAATCGGTTCCCGTGCCGTCCGGGTCACGTCGGCGACGAGTTCGACGATGTCCGGCCCGTACGCCTCCGAGTTGACGACCTTCAGCAGCAGGCAGAACGAGTCGTCGTGGTACTTGCGGGCGAGCTTGCGATGGTGCCGGGCCAGGTAGCGAGTCGCCGCCTGGTTGGTGATGGCGACCTGGCCGCAGAACAGGAAGACCGGCCGGGCTCCCCGCTCGGCGGAGAGCCGGGCCAGGATCACGTACTCCACATTGCCCTTCTCCAGGTGGTAGCGCTCCGTGCCGACCTGGAAAACGCACTGGTCGGCAGGCCCCTCCGGGTCCAGCCCGGTGTTCACCGCCACGCCGGGCAGGAACGCCCGCAGGTGTGCCGCCATCCGGCGATTGGACACCGGCCCGCCGACACAGAACTCGGCCTGCTGGCCGAGGCCCTGGCGGACCAGGTCATGCGCCACGATCCGGGCCTGCGCGCCGCAGTCCTTGATCAAGGCGGACAGCTCGAGGAGGGTGAACACGTCGTAGCGGTCCACCGCGTCCTCCCTCCCCGCATGCCGGTTGACCACGAGCAGGGCGTCCGAATCGCGGGGGAGGCCGAGGAAACGCTGCTTGCGGCGCAGCCTGCGCCGCCACAGGAACGTACGGGTGAACCAGCCGATGGCGGCGCTGATCCCCGCCGCCAGCACCCCAAGCACGACCTCGAGCACGTCCTCAGTCACGGCGGCGAATCGTATCCGCCGCGCGGTCCAGCAGATAGCGTTGCTCGGGCAGGCTGGTGGTCAGCCGCGCGGCCAGCTGGTAGCAGGACCGGGCCGCCTCCGCCTCGCTGGCCAGCTCGAGGAGATGCGCCCGGACGGCGTGCAGCCGGTGGTGCCCGGACAACCGGTCTTCGGTGTCCAGCCCCTCGAGCAGGGCAAGCCCGGCGTGCGGGCCACGCACCTCGGCCACCGCCACGGCGTGGTTCAGGGTGACCATCGGGTTCGGCGCCAGCCGCATCAGGATCCGGTACAGCCCGATGATCTGCACCCAGTCGGTGTCCCCGGCGCAAGTTGCCTCCGCGTGCACCGCGGCGATCGCCGCCTGTACCTGGTACGGCCCGAGCTCGGCTGTGACGAGGGCGTTGGTGATCAGGGCGCTGCCCTCCTCGATGAACTCCCGGTTCCACCGGCCGCGATCCTGCTCCGCCAGCGGGATCAGCCCGCCGTCCGGCCGGGTCCGCGCCGGGCGGCGGGCGTCGACCAGCAGCATGAGCGCGAGCAACCCGGCGACCTCACCGTCCTCCGGCCGCAGGTCACGGACGGTACGGGTGAGCCGGATGGCCTCGGCGGTCAGCTCGCCGCGGTACAGCTCGGGTCCCGAGCTGGCCGTGTAGCCCTCGTTGAAGATCAGGTACAGCACATGCAGCACGTTGCGCAGCCGATCCGGCCGCTCCCGCTCGGGCGGTGGGCGGAACCGGGCGCCCGCCGCCCTGATCCGCCGCTTGGCCCGGCTGATCCGCTGGGCCATGGTGGCTTCTGGCACCAGGAACGCCCCGGCGATCTCGGCCGTGGTCAGCCCGCCGACCGCGCGCAGGGTGAGCGCGATCTGCGCGGATGCGCTCAGCGCGGGGTGACAGCACAGCATCAGCAGGGTGAGCGTGTCGTCTTCGTCGAGCGGCCCGGTGACATCGGCTGCGGGCGCGCGCCGCTCCTCCGGCAGGGTCAGTGCGGCGACCTTGTGCTGCCGCTGCCTGCGCGCCGATTCGCTGCGCAGCTGGTCGGTCAGCCTGCGCGCGGCGACCTTGATCAGCCAGGACGCCGGGCTTTCCGGAACGCCCTGTTCCGGCCACCGCGTCACGGCCGCGAGCAGCGCCTCCTGCACCGCGTCCTCCGCGGCCTCGAAATGCCCGTAGTGCCGCACGAGCGCGGCGAGGACCTGCGGCGCCGAGCGGCGCAGCAGGTCCTCGATCTCAGCCGTACTCACATTTCCTGGCCTGCGGTTTCCATGATCGGGCGCACCTCGACCCCGGCGAACCTGGCGTCCGGGAACCGTCCGGCGATCTCGGCCGCCCGCTCCGGGCTCGCGCAGTCGACCACGAAATAGCCCGCCAGCTGCTCCTTGGTCTCCGAGTAGGGCCCGTCCGTGGCCACCGGAAGGCCGTCGCGCACCCGCACTGTCCTGGCGAGTATCGGGTCGGCCAGCGCCGTTCCCGCCACGAACTCCCCGGACTCGATGATCTCCTGCCGCAGTTCCTCTGCCTGCTCGGACAGCGCGGCCTGCTCGCCCTCCGGCAGCGCCTGGAACTCCGGGGTCCGTTCGAAGATCGGGTGTCCCCAGGTCTTCGGGTTGCTGTAGATCAGGATCAGGTACTTCATCTCGTTCCTCCCGCTGCCGAGCCGGTCAGGCCGGTCCCGCCACGCCGACCAGGTTGCCCCCCGGGTCGGTCCCGATCGTCACGAAGTGCACCACTGGCTGTCCCATGATCGGTCCTTTCCGCGCCGACCGCTCGGCGCCTCGCAGCGGAGGTCGGAGCGCGGGGACCGGTTTCGACAGCCGGGTGGAAGAAACTCCGGACGAACTTGGGCCCTCCCGCGCGGGGAGGGCCCAAGTGACCGGTTCGGCTACCGCGGATCAGCAGGGACCGAGGTCCTCCCAGACGGCCCAGGAGGTCGGGTCGCCCGGCTCGGCACCACCCGGGTACCAGATCGCCTCCCACCGGTGGCCGTTGTGCGCCACCACGTCGCCGATCTGGTACGAACCACCGGCCTGCCACGCGGGCACGCCCTCGCAGCCCTGCGGCGGCGGGTCGTCATCATCATCGTCGCCGACGACACCGTTGATCCAGGACCGGTAGGCTGGCACCTTCATGTAGATCGCCGGTGCCTGACCGCAGGTGGGCTGGCCACGGCCTGCCCTGCTGGTCGCGCCGGTCAGCCGCCACTCGCCGCCTTCCCGCACGACGGAGGGCCCGCCGGAGTCGCCGTAGCAGGCGCCCGCCCTGGGCACCCCGCCGAGGCAGAGCTCGGTGTTCGGGTCGAAGTTGGCGGTGCACCCTGATGCCTGCACCGTGACGTCGATCTCCATCAGGTCCCGCGAGGCACCGCAGCCGCCGCGGGTCGCGCAGGTCTGGCCGAAGCCGATCAGCCTGGTCTCGGTGCCCGCGCTGGTGCCGGCGTCGGCGATGTCGATCGGCGTCTGGCTCACCGACTGGGACAGCTGCACCAGCGCGATATCGCCGGAGCCGGGCACGATCCGGGAGGTCCCGACCAGGGTGCCGCCGGAGTCGTACCTGGTGCTGCCCACCCGTACCTGGAACCTGCCGGGGGACTGGCTCTGGATGCAGTGTTTGGCGGTGACGACCCAGTTGGACCGGATCAGCGAGCCGCCGCAGAAATGCCTGCCCGAGGACTGCAGTGAGGCCATGAACTCGTAGGTCTGGCTGGCCCGCCTGCCACCGACGATATAGGGCGAGACGTCGCCGCCGCCCTCCGCCGAGGCCGCGACCGGCGCGGTGTCGGGGGTGGACTCGGGCGCCGCCGTCGCCGCTTGCGCCGTGCCCAGCATCAACCCGGCCGAAGCCAGGAGGACGCCGGCGCCGAGTCCGATCTTGCGGAGCCGCATGGGCTGTCGCTCCTTTCCACGAACTGTGCAGGGGAGGATCAGGAGCTCCTTGATCGCCGAGCCGGTTCCGGGGGCCGGCCCCGACAAACTATGACCCGCCGTGTCCGTGCACCGTCATCCTTACGGGGGATCAATCCGGTTTATCCCCGGAGATCGCGCACCGGTCCGGCCGCCCGTAGGGTTGGCCCATGCCGATGTTTTCCTTCGAGGGCGTCAGCCCCACCGTGCACCCGGACGCCTGGATCGCGCCGACCGCCACGCTGATCGGTGACGTCGTCGTGGAGAAGGGCGCATCCATCTGGTACGGCGCCGTGCTCAGGGCCGACTTCGGCCGCATCGTGGTGCGGGAGGGCGCCAACATCCAGGACAACTCGGTGGTGCACGTGAACGCGGGCAACGAGACCGAGATCGGCAGGAACGCCACCGTCGGCCACCAGTGCCTCGTGCACGACTGCACGGTCGGCGAGCAGGCGCTGATCGGCAATGGTTCCACCGTGCTGGACCAGGCCGAGATCGGCACCCGCGCGCTGGTGGCGGCCGGGGCCACGGTGACCCCGAACCTGGCGGTTCCGGCCGAGCACATCGCCATGGGCAGCCCGGCGAAGAAGCACGTACCGCTGACCGACTCCGCGAGGGTATGGGTGGAGCACAACGCGGCGGTCTACCAGCAGCTCGCCCGGCGGCATGCCGAGGGGATCGAACCGATCAGCGACTGAGCTGGGGTTTTCGATTTGAGTCTCCAGTAGCTGGAGACTATAGCGTTCCCGGTCGTCAACAGCAGGACGACCAAGGGGGACGTGGTGTCGCCGAACAAGCAACCGAAGAAGGCCAAGAAGCTCAGCTTCCAGGCCACGCTGGAGCTCACCGCCGGGGACGCGCCGGTGGTGGATCTCGGCAAGATGCTCGGCCAGACCGGGGTGAACCTGGTCGAGGTCAAGCGGGCCTACGACGCCGCCACCGCGAACCAGCGCGGCGATGTCGTCCCGGCCGTGGTCGCGGTGTTCGAGGACCGTTCCTTCGAACTGCGGCTGAAGACCCCGCCCACCGCGTTCCTCATCCGCAAGGCGCTGGGCGGCAAGGGGTCCTCCCGGCCGGGGCACGAAGGTGCCGGGACGCTGAGCGCGGAGCAGCTGCGGGAGATCGCCGAGCGCAAGCTGCCCGATCTGAACACCGCCGACCTGGACGCGGCAATGCGCACCATCGCGGGTACGGCCCGTTCGATGGGCGTCACGGTGCGGCCACCGGAGTCGCCGGTCTCCTGACACGTGCGTATCCGGCCGGCGCGGACAACGTCCTGACGTGCTGCGGTCAGCCGGGTGAGCCGGAGGCAACGACCCGCCGGCGCGCCAGCTCTTCCAGGCCGCGGTCTCCCTCCTCATAGACCACGCGCACGCGGGACGAACGCAGCTTCCAGCTCCCTTCCCGCCGGTCGAGGCCGAGCGTGTAGTGACAGCCGATGGTCCAGATCAGATCGTCACCGGCCTCGGTGAGCAGGTGCGTGACTCGGGCGTGGAACCGAGCCGTCGCGGTGATTCCGTCACTCACCTCGGCCACGATCGACCCGACGAGATGCTGGGTGGCATCGAATCCAGGTAGGAAGCCCTTCAGCCCGGAAACGAAGTCCTCGACGCCGAGCCGTTCCGGACCACCCTGTTTGGACGGATAGTCGACATCGATCGGGTCGCCGGTGAGAGTCCGGATCATGGTCCAGTCGTGCGCGTCCAGGGCGTGAAAGAGGCGGATCACCGTCTCCGCGATGTCCGCCTTCTCGTCCGCGAGTGTCACGGGGCCCTCCATCTCGAGGTGTCGCTCGGGCCGGCTCGGCCGTGCTGTACTGGTGCCGGCAACGCTAAGGAGGGCTTTCGTGACTCACCAAACGGTCAGCTACGCGGCGACCGAGTTGCTGGACCGGTGCCCGGCGCCGGTGGGCGAACCCGGCTCGGCGTGTCCGATCGAGTCCGCGCTTGGCGTGTTGCGCAAGCGATGGGCCGCTCCGGTCGTGCTCGAGCTCCTGCACGGGCCGCGTGGATTCACCGAACTCGCGCGGTCCATGCCGGCGCTGTCCGAGAAGGTCCTCACCGATCGGCTGGCCGAGCTGGTCCGCGGTGGCGTCGTGCATCGGAGTCGCAGGCCTGGCTGGCCGCCGCGGGTGGGGTATCGGCTCACCGAACGCGGGCGGGCCCTCGCCCCGGTGTTGCACGCGTTGTGGACATGGGGATCGAACGCGCCGGACTAGGCGTGCCGGTGTGCACACGCACAAGGCTCGGTGCGGCCCGCGCAGCCAGGCCACCGCCGCGATCGCGGTGGCGCTGCGCGAGCCGTTCGACCCCTCTCGACCGGATCGCCGCCGAGGTCAGCTGGGGTCGGTGGCTTCGGCGGTCTCGGCGGTCTCGGCCAGCTTGGCCAGGCGGGCGGATTCGCGCTCGTAGGAACGCTTGATCTCGTTTTCGGCCTCGGTGCGGCTCGCCCAGTTCGAGCCCTCGACGCTCTTGGCGGGCTCGAGGTCCTTGTAGACCTGGAAGAAGTGCTCGATCTCGAGCTTGTGGAACTCGTTCAGGTGGTGGATGTCGCGCAGGTGCTCCAGCCGCGGGTCGTCCGATGGCACGGCGATCACCTTGTCGTCCGGGCCCTTCTCGTCGGTCATCCGGAACATCCCGATCGCCCGCGCGCGGATCAGGCAGCCGGGAAAGGTCGGCTCCTGCACCAGGACCATGACGTCGAGCGGATCGCCGTCCTGACCGAGGGTGTCGTCGATGAACCCGTAGTCCGCCGGGTACTGGGTGGCCGTGAACAGGGTGCGATCCAGTTTGATCCGCCCCGTCTTGTGGTCCACCTCGTACTTGTTCCGCTCCCCCTTGGGGATTTCGATCGTGACGTCGAACTCCACGCCGTCCTCGCAGATCTTGTCTGTTATCGCCGCGGCCGGGCGGCTGACCGGTTCCCTTACTTGACATCACTAGTGTGGACCATGCGCCGCCGCCGGTCCGCACGGCCGCCTGTGACCTCGGCCCCGCCGGCACGGTGCCGAAGCGATGGAGGAGGGTGCGTGCCGGAGAACGAAACGGCTGGTGCAGGCCAAGAACCGGCCTGGCCGTCCGCCGACCGCGACGAATCGGCCGGGGAGCAGGAGCAGTCCACCAACGAACTGCCCGTGCCGAAGGTCACGCGAGAGGAAGCGCAGACGGTCTGGGTGCGGCGGCCGGAACCCACGCCCGAGGAGCCCGCCCGCGCCCCGGAATGGCCAACGCATGCGCATGGCGAGCAAACGCATGCGCATGGGGAGCAAACACACGCGCGTGGGGAGCAAACGCGTGCGCGTGGGGAGCAAACACGCGGGGCGGGATGGCCCGCGCAGCCTCCCGAGCAGGCCGGCCCACCCGCCGAGCAGCGCACCCAGCCGGTGCGGCCGCCGCGGCAGGTGCCGGAGATCCGGCAGGCGGGGGTGCCCGCCAGGCCGATGCGGATCGAGCCCAGCGGGGAGATCCGGCCGGCCCCGGCCACCACCGGTGAGCAACGGCAGCCCCAACCCGGCAGGCAGCACCCGCCCCAGCCGCCGCAGCAGGCAGCCCCACAGCAGCAGCCACAGCAGTCCCAACAGCCACAGCGGCCCCAGCAGCAGGCGCCGCCGCCGCGGCCGCAGCAGCCGCCGCCCCCTCCGCCTGTCGAGCAGGCGGAGCAGCAGGCAGAGCAACAGGAAGCCGAGCAGGCGGCGCCCGAGCAGGCGCAGGAACCCGGGCAGCAGGCCCCGCCGCGGCGCAAGCGCCGTGGCCTGCTGGTCGGCGGGGTGGCCGCCGTGCTCGTGGTCGCGGTCGGGGTGGCGCTCGCGCTGCCGTACGTGTCCAACCGGCTCGGCCTGCCCTGGGCGCCGAACGCACCGCGCGCCGCGGCCCCGGAGCCGGTGGCGGTCAGCAGGTCCCTGCACGGGCCGCGGCCGGAGGCACCCGCGCCCACCCCGGAGGGGGTGGCCGCGGCGCTACGGGGCCCGGCCGGCAGCCCCGCCCTCGGCGACTTCACCGGCCGGGTCCTGGATCCGGCGACCGGAACCGTGCTGTGGGAGAGCTCGCCGGACGAGGTGCGCGTCCCCGCCTCCACCACCAAGCTGCTCACCGCCGCGGCCGCGCTGCTCGCGGTGGACCACGGCAAGCAGTTGACCACCAAGGTGGTGGCCGGGCAGGAGCCGGGCACCGTCGTGCTGGTCGCGGGCGGGGACGTCACCCTGACCGGACTGCCCGAGGGTCAGGACCCGATCTACCGCGGCGCCGCCCGGCTGGACGACCTGGTCGCGCAGGTCAAGCAGGCCGGTATCCCGGTCGAGCGGGTACGCCTGGACCTCTCCGCCTTCACCGGGCCGGAGGAGGCGCAGGGCTGGGCCCCGAATGATGCGCCGTCCACCTTCATGTCCGCGGTGCAGCCCGTGATGCTCGACGGCGGGCGCGGTGAGCCCACCGGCATGAAGTCGATGCGGGTCGCCGACCCGGCGGGCAGGCTCGCCGAACGGCTGGCCGGGAAACTGGGTGCCAGCGTCGGCGAGCCAACCACCGCGCCGCAGGGTGCGCAGGTGCTCGGCGAGGTGCGCTCGGCGCCGCTGACCGAGCTGGTGGACCAGATGCTCACCCTGTCCGACAACCTCCTCGCCGAGGTGATCGCCAGGCAGGTGGCCGTCGAGACCGGCAAGGAGCCCTCCTTCTCCGGCGGTGCCGAGGCCACGATCGACGTGCTCGCCGAGAACGGCTTCGACGTCGAAGGACTCGAGCTCTCCGACGGCAGCGGGCTTTCGGTGCGCAACCGGGTCTCCTCGACCCTGCTGAGCGAGCTGCTCGCGGTGGCAGCCGCACCGGACGGATCCGATCCGCGCACCGCGAAGCTGCGGCCGATGCTCGGTGGGCTGCCGGTCGCGGGCGCCAGCGGCACCCTGGCCGGCCGCTACGACGGATCCGCCGCGGAGGGCAAGGGCTGGGTGCGGGCCAAGACCGGCACCCTTTCCGAGGTGAACACGCTGGCCGGGGTGGTGCTGGACGCCGATGGCAGGGTGCTGGTGTTCGCGCTGATGTCCGGGGGATCCGCGCTGGAACCGGCGCAGGCCGCCCTGGACGAGGTGGCGGCCACCCTGCGCGAATGCGGCTGCCGGTGACCGGGCGAACCCGCGCGCGGGACGGGTAGCGTCGTAGGGGTGAGTCAGCCAGTGCGCCAGGACAGCAAGGACGACAGGGGCAAGGCCGCGATCGTCGACTGGTCCCTCGCCGCGTCGACCGGCGCCCGGTTGGTGCGCGGCGGGCCCTCGGTCCCGTCGGACGAGGCCGAGCTGACCGTACGGGAGCTTCGTGAGCTCACCGTGGAGGCGGAGTCGCATGTGCGGCGGCTCACCGGGCTCGGCGAGCGGCTTCCGCTGCGCCCCGGCACCGTGGTGGACCGGCCGGGCTGGATCAGGTCCGCGGCCGCCGGGCTGGAGGAGCTGACCGGGCGGGCGCTGCCGGGCGAGGAACGCGGGCTGTTCGGCCCGCTGCTGGCCGGGGGCGCCGGGGTGCAGACCGGCGTGGTGCTCGCCTTCCTCGGCGCGCGGGTGCTCGGCCAGTACGACCCGTTCGGCGGGCCGGACAAGTCCGGGCAGCTGGTGCTGGTCGCGCCGAACGTGCTGACCGCGCAGCAGGCGCTGAACGTGGACGGCCACGACTTCCGGATGTGGGTCTGCCTGCACGAGTGCACCCACCGGCTGCAGTTCACCGCGGTGGACTGGCTGCGCGACTACTTCGCCGACGAGGTGTCCCGGCTGGTCGGCGGGCTGGCCGACAACGACGGCCTCGGCAGCATGCTGACCAGGTTGCCGGACACCCTGCGTGAGGCGCGGCGTGGCGGCGGGGACGGTTCCACCGGCTTCGCCGAGCTGGTCTCCGGGCCGGAGCAGCGCGAGGTGTTCGACCAGCTGCTGGCGCTGTCCACCCTGCTGGAGGGGCATGCCGACTACGTGATGGACGCGGTGGGCCCTGCGGTGGTGCCCAGCGTGGCCACCATCCGCAAGCGGTTCACCGCGCGGCGCAAGGGCGGCGGCCTGTTCGACCGGCTGCTGCGCAGCCTGCTCGGCGTGGACGCCAAGATCCGGCAGTACGCGCGCGGCGCGGCCTTCACCCGCGAGGTGGTGGAGACCGTGGGGATGAGTGGCTTCAACGCCGTATGGACCTCGCCGAACACGTTGCCGACCAGGGCGGAGATCGGCGATCCGCAGGCATGGGTGCGCCGCGTGCACGGCCGGTGATGGGCGGCGACCCCGGTCCCGCGGTCGTCCGGGTCCGGCGGGCGGTGCGGGAGTTTCTCGCCGATCCGCGGCGGTCGGCGTACCTGGACCAGGGTGAGCTGGGTGTCGCGGTGTCCGGTGGCGCCGACTCGCTCGCCCTCGCCGAGGCGGCCGCGTACACCGGGCACCGGATGGGCCTGCGGGTGCGTGCCCTGGTGGTCGACCACGGCCTGCAGCGGGACTCGGCGGAGGTGGCTGCCACCGCGGCCGAGACCGCTCGCGGGCTCGGTGTGGACCATGCCGAGGTGCACCCCGTCCGGGTGCGCGACGGCGGTGGCCCGGAGGCCGCGGCCCGCAAGGCCAGGTACCGGGCGCTACGGGCCGCGCTGCCAGCAGGGGGCCTGGTGCTGCTCGGGCATACCAGGGACGATCAGGCCGAGACGGTGCTGCTCGGACTCGGCCGGGGCTCGGGGCCGAGGTCGGTGGCCGGGATGCGGCCGCTGGATCCGCCGTGGGCCCGCCCACTGCTGGACCTGCCCCGCTCGGTGACCCGCGCGGCCTGCGTGGAGCTGGGCGTGCGGCCCTGGGCCGATCCGCACAACGACGACCCCCGCTACACCAGGGTCCGGCTGCGCGCCGAGGTGCTGCCGCTGCTGGAGGAGGTGCTGGGCGGCGGGGTCGCGGCCGCGCTCAGCCGGACCGCGGCCCAGCTGCGCGAGGACAGCGCCGCACTCGACCGGTTCGCCGAGGAGCTGCTCGAGCGCGCGTGCCGGGGAGCGGAGCTGGAGGTCGCCGAGCTGTCGCCCGCCCCGGCGGCGCTGCGCAGGCGGGCGCTGCGGACCTGGCTGCTCGAGGCCGGGGCGCGCGAGCTGACCGACGCCCACCTGCGCGCGGTGGACGCGCTGATCGGCGACTGGCGTGGCCAGGGCGGGGTCTGGCTGCCCGGTGGGATCGAGGCAGGCAGGCGGCACGGCAGGCTCCGGGTAGATTCGCCATCCGGCAGCAAACACCACTAGAGGGGATGGACCCGTGTACGAAGGCGATATCGCCTCCGTGCTCGTCACCGAGCAGCAGATCAAGGACAAGATCGCCGAGCTCGCCGAGCAGGTCGCGGCGGACTACCCGGACGCGGACAGCGAGTCCGGTGCAGGCGACCTGCTGCTCGTCGGCGTGCTCAAGGGCGCTGTGATGTTCATGACCGACTTCGCAAGGGCGTTGCCGGTGCCGGCCCAGCTGGAGTTCATGGCGGTGTCCTCCTACGGCTCCGCGACCTCGTCCTCCGGCGTGGTGCGGATCCTGAAGGACCTGGACCGGGACATCGCGGGCAGGCAGGTCCTGATCGTGGAGGACATCGTCGACTCCGGCCTGACCCTCTCCTGGCTGCTGCGCAACCTGGCCAGCCGCAACCCGGCCTCGCTCCAGGTGTGCTCACTGCTGCGCAAGCCGGACGCGGTGAAGGTGGATGTGCCGGTGAAATACGTCGGCTTCGACATCCCCAACGAGTTCGTGGTCGGCTACGGCCTGGACTATGCGGAGCGTTACCGGGATCTGCCGTACATCGGCACCCTGGATCCGAAGGTTTACTCTTCGTAACCGGCGCCGCGAGCTGGACGAACTTCCGGTGAATCCGTTGCGCGAACCGGCCGGAATCCGGAACGCTGATCTCCCGGAGCACGTCATACCGGCACGGTCGGTGCGTTAACCTATGCGAAGACCGTGAGAATTCCAGCCGCGTGCGACGCGGCGCCGCTGTAGGGGACAGGGAGACACTGGAATGGGCAACAGCAGCTTTGCGGACGCGGCGGCGTTCCGTAACGCAGCGGTCACCGGTCAGGTCGGCGTCGATCCCGATGCCGCACAGGCGGTGCTGAGCAAGCTCCGAGCCGGGAAGGACACGGTGGAGAACCTGTTGCTCGACGCGGGGCACAGCCTCAGCCACCGGCCGCAACTGGGGGCGAACGAGGTCGCCGAGGCCATGTCCGAGAAGGTCTCCGAGCGTGCGGCAGGCGGCAACCGGGATTCCTACGCGCAGGCCCTGCGCAACCTCTACCAGCAGTATGACCAGGCCGAGCGGGCGATCACCACGGCGATGAGCCGGTACGAGGAGATCGACCAGGCCAGCGCCGACCCGTTCCTCGGGCGCGCGTGAGACCAGGGGACGAGCCAGCGATGGACGGAACACAGGGACAGCAGAGTCAGCCGGTGGAGCAGGCCCAGCCGGTCGAGCAGCAGCCCGTCGGTACCCAGCAACAGCCCGTGCACAGCGGAACGACCACCGGGTCCACCGGCGGTGGTAACGCGGTGCGGCTCGGGGACAACTCGGAGAGCTCGCAGATCGTCGAGCAGGCCAGGGGCAGGCAGGACGGCTTCGAGTACGGCTCGGACCGGGCGATCGGCAGCCCGCCGAACTGGGCGGTGCGGACCAGCGAGCAGCTGTATCACGCGGGGACGGCGAACAACCGCCCGGACACCGCGCAGGCACTGGCCCAGTCCTGGACCCGGCACAGCGGCGCGCTCAACCAGGTGGCGAACGAGCTGTACTCGGCGATCTCGGAGCTCGGCGCGGCCTGGATCGGCCAGGGTGCGGGCGCAGCGCAGGGCACCCTGGTGGCCATCGCCAACTCCAGCGCACAGGCCGGGGAGGCCGCGCAGGTGATGGGCGATCGGATGCAGCAGCAGGCAGCGGCCGCGGAAGAAGTGAAGAAGATGCCGCCCGCCGTTGAGCACGACCCCGGCGCGGCCATGAGCGAGAAGGTCCAGCAGGGCCCGGCCGAGCTGGTCAAGGATGCCAAGCCGGAGTCCGACGCGGCGAAGGCGGTGAAGGCGGAGCAGATCCGGTTCCTCGAGGCCTACACCAAGGCGATGTCCGAGGTGGACGATTCCACGCCGAGCTTCGGCCCGGAGTCGCTTGGCCTGAAGCCGATGAGCCCGGACACCGGTGGTGGCGGCGGCTCGGTCGGCGGCTTCGGCGGTCCGGGCGGGCTGCCCGGCCAGGTGGCAGGCGGCGTGCCCGGCGCGGCCGTGGCGGGTGGCCACGTTGCCCCGGTGGGCTCGGTGGACAGCAGCGTCAGCAGCTCCGGCTATGCCGCCGGTGCGGTCGCGGGTGGTGCCGCGGCCGGTGGCCCTGCCCTCGGGGCTGGGTCGGCGATGGGTTCCGCTACCCCCGGCGCGGCCGCCGCTTCCGGCGCCCCGGCAGGCGCCGGTGCGGGCCTTGGCGCCGCAGCTCTCGGCGGCGGTGTCGGCTTCGCCGGTGCCAAGGCGCTGGGCCAGGGCAACCGCAGCGGTAGCAAGCAGCAGTCGAACCGGTCCGAGGAGACCGACGAGACCGAGGCCTCGCTCAACCAGGGGCAGGGCTCCAGCGCCGCGGCGGTGGCCCCGCAGCAGAACCAGGGCGTGGTCTCGCCCAGTGGCACCATCGGCGGCGGCGGTGCCCACCCGCCCGCGGCCGGTGCGCCGATGGGTGGTGGCATGGGCGGTATGCGCGGTGGTCAGCAACAGCAGGAAGAGGAGCACACGCACGCCTCCTTCCTGATCGAACCCGATCCGGACGACGCGTTCGGCGCCAACGAGGCGACCCCGCCGCCGGTGATCGGTGCCTGGGCCAACGAAGCCGAAGAGAGGTAGCAGGTGGCGGAGCTGCTCACTCCGCTTGAGCTCGACTTCCTCTGGGAGTCACTCGGGGCGGGCGAATTGCCCTACCCACTGGAGGCGCGCTCGCACGGCGAGACCATGGACGAGCGCGCTTCCCTCCGTAAGCAGGTGCTCGCGGAGCTGGGCAGACGGGGTGTCCTGGACGAATCCGGCAGGCTCGACCCCCGGTTCGAGGACTGGGTCGGTGTGCTCTCCGGCGCGGAGGTGAGCCTGGACGCGGTGCATGTCAGCGCCCCGCATGCGGAGGCGGTGCGTGCGGTCGCCGCCGCGCTGGGCAACCACGCCGTGCTCGCCGTCCAGGACGGCCGCGGGCTGCACCTGCAGTCGGTGCCAGCGGACGGGCTCGCCAGCGCCATCATCGGCACCCTGCCCGCGGCCCGGCGCGGTACCGAGCGCTCCATCACGGTGCCGCTGGAGCAGCTGGTCACCGGGGCCGGGGCCGATTTCATGCAGCGGCGGCAGCCCAGCACGGACGGCAACGCCACCGCGGACGAGGACCGTAAGGCGCTGGCCAGGCTGCACGCCCAGCCCCGGCTGCGCGGCGGCCAGATCGGGGCGAACGCACGCAACCGGGTCGGTGGCCGGGTGCGGACCCCCGTGCTGAGCTGGTTCGACACCGAGGCCGGCCGGTACCTCACCCAGGCCAGCCGGGGCCGGGACGGGCGTGAGTGGATCACCATCGCACCCGCGGACGTCGCCGCGCTGCGGCAGCGGCTGAACGAGATGCTCTCCGGCGCGGTGAGTTCCGCCGCGGCCTCGTACTAGACCCAGTGGTTACTCTGGGGTAGGCCGATACGAACCGGGGAGCAGAGTGAACCGTCCGGAGTTCTTCACACCGCTGTCCTTCGACTTCCTCTGGGAGGCGATGGCGCTCGGCGAGCCGCCGTACCCGCTCGAGGTGGCCTCGCATGGCGCCACCGAGGCGGAGCGCAGGCTGCTGCGGCAGCGTGCGGACAACGAGTTGCGGGCAAGGGGGATCCGGGACTCCGGGGGCAGGCTGGACCCTGGCGTCGAGGACTGGCTCACCCTGCTCGCCCGGCCCGCGCTCAGCATCGACGCCGTGCATATCCCCGAACTGCACGCCCGGCCGGTCGCGGCACTGGCGGCCTCGGACGGCAGGAACGGGGTGCTGGCCGTGCAGGACGCGGACGGCATCTGGATCCGGTCGGTCTACCCGGAGGGACTGGCCTCGGCCGTGGTGGACCTGCTGCCCGCGGTCGGCAGGGGCACCGAGGCCTCGGTCACCCTGCCAGTGGACGAGGCGGTCCGGATCGCCCCGCTGCGCACCCCGGTCACCGCCCCGGCGGGGTCGGCAGGCGGCGGTGGGCGCAGGACCGGACTCGCCGACCGGCAGACCGACCCCCGGCAGGCCTACGCCCAGCTCACCGGCCAGACCCGGATCCGGGGTGGTCAGCTGGCAGCGAACAGCCGGAGTCCACTGGGTGGGAAACGGCGTTCCCCTGTGCTCGGCTGGTTCGACACCTCGACCGGCCGCTACCTCAGCCTTGCCAAGTCCGGACCGGACCGCAGGGAATGGGTGACCGTGTCCCCCGCGGACACGAAGACCCTGCGTACCCGCCTTGGTGAGCTGCTCGCCGAGATCGGCGACCAGGGCAGGCCCTGACCTCGGGACGGGAGCGGGTTGCTCCGGGATATTGAGTACTGGAGCACCGGGTGGGAACATCTGCCAGGCACCGACCGTTGACCTGCGGGAGGCTAGCCCGGTCAGCACGAAGCCGGGCGGTACCCTGGTGAGACGGATGCCTCCGTGCACCATGCAGTTGTCAACACCGTGACGGCGGATGTCACATCTACCGCCTAACCAGGGAGGGTCGAGGCCACCACGGCCGAGTCGAATGGACCGCAAGCGCCTGCTCAAGAACCCACTGCTGTGGATAGTCGCGGTTCTGCTGCTCTATTTCGCGTTCAGCACGATCTTCGACGGCGATCGCGATTACACCGAGATTCCCACCTCGCAAGCGCTGGAGCAGATCCAGAATGGGAATGTCGAAGAGGCGACCCTCGAGGACAAGGAGCAGCAGCTCAAGCTGACCCTGGCCAATGGCGTCGAGCACGACGGCCAGCAGGTCAGCAAGGTGCTGACCAAGTTCCCCGCTGCCGGTGGCACCGACATCTACCGCGCGCTGCTCAACGCCGAAGCCGCGGGTGGCGGAGATCTCAAGTTCAGTACCACCGTCACTCAGCAGTCCTTCCTGACCCAGCTGCTCATCTACATGATCCCGCTCGGGATTCTGCTGCTGCTGCTCATGTGGATGATGAACAACGCGCAGGGCGGCGGTAACCGGGTACTCAACTTCGGCAAGTCCAAGGCCAAGCAGCTGAACAAGGACATGCCCAAGACCACGTTCACCGACGTGGCCGGTGCCGACGAAGCCGTGGAAGAGCTGCACGAGATCAAGGACTTCCTGCAGAACCCCGCGCGCTACCAGTCGCTCGGCGCGAAGATCCCGAAGGGCGTGCTGCTGTACGGGCCGCCGGGTACCGGTAAGACGCTGCTGGCCCGCGCGGTCGCGGGTGAGGCCGGGGTGCCGTTCTACACGATCTCCGGTTCGGACTTCGTCGAGATGTTCGTCGGTGTCGGTGCCTCCCGGGTCCGCGACCTGTTCGAGCAGGCCAAGCAGAACGCGCCCTGCATCATCTTCGTGGACGAGATCGACGCGGTGGGCCGCCAGCGTGGTGCCGGCCTCGGCGGCGGGCACGACGAGCGCGAGCAGACCCTGAACCAGCTGCTGGTCGAGATGGACGGCTTCGACTCGCGCGGCGGGATCATCCTGATCGCGGCCACCAACCGACCGGACATCCTGGACCCGGCGCTGCTGCGGCCGGGCCGGTTCGACCGGCAGATCCCGGTGTCCGCACCGGACCTCTCCGGCCGCAAGGCGATCCTCGAGGTGCACTCCAAGGGCAAGCCGCTCGCGCAGGACGCCGATATGCACGCGCTGGCCAAGCGCACCGTCGGGATGTCCGGTGCCGACCTGGCCAACGTGATCAACGAGGCGGCGTTGCTCACCGCGCGCCAGCACGCGCACGTGATCACCGACGCGGCCCTCGAGGAGTCCGTGGACAGGGTGATCGGCGGCCCGGCCCGCAAGAGCCGGGTCATCTCCGAGAAGGAGAAGAAGATCACCGCCTACCACGAGGGCGGGCACGCGCTCGCCGCGTGGGCGATGCCGGATATCGAGCCGGTCTACAAGCTGACCATCCTGCCGCGCGGCCGGACGGGTGGGCACGCCTTGCTTGTGCCCGAGGACGACAAGGAGCTGATGACCCGGTCGGAGATGATCGGGCGGCTGGTGTTCGCGATGGGCGGCCGCACGGCCGAGGAACTCGTCTTCCACGAGCCGACCACCGGTGCCTCCGGGGACATCGAGCAGGCGACGAAGATCGCCAAGTCGATGGTGACCGAGTACGGCATGAGCGCGCGGCTGGGTGCCGTGAAGTACGGCCAGGAGCAGGGTGACCCGTTCGTCGGCCGCTCTGCTGGACGGCAGCCGGACTACTCGCTCGAGGTCGCGCACGAGATCGACGAGGAGGTCCGCAAGCTCATCGAGACCGCGCACACCGAGGCCTGGGAGGTGCTGAACACCTACCGGGACGTGCTCGACGAGCTGGTGATCGAGCTGCTGGAGAAGGAGACCCTGCAGCGCAGGGACCTGGAGCGGATCTTCGCCTCGGTGGAGAAGCGGCCGCACATCACCGTGTTCAACGAGTTCGGTGAGCGCAAGCCATCGGACAAGCCGCCGATCAAGACCCCCGGCGAGCTGGCGATGGAGCGCGGCGAGCCGTGGCCCCCGCCGAAGCAGGAGGAGGAACAGCCCGCCGAGCCGGCGCCGACCCCGGTTGCCACCGCACCCGGTGCCGGTGAGCTGCCCGGCGGCGTCCCGCGCGGGCAGACCAAACCCAGCGGCACGGAGACGGGTGCTCCGAACCCGAACCCGAATCCCTATGCGCCGCCGCCCGCCGGGGGCTACCCGAACGGGGCGCGCCCCGGTGGTCCGAACGGCAGCGGCAACGGCGGCTGGCCGCAGCCCTACCCGCAGGGCCAGCCCTCCGGTGGCCAGGCGGGTCCGCCGAACTACGGTGCCCCGCCCGGGTGGACCCCGGCGACCTCGCCCAGCGGCAGGCCGAGCCAGCCGTGGCGGTCGAACGCGCCGAACCCGCCGTACCAGCAGCAACCGCCACAACAGCCTGCACAGCCGCAGCAGCCCCAACAGCCACAGCAATCCCAGCAGCAGCCGCAGCAGGGTCAGTGGCAGGGCGAGGGCCAGTGGCAGGGTGGCC
Source organism: Amycolatopsis aidingensis (assembly GCF_018885265.1). Taxonomy (GTDB): domain Bacteria; phylum Actinomycetota; class Actinomycetes; order Mycobacteriales; family Pseudonocardiaceae; genus Amycolatopsis; species Amycolatopsis aidingensis. The sequence continues at coordinate 647,972 of NZ_CP076538.1, forward strand.
AGCAGGGCGGGGCCCAACCGCCCGAGGAGCCGCACGGGGAGGGGCAGCACCGGCGCGGTCATCCCGACGACCCGGATGGTCATCATCGCCGGTAAGTTCCCGCCCGTGAACAGCGTTCGGCCAGTGTTCGACGAGGTAGGCCCGGACCGTGCCAACGGCCGGGTCTTCGATCAGGCGCGGGCCGAGAACGCGATCCGTGAGCTGCTGATCGCCTGCGGTGAGGATCCGGACCGGGAGGGGCTGCGGGACACCCCGGCGCGGGTGGCCCGCGCCTACGAGGAGATGTTCGCCGGGCTCTACGACGACCCGGACCGGGTGCTGGACCGTACCTTCGCGGAGAGCCACGAGGAGATGGTCCTGGTCAGCGACATTCCGATGTACTCGACCTGCGAGCACCACCTGGTCCCGTTCCACGGGGTGGCGCATGTCGGTTACATCCCGAACGGGCACGGCAATGTCACCGGCCTTTCCAAGCTGGCCCGGCTGGTGGACCTGTACGCCAAGCGGCCCCAGGTGCAGGAGCGGCTGACCTCGCAGATCGCCGACGCCCTCGACCGCAAGCTGAAGCCGCGCGGGGTGATCGTGGTGGTCGAGGCCGAGCACCTGTGCATGTCGATGCGCGGTATCCGCAAGCCGGGGGCCCGTACCACCACCTCGGCCGTTCGCGGGCTGTTGCAGACCTCCGCCTCGTCGCGGGCGGAGGCGCTGGACCTGATCAAGGGCCGAAGGTGAGCACGGGGAGTGCCCGGCATCCGGGCCTGCCCGACCCCGGCCGCTGTGTCGTGATGGGCGTGCTGAACGTCACCCCGGACTCGTTCTCCGACGGCGGGCGCTATCTCGACGTGGACGACGCGCTGGCGCACGCGCACGCCATGTGGGACCGCGGAGCCGACCTGATCGACGTTGGCGGGGAGTCCACCAGGCCAGGCGCCGACCGGGTGGCCGCGGAGACCGAGATCGAGCGGGTGCTCCCGGTGATCCGGACACTGGCCGAGGACGGCATCGCGCTCTCGGTGGACACCACAAGGGCCACGGTGGCCGCGGCGGCGCTGCGGGCAGGGGCCCGGATCGTGAACGACGTCTCCGGCGGGCTCGCCGATCCGGATATGGCCCGTGTGCTGGCCGAGGCCGGGGTGCCGTGGGTGCTGATGCACTGGCGCGGTCACAGCAAGGACATGACCGCGCTGGCGACCTACACCGACCCGGTGGCCGAGGTCCGGGCCGAGCTGGGCGAGCGGGTGGACGCCGCGCTCGCGGCCGGGGTGCGGCCGGAGGCGCTGGTGCTGGACCCCGGGATCGGGTTCGCCAAGCGTGCCGAGCACGACTGGGCGCTGCTGCACGACCTGGACGCGGTACGGGACCTGGGTTTCCCGGTGCTGGTCGGGGCCTCCCGCAAACGTTTCCTCGGCCGCCTGCTGGCGGACGCGCAGGGCAGCCCGCGCCCGGCCGCGGGCAGGGAGCATGCCACCGCGGCGGTGTCCGCCCTTGCCGCCGCGGCGGGTGCCTGGGGGGTGCGGGTGCACGAGGTCGGCGCCTCACTGGATGCCGTCTCGGTGGCCGCGGCCTGGCGGAGGGGAACCCCGGAGTGACCGACCGGATCACCCTGACCGGGCTGCGGGTGTTCGGCAGGCACGGTGTGTTCGAGCACGAACGGCGGGACGGCCAGGAGTTCGTGCTGGACCTCACGGCCTGGCTGGACCTCGGCCCGGCCGCGGCCTCCGACGATCTCGCCGACACGCTGAACTACGGCGAACTCGCCGAGCGGGCCGCCGCCATCCTCGGTGGCGAGCCCTGCGACCTGATCGAGACGGTCGCCGCCCGTATCGCCGAGGAGGTGCTGACCGACCGCAGGCTGTCCGCCGTCGAGGTCACCGTGCACAAACCGGCCGCCCCGATCCCGTTGACCTTCGCCGATGTCGCGGTCACCGTGCACCGCTCCCGCCCCTGATCAGCCGGCGTGTTTGCCCTCCACGTACCCGTGTTTGCTCTCCACGCGCACGAGTTGGCCGTCCACGTCACCGGGTCGGCCCGCTGCCGGGCCGCCGGGTGAGGTAGCTCACCCCGATCACGATCATCGCGATCAGCATCGGGAAGATCGCCACCCGTTCCACCGCCCCGCCCCAGCCGTCCAGCCCGCCGAACAGGCCGAGCTGCTGGGCCAGCGCGATCAGTACCCCGGCGAAGCCGAGCAGGGCGGCCGCCACCCCGACCGTGCCTGCCCTCCGCCCTGCCCGCCGCAGGGCGAGCCCGAGCAGCAGCAGCCCCGCGTTCCCGCACAAGGTCGCGGCCGCGGCACCCACCAGGTGCGCGGTGAGCTCCAGGTTGCCAGGGTTGGCCCCGACCAGCACCGTGCCGGCTCCGGCCAGGGCGAGCAGCGCCCCACCGAGCCACGGCAGCAGCCTGCCAGCGGCCCCGCGGGACAGCGCGAGGCCGAGCAGTACCCCGCCGGCCGCAACGCAGGCGCCGAGCACGACGAAGGAGGTGTTCATGGCCGAGTGCCACGGTGAGCAGACATAGGTCCGGTATCCGGGCGCCTGCCCGCAGACCGTGGTGCCCAGGTCGCTGATGTCGTTGCGGGCCCAGCTGTACGGCGTTCGCCAGGCCGCCTGCACCAGCAGGTGCAGCACGAAGAACTGGACGATCAGCACCCACGCCACGGCTCCGGCCACGGCCTCCCGCCTGGTTGCTGGCTGCTGCTGTCGGGTCACGCCTCCACTATGCAGCCGGCCCGGCCGAGGCGCGCACTGCTTCCACGATCCAGGTGGCAGCCGCCACCTGGGAGGGGAACGGTTCCCAGCCGTTGATGATGCCGAGCAGCCGCCAGTAGTGCTCCGCCCGCGGGTCGTTGAACGAGGCGATGTGCTCGCCGAGCTCGCGCCGGTAGCCGGGGTCGTCGGCGTCCCGCCCGGCCGGAGCCGAGGCCCTGGCGATATCCGCGGCCAGCTCCCTGCCTGCGGCCGAGTCCGGTGGGGTGCCCGCGTCCAGCTCGGCCTGCGCCCTGGCGTTCCACGCCGACCACTGCTCCTGCTGGGCCTGCGAGCCGGACATGTCCGCGCCCTCGGCGCGGGCGGCCGAATGCCGCTCGCTCATCCCACGGATCAGCCGCCGGAAGTCCGCGTCCCGTACCAGCTCGGCCAGTTCGATCCAGGCCTCGAGCTGCTCCGGGGTCGGGTCCTCGGGCAGTTCCGGCTTGGCCGAGCGCATCCACTGGTAGAACTCCGGATCCAGGTCGAGCCCGCTGGACACCTCCTCCCAGAACTCGTCGAGCAAACGCTTGCGCTCGTCATCCGACATGCTCGCCAACTTGTTCATCAGCTTCACTTCCTCTGGTTCGGATCCCCGTTTGGCGACCGCCCGCAGCACCGCGCGGCGCAGCGTCAGCCTGCGGATCTGCTCGTCCAGCGCGGCCACGTGCCGGGTGGCCAGCTGTGCCACCGTGGCCTCGCTGACCAGCACGCTGGAGACGTCGGTCAGCCCGATCCCCAGCTCGCGCAGGGTGCGGACCAGCTCCAGCCGGGCCAGCGCCGTGGTGTCGTACAACCGGTAACCCGCGGGTGTGCGGTCGGTAGGCGGGAGCAACCCCTCGTCGGAGTAGAACCGGATCGTCTTGACCGGTAGCCCCGTCCGTTTGGCCAGCTCACCAATGGTGAACAGGGCCGTAGTGCCTACTGCTGTCATGCTGCACCCTCCAGTCGGTGGAGAGTCCAGTATCCAAGAGGCTTACGGCTACGCTCGGGTGTCATGCACTTCACGCGGCCGCGCGAGTTGGTCATCGCCGGAGTGGTCGGTCTCGGCGTCGCCTACCTGCTGTTCGAACTCGCCTACGGTTCCCTGCCGCGGCTGCCCACCCTCGCCGGAACCACCCTGCTGGTACTGGCCGTGATCGAGCTCGTGCTGGCGTTCTCGGTGCGCAGCCGGATCCGGGCGGGCCGGGTCATCGGCGCGATCGTGATCGCGAGGGCGGTGGCGCTGGCGAAGGCCTCCTCCCTGCTCGGCGCGCTGATGGCCGGCGCATGGGCCGGGGCACTCGGCTACCTGCTGCCGCGGGCGGACCGGATCACCGCCGCGGAGAACGACCTGCCGGGCGCTGTCATCGGGGTCTGCTGCGCCGCGGCATTGACGGCCGCTGCGCTGTGGCTGGAGCATTGCTGCCGCACGCCGGAGCCGCGTGACTCAGATCGCCCGCCGGGCGCGACCGGTTAACGCTCCGAAACCACCGCTCGAAGTACCGACCAGGTCTCGGTCGGGTAACTAGAAGGTACGGTGTTGGGCATGACAGGCGTGGGTGACGACTCGCCGACAAGCCACAGCCGCCGCCCTGGCCGGCCGTGGCTTGTTTTGGGCTTCGCACTCGCCCTGGCAGCCACCGCCGCGCTCGTGCTCACCGAGGACCTTCGCTACCTGCGGCTCGGCATCATCGCCGCCCTGTGGGCCGCCCTGATCGGGGCGTTCATCGCTGCCAGGTACCGCAAGCAGGTCTCGGCAACCGAGGAGTCGGTCCGGCAGGCGCAGGAGGTCTACGAACTCGAGCTGGAGCGGGAGATCGCGGCACGCCGCGAGTACGAGCTGGAACTCGAGGCCGAGGCGCGGGACCGGGCCGAAGCGGATGCCCGGGACGAGCTCGAGGCCCTGCGCACCGAGGTGACCGCCCTGCGGGAGAGCCTGCAGTCGCTGTTCGGCGGCGAGGTGCTGTACGAGCGGGTGGCCCTGACCGCCCAGTCGACCCGGATGCGCTCGTTGAACGAGGAACCGCGGCTGGTCACCGCCGCGGAGAGCCACGGGAGCAACGGAAGTAACGGCAAACCACGGGTCCAGCTGCCCGCGGGTGGCAAGCAGCGGGAGGCCGCGACGACCGGGGAGGCCGAGGAGCCTGCCGCGCGGCAGCCCGCTGAGCAGCCGACCGAGCTGATGGGCAGGGTGCTGGACCAGCCGGCCGAGGCGCAGGCCGCCCCCCGCCGCAAGCCGCAGGCACAGCAGGCCCCGGCCGCCAAGCAGGCCCCACCGAAGGCACCCGAGCAGCGCCAGGCCACGCAGCAGCCACCGGCGCAGCGCCCGCCCCAGCGCTCGGCGCAGCAACCACCCCAGCGCCCGGCCCAGCAGCCACAGAACGCGGAAACCCAGGAGGTCCGCAGGCCGCAGCGCCCGGCCGCGGAGCAGGGGCCGCCGACCCGCCGGGTACCGCCACCGAACGAGCAGGTCGGCTCCGCAGCGGCCCGAGCGGCCAAGGCCGCGGGGGAGGCCCGTGCCGAGGCCGCGCGGATGCAGCAGCGCAGTGACCGACCCGACCGACCCGACCGGCCCGACCGTGGTGAGCACGGCAACCGGCCGGAGCGCCAGGAGGGTATGGCGGAGCAGCCGACCCGGGCCGACCTGCGGCCCGCGCGGGGGCAGCAGCCACCGGCCCAGCCGTCGCAGCGTCCGCAGCAGGACCTGACGAAACCCGCGATGAACCGGCCGGCCCAGGGCAGGCCGGCGGCCAGCGTGCCCCCGCCGGCCCGCAAACCGGAGTCCGAACGCCAGCAGCCCGCCCAGTCCCAGCAGCCGCCGCCGAAGCAGCAGCCCGCCCAGCCGCAGCGACAACGGCAGGCCGCCGAGCCGCCCGCGGCGCGCAGCAGCCCCGCCATGCCACCGGCCACGCCGAGCAGGCCGGCCCCGGCGGAACCGCCGACCGAGGTGAAGGGGGTTCAGCCGGACTGGAACACCACCTGGGAGCCGGAACCCTCCGGCAGGCACGGCGGCAACGGCGGCACGAACGGTGCCGCGGCGGCGAATGGCCACGGCCCCGCCATCGAACAGCCCGCCCAGCGCGGCGGGCGCAGGCGCAGGGCGGAGGAGGACGAGCAGCCGGAGCACGCCGCGCACGGCAGGCACGGCGCGCCCGAGTCCGGTGGCGGGCGCAGGCACCGGCCCGAGGGCGAGCCACCGTCCTGGGAACGGCTTGCCGGCACCGGATCCGAGGCCGAAAGCGGCTCCGAGAACGGCTCGCGGCATCGGGCCACCGGCAGCCACGCCAAGCCGGACGCGGAGGAAGCCGGGTACGGCAGGCGCTCCGCCGAGCGGCGGGACTCCGGCTACGGGCGCCGTTCGGCCGAGCAGGATGAGCCCTCCGGCTCGCATGCCGAGGGCCGCTCGGTGAGCGACCTGCTGGCCGCGCACGGTGCGGGCGGCTCGAGCACCCCGCGCAGGCGGCGGCGCGCCGAGGACTGAGGCCCATCGTCCCGGCAGGCGGCCGGATCCGGTTCGCGAACCGGCACTGATCACCCGGCTGTCACCGGGCCCGGCTATCGTGCCGGGGCGTGAGGGGATCCACGGGCACCGCTTCGCGGATGGGGAATCGCGGCCGGACGTTGCCGCAGCGGCACACACCGCGCCGGGTCACCGTGCTGTTGCCGGTGCTCGGCCTGGTCGCGGTCGCGCTCTGCGCACTGCTGCTGTTCGGCCTCGGCACCGCCAGGGTCGGGGTACTCGCCGTGGTGATCGGCACGGCCGCCGCGGTCATACCGGTGGCGGTGGTGGCCGCCACCTTCCTGTGGATCGACCGGTGGGAACCGGAGCCGGGCAGGCTGCTGCTGCTCTCGTTCTTCTGGGGCGCCTGCGTGGCCACGCTGACCGCGCTGCTGATCAACGACACCGCGGCGACCGTGGGGGACATGCTGCTCGGCAGCGGTCAGGGGGACAAGATCAGCGCCATCGTCTCCGCCCCACTGGTCGAGGAGGCGGTGAAGGCCATGCCGGTGCTGGCCATATTCCTGCTGCGGCCGAGGGAGTTCGACGGCGTGGTGGACGGGATCGTCTACGCCGGGTTCAGCGCGGCCGGGTTCGCCTTCACCGAGAACATCTACTACTTCGGCCGCGCGTTCGCCGAGCACGGCTTCGGCGACGGGACCAGCGCGGGCGTGCTGGCCGCCTTCATCCTGCGCGGGGTGCTCTCCCCGTTCACCCACCCGTTGTTCACCGTGCTCATCGGAATCGGGATCGGCGTCGCGGCCCGCAGCACCAGCCGCAAGCTGCGGGTGCTGGCACCGCTGGGCGGGTATCTGGCCGCGATCAGCCTGCACGCGCTGTGGAACGCGGCCGCGACCCTCGGCGGCGCGATCACCTTCCTCAACGTGTACTTCCTGATCATGGTGCCGATGTTCATCGGGGTGCTGTTGGCGGTGTTGTGGCAGCGGCGCAGGGAGCAGCGGATCATCGCCGCGGCGTTGCCCGCGATGGTGCGGGCCAAGTGGATCGCGCCATCGGAGGTCGAACTGCTGGCCAGCCTTTCCGGGCGGCGGCAGTGGCGGCGGCAGGCCGCACGGGAGTCCGGGCGGCGCGCGGCGGCCGCGGTGGCTGCCTACCAGGCCAGCGTGACGGAGCTGGCCTTCCTGCGCCGCAACGTCGCCGTCGGTACCGCCGAAGGTGACCCCGGCCACCGGCAGGAGCGGCTGCTCGCTGCCCTGCGCGCGGCACGGGCGGAGGCGGTGCGGCTGGCCGCCGACCGGCCGGAACCGGCTCCGGGTGGGTGACCCGCTCCGGGTGAAGCTCATCACCTCCCGCGCGCGCTCCGCCCGGCCGGGGGCTACTCTCGCGCCCGTCGTCTGGTACCCGCGAGCGGATGCGGGACTGGAACGAGAATGGGAGTTTCGAAGGTGATGTGCAGCCGCAGGGGCATGCGATGACGCGCCCGGCCCGCCTCGCGGTCGGCGTGGTGTCGGCAGGCCGGGTGGGCAGCGTGCTCGGCGCCGCACTCGCCAGGGCCGGGCACACCGTGGTCGCGGCCGCCGGGATTTCCGACGCCTCGATCCGCCGGGCCGAGCGGTTGCTGCCGGAGGTCCCGTTGCTGCCTGCCGACGAGGTCGTCCGCAGGGCCGACCTGGTACTGCTTGCCCTCCCCGACGACGCGCTCGCCGATATGGTGCGCGGGCTGGCCACCACCGGTGTGCTGCGCGCGGGACAGATCGTGGTGCACACCTCCGGCGCGCACGGCGTGGGAATCCTCGAGCCCGCCACCGAACTCGGCGCACTGCCGCTGGCCCTGCATCCGGTGATGACCTTCACCGGCCGCACCGAGGACCTGGAACGGATCACCGCCTGCTCGATCGGGGTGACCGCGAACGCCGAGGACGAGGCCGCGTGGAATGTCGGCGAGGCGCTGGCGATGGAGATGGGCGCCGAGCCGGTCCGGATCCCGGAGTCCGCGCGCGGGCTGTACCACGCCGCGCTGGCCCATGGCGCGAACCACCTGATCACGCTGGTCGCCGACTGCGTGGAACTGCTGCGCGAATCCGGAATCCCCAGCGGCGAGAAGGTGCTCGGTCCGTTGCTGTCCGCGGCGCTGGACAATGTGCTGCGGCACGGCGATCGCGCGCTCACCGGGCCGGTCGCCAGGGGCGACACCGGTACCGTCCGCACCCACCTCGAGGTGCTGGGGCAACGGGCTCCCGAGGTCGTCGACTGCTACACCACCCTCGCCAGGCGGACCGCGGCGCGGGCCAGTGGCTCCGGGCTGTTGCCGGAACCGGCCGCCACCGAGGTGACCCGCCTGCTCGACGACCCCGATGGACGTGAGACACCGTGACTGTCCCGAAGTTCACCCGTAACCAGCTGAACGTCTACTCCGCGCCCGCGGACATGCGCCGGGTGGCCGAGGCTTTGCGCGGGGTGGGGCGCAGGCTCGCGCTGGTACCGACCATGGGCGCGCTGCACGACGGGCACCGGGAGCTGCTGCGCAGGGCGAAACGGTTGCCGAACACCGTGGTTGCCGCCTCGATCTTCGTGAACCCGTTGCAGTTCGGGGAAGGAGAGGACTTCGAGGCCTATCCCCGGCCGCTGGAGCGGGATCTGGAGGTGCTCGCCGAGGACGGCGTTGAGATCGCCTTCACCCCGCAGCAACCGGACCTGTATCCGGAGGGCTCGACGGTGACCGTGCACCCCGGCCCGCTCGGCGCGGAGCTGGAGGGCGCTTTCCGGCCCGGGCACTTCGCAGGCGTGCTCACCGTGGTGGCGAAGCTGTTCAACATCGTGCGCCCGCAGTACGCCTTCTTCGGCGAGAAGGACTACCAGCAGCTGGTGCTGATCCGCCGGATGGTGCGGGACCTGGACCTCGACCTGCGGGTGATCGGCGTGCCGACCGTGCGGGAGCGGGACGGCCTCGCGCTGTCCTCGCGCAATGTGTACCTCGACACCGCACAGCGGGAGTCAGCCGTGGCCATTTCCGCCGCGCTGACCGCGGGCGCGCACAGCGGCGGGCGCGGCGCGACGGCCGCGATCGAGGCGGCGCGGCAGGTACTGGCCGCCCGGCCGGAGGTCGCCGTGGATTACCTGGAACTACGGGGAACCGAACTGGGTACCGCGCCCGTCGATGGGGAGGCACGCCTGTTGATCGCCGCCAGGGTCGGGAATACCCGGTTGATCGACAACGTTCCGGTGTTGCTCGGCAGCGCGGCCGAGTATGGGGTGCAGGAGCCGTCCACAGAGGACGCAGGGGTTTAGGAGAGTCCGATGTACCGCACCATGCTGAAGTCGAAGATCCACAGAGCGACGGTCACCCAGGCGGATCTGCACTATGTGGGCTCGGTCACGGTGGACGAGACCCTGATGGAGGCGGCCGACCTGCTGCCGGGCGAACTGGTTTCCATCGTGGACATCACCAATGGCGCGCGGCTGGAGACCTACGTGATCACCGGCGAGCGGGACAGCGGGGTGCTTGGCATCAACGGCGCCGCCGCGCATCTGGTGCACCCCGGCGACCTGGTGATCCTGATCGCCTACGGCCAGATGGACTCCGCGGAGGCCGCCACCTACCAGCCGCGGATCGTGTTCGTGGACGAGCAGAACCGGATCGTCGAGTCCGGCAGTGACGCGGCGCACGCCCCGGAAGGTTCCGGTCTGGTCAGCGGTGCCCTGCCGATCGTCGACCGGCCCGTTGGTGAGCCGCTGACCTTCCCGGTTGCCGAGACCTCGGATGCGGCACGGCTGGACGCCCTGCTGCACGCCGACGGGTAGCGGGCGACGTTCGTGCTGCTCGCCATCGACGTCGGGAACACCAATATCGTGCTCGGCCTGTACCAGGGCCGCGGGGACACCGCCGAGCTCGTCCGGGACTGGCGGATGCGTACCGACGCCCGGATCACCTCCGACGAGCTCGCGCTGACCATGCGCGGCCTGCTCGGCGAGCATGCCGACGCGGTGACCGGGATCAGCGCACTGTCCACCGTGCCAGCGGTACTGCGGGAACTGCGGGTGATGCTGGACCGGTACTACCCGCGGGTGCCGCGGGTCGTGGTCGAGCCAGGGGTGCGCACCGGCGTGCCGTTGCTGGTGGACAACCCCAAGGAGGTCGGCGGGGACCGGCTGGTGAACACCCTTGCCGCGCACCATCTGCACGACACCGCCTGCGTGGTGGTGGACTTCGGAACCTCGACCAACGTGGATGCGATCTCGGCCCGCGGGGAGTTCCTCGGCGGGGCTTTCGCCCCGGGGATCGAGATCTCGGTGGACGCGCTGGCCGCGCGGGCCGCGGCGTTGCGCAAGGTGGAGCTGGTTCCACCGCGTTCGGTCATCGGCAAGAACACGGTGACCTGCCTGCAGTCCGGGATCCTGTTCGGCTTCGCGGGCCAGGTGGACGGCCTGGTGCGGCGGATCGTGCGCGAACTGGCCCCCGGCGGCCGGGAACCGGTGGCGGTGATCGCCACCGGCGGGCTGGCGCCGCTGGTGCTCGCCGAGTCGGAGACCATCACCGAGCATGTGCCCGACCTCACGCTGCTCGGCCTGCGCCTTGCCTACGAGCGCAACACCAGGGACTGAGCCTCAGCCGGTCCCGGCCGGTAGCAGTTTCAGTCCGAGCACCCCCGCGACGATCAGCACCAGGCAGAGGATCCGGCCGGTGGACACCGGGTCGCCCAGCGCGAGCATGCCCCAGGCCGCGGCGCCGACCGCGCCGATGCCGACCCACACCACGTATGCCGTACCGACCGGGATGTCCCGCATCGCGTAGGCGAGGCCGCCCATGCTCAGTGCGAGGGCGAGCAGGAACAACAGGCTGGGCCCGAGCTTGCTGAAGCCCTTCGATGCGCCGAGCGCCGCGGCCCACACGGTTTCCAGCACTCCCGAGACGACAAGCACGATCCACGACATTTCCCGGCCTCCGCGATCATCGGAACGGACATTCATTCGATGTCGCGTCGTCTTGTCGATGCCGGGTACGACGCACTCGTCCGGGGCGGCCGCGCCGCCACCCCCAAGCTAGCACGCTCGTCTCGCCCGGAGGGCGGTGGTGACCAGGGGGAGGTCGAACTCGCCGGTGGCGGTCTCCGGGCGGGCGGCGAGGAACTCCCGTGCCGCGCGCAGTTTCCGGGTCCGCTCCTCCTCCGTGGCGACCAGCAGGTGCGAGTGCGTCGCGATCGTCTCCAGCAGGGTGTCCGCGGTACGCCGTTGCGCGTGCGGGAAGAACGCCTGCTCGGCGGGCCGGAAGGCCGGATACTCGGGCAGCGCCACCGGATCGCGCCAGTCCCGGCTCGCCCCCGTCCTGGTCAGCGCGCTGAATTCGGCGACCCAGCCGATGGCATGGTCCTCGTGGTTCCACAACGCGACCAGCACGCCACCCGGCCGCAGCACCCTGCCGATCTCGGTCAGCGCGACCTCGAGGTCGAACCAGTGCAGCGCCTGCCCTGCGAACACCGCGTCCACGCAGGCGTCCGGCAGCGGGATGTCCTCGGCCCTGCCCGCCAGCGCCGGTACGGCTGGCAGTGCCACGCGTAACTGGGCGAGCATTTCCGCGTCCGGCTCCACCGCGGTGACCTCCGCGCCGGTGTGTAACAGGGTGGCCGTCAGTTTTCCGGTACCGGCGGCCAGATCCAGTATTTCTCGCGGCGGATGCGCGATTTCCGCCAAACCCCATTCGACGGCGGCCCACGGATAGTCCGGCCGATGCCGGGCGTACGCGCTCGCCCGCCGACCGAACGAACCGGCCCGAAGTGCTTTCAACTCCGCGTCCGGAGTGGTGTCGCTCACGGGGACAAACCTAGCCCGCCGCCGTGCCCTCGTGCCGGGCTGCCGCACCGGCAGATCCGGTTCGCGTGGCGTCCAGCCGGGTTCGTACGCTATGTGACCATGACCGACAACCCGGCCGCGCAGCCCCCTGAGCGCGCGAACATGGACGACGACCTGCCCGAACAGATGCGCGTGCGTCGGGAAAAGCGTGATCGGATCCTGGCCGAGGGGATCGATCCCTACCCGGTCGAGGTCGCGCGGACGCACACGCTGGCCGAGGTGCGGCAGGCACATTCGGAGCTGCCCGCGGACACCGCGACCGGTAGCAGGGTCGGCGTGACCGGCCGGGTGATGTTCATGCGCAACACCGGGAAACTGTGCTTCGCGACCCTGCGCGAGGGGGATGGCACCGAGCTGCAGGCCATGCTCAGCCTGGCGCAGGTCGGCGGGGACGCGCTGGCAGCGTGGAAGTCCGATGTCGATCTCGGCGACCACGTGTTCGTGCAGGGTGAGGTGATCACCTCCAAGCGCGGGGAACTCTCGGTCCTCGCGGACAGCTGGCGGCTGACCTCCAAGGCGATTCGCCCGCTGCCGGTGGCGCACAAGGACCTGGCCGAGGAGACCCGGATCCGCCAGCGCTACGTCGATCTGCTGCTGCGGCCCAAGGCACGGGATGTGGTGCGGACCCGGTCCACCGTGCTGCGTGCGCTGCGGGATTCGTTCCACCGGCGGGGTTTCACCGAGGTGGAGACCCCGATGCTGCAGACGATGCCGGGCGGGGCAGCCGCCCGGCCGTTCGTCACGCATTCCAACGCCTTCGACCTCGATCTCTACCTGCGTATCGCCCCCGAGTTGTACCTCAAGCGCTGTGTGGTCGGCGGTATCGAGAAGGTGTTCGAGATCAACCGAAACTTCCGCAACGAGGGCAGTGACTCCTCACATTCGCCCGAGTTCGCCATGCTGGAGTACTACCAGGCGTACAGTTCCTACGATGGCATGGCGGCATTGACCCGGGAGTTGGTACAGGAGGCGGCCGAAGCTGCGTTCGGTACGCAGGTGGTGACCCTTTCTGACGGGTCTTCCTATGACCTGTCCGGCGATTGGACGAGTCTGACGATGTACGGCTCGCTATCTGATGCGCTCGGTGCCGAGGTGACTCCCGACACCTCGGCGGAGAAGTTGCGTTCGTTCGCCGATGCCCATGGTCTCGAGACCGATCCGAAACTCGGTCATGGCAAGCTGGTCGAAGAACTGTGGGAACACCTCGTGGGCGACCACTTGCATGCTCCCACATTCGTCCGTGATTTTCCGTTGGAGACTTCTCCGCTGACCAGGCAGCACCGCAGCCAGCCGGGCATTGCCGAGAAGTGGGACCTCTACGTGCGCGGATTCGAGCTCGCCACCGGCTACTCGGAACTGGTGGATCCGGTCGCGGAGCGGCAACGGTTGACCGAGCAGGCCCGGCTGGGCGCGCAAGGGGATAGCGAGGCCATGCGGCTGGATGAGGATTTCCTGCGGGCCCTCGAGTACGGAATGCCCCCCAGTGGGGGCGTCGGAATGGGCATCGATCGGTTGCTGATGGCGCTCACCGGTCTCGGTATCCGCGAGACGATCCTGTTCCCGCTGGTCCGGCCGGAATAGCCAAGGAGACCCGGGCGTAACCCGTAAGGCTGACAAGCCGGTTGAGTCACCGACACCTAATCCAAACGTGATTTGCGTTTAGTCGCTTCAACGGGTATTAATGTCGTAGTTGAAGGCTTCTGGCTAGGTCGCGTGGAGCGTGTGGGTACCTGCTGCGATCAATCGCCAGCGCAAACAGGAGGAAACAGATGGCGCAGAAGGTGCTCGTCTCACTGGTGGACGATCTGGATGGTTCCGAGGCCGAGGAGACCGTTGAGTTCGGTCTCGACGGCGTGAGCTACCAGATCGATTTGTCATCGGAGAATGCCGAGGAACTGCGGGACGCGCTGGCGCAGTACGTCGAGCATGCACGGCGGGCCGGTGGCCGCAAGCGTACCGGCACCAAGGCCTCCGCGAAGGTGGCCGCGGCCAGGCCCGCTTCGGTCGACCGGGAGCAGAACCAGGCGATTCGTGCCTGGGCCCGCAAGAATGGTTTTCAGGTCTCCGACCGCGGGCGTATCCCGTCCGAGGTCGTGGAGGCGTACCACAAGAAGAACTGAGGCGGCCCCGACCGTGTTCCGGGCCGCCGGGAATCCTCGCGGCCCGGAACATCGGCTGGAACACATCGAAAATCCTGATGGGCTGACTCACTCCCGGCCGTAGGCGGCGGGTGGGGTGCCGACCGCGGCGGTGAAATCCCGGGTGAAGTGCGCCTGGTCGCTGTAGCCCAGTTCCGCGGCCAGTTCCGCGTAATCGATTGCCCCGGTGTCCTCGGTACCGCCGATTCGTTGTGCCGCGTCGTTCAGCCGGTAGACCCGAATAGCCCGCTTCGGACCAATGCCGATGTGCTTGTCGAAGATCCGCTGGAGGCTGCGGATCGAAAGCCCTGCCGCTTCGCCCAGCCGGTCCACCCTGGTGATCGCCGGGTCCGCGGCGATCATCTCGACCAGGCCGATGGCGCGCCGGTCCGCCGGGGTGAGTGCGGGCACACTGGCCGCCAGCAGTGCGTCGGCGAGTGCGGCCATCTCGGTGGTGTCATCGGCCGCCAGGATGGCCTCCTCGGTACCTTCCGCGGCCGGCCCGAGTATCTCGGTGAGCCGGACCGAGGTGTCCGCAAGGGTGGAGACCGGCCTGCCGAGGAACGGCCGGAACGAACCCGGCCGGAACCGCACACCGAGAACCTGGTCCCTGCCCCGTAGCAGGTAGTCGAAGCTCGTCGTGCGCGGCCCGAAGACTCCGGAGGCGTTCCGGCTGAACGCGGCGTGTACCGCGAGATTCGGCAGCACCCACTGCCGGTACGGCGGCCTGCCGCGCAGGTCCCAGCGTACGACCCAGTAGTACTCCACGAACGGGCGCAGCGAGGGGGCAGGCTCGTGCCTGCTGAGCTCGAACCGCTCGCCAGCCGCGCGCTCCCGCAGTATGCCCTGCGGAACCCGGTGACCTGCCACGAAACCAGGGTAGGTCCGGGCACTGACGCTTTTCTTCAAGACTTTCCTGCGGCGCCGTGGCGGGATAGGGGCATGCCTGAGTTCGCATCCGCGATGAGCGGCGCGGCCGACGCCTTCCGTGCGGTGGTACCCGGGGTACCGGCCGGGCGGCTGGCCGCGCCGACCCCCTGCGCGCAGTACGACCTGCGCGGCCTGCTCAATCACCTGTTGTACTGGGCGCCCCGGCTGAGTGCGGCCGCGCGCGGGCTGCCTGCCCCACCGGCGGACGGCGGTGAGGAGGTCGCGGACCTGGTGACCGGCGACTGGCCGGACCGGCTCACCGGATTCGCCGACGAACTCGCCGATGCGCTCGGTGACCCGGCTGCCTGGCGGGGTATGACCCAGATGAGTACCCCGTTGCCTGCGTCGATGGTCGGCTCGATGGTGCTGTGCGAGCTGGTGGTGCACGGCTGGGACCTCGCCGTGGCGACCGGGCAGCCGTTCCGGTGCCGCCCGGATGTCGCCGAGGCCGCGCTCGCCGCCGTGGGCGGGATGGCCGAACAGGGCCGGGAGTACGGTGTGTTCGGCGAGCCGGTCGAGGTCGCCCCGGACGCCTCCGCGCTGGAGCGCACGCTCGGCCTCGCCGGCAGGGACCCCGGCTGGCGTCCCTGAGCCGGTGCCCGCTAACTGCCCGCCACCCGGCGCACCCTGGGACAGCCCGCGCATTCGTGCTGCCCAGGAAGCAGGTAGGAGAAGCAGCAACTCTCCCTGCGCCGGGTCCAGCCGAGCGAGCCCTCCGCGGACGTCCCTGTGCACAGCGTGGAGGCCGAGGTCAGCGGTGCGAAGCGGGACTCGAGCACCAGCGCGGCGTCCGCCACCCCGGCGCCCTCGTCGCCACCGTCACGGCCCGCCCACCACAGGCAACTGTCCAGCGCGTCCGTCGCGGCCGCCCACAACGTGCGCGCGCCAAGCGGGCTGACCTCCCGGTAGGCCTGCACGAACCGGGCTGCGTGCGCGGTGTAGCGGGCCCGCAGCACGGCGGCGAGGGCGCGGTCGTCGGCCACCACGGTCGCCTCCGGTAGCGCCGAACCGGGGTCGGACGGCAGGCAGTAGAAGGACTCGCCGAGCACGGCGATGCCGTCCGGGTTCGGCCTGCCCTCGGCGGCGATCCGCAGGGCGAGCTCCTCGGGCCGCAGGGCGGGCACCCGCCGCTCGTGGTGCAGCAGCAGCGCGCCGACGTAGGCGGGTACCCGCAGGTACCAGGAGGCGATATAGCTGGCGGTGGTCCGTGCGGGCGCGGTGCCGTGCCGGGTGGTCAGCCAGGTCGCGAGGTCCGCGCGCCACCGGGTGAACAGGTACGGCGACTCCAGCAGGTCATGGCAGGGGCGCCAGGCCCCGTGCGCGGGCAGGCCCACGCTGAGTTCGGCCCGCGCCTGCAACCCGGCCACCCGGCGCAGCGAGTCGGCGAGGCCGCCGCGCCCCGGAAGCGCCTGCTCGGTGTGGCGAGCATCACGAACGGCCTGTTGTACCCGCAAGCAGCACCTCCCTGCCCCATCCAGGTGATTAGGTCTGCCTTACCTTACATGGAGTCGGTGGATTAGCCAGCCGGGTACCCGATCGTGCGAACTCCCGGACGCCGTGGTGTTCGCGGTCAGCGGACAGCGTGGCAGTACCGGAATCCCGGCCTGGTCCTGCTCGTTGTGCAAGGCGTCAACGGCCAGCGAAAAAGCACGTGACGGCGAGGCGGGCGGTGGTGCCACCGCGGGGTGGCCAGGAGCGGATTCGGCCCCCAGTGGTACGCCGACGTGCTCGCTTGGCTACTACAGTGGTCTTACGGTGCTGAACTCATCGTGGGTGTCGGTCTCGATGGTCGGACATAGGCCGTAGGGTCCGACTTCGACGAGCACGGTGAGATCGGGCCGCCGACGCAGCAGTCGAGGGAGTGGGAATGTTCGAGAGGTTCACCGACCGCGCGAGGCGGGTGGTTGTGCTGGCCCAGGAAGAGGCCAGGATGCTCAACCACAATTACATCGGCACCGAGCACATCCTGCTGGGTTTGATCCACGAGGGTGAGGGTGTCGCCGCGAAGGCGCTGGAGTCGCTGGGTATCGCCCTCGAGGGCGTGCGCCAGCAGGTCGAGGAAATCATTGGTCAGGGCCAGCAGGCGCCGAGCGGGCACATCCCGTTCACGCCGCGCGCGAAGAAGGTGCTCGAGCTGTCCCTGCGGGAGGCACTGCAGCTCGGCCACAACTACATCGGCACCGAACACATCCTGCTCGGCCTCATCCGCGAGGGTGAGGGCGTGGCCGCGCAGGTGCTGGTCAAGCTGGGCGCGGACCTGAACCGGGTACGCCAGCAGGTGCTGCAGCTACTGTCCGGCTACCAGGGCAAGGAGCCGGCCGAGGCCGGCGGCGGCCGCGGCGAGGGCACCCCGTCCTCCTCGCTGGTGCTGGACCAGTTCGGCCGCAACCTCACCGCCTCGGCGCGGGAGGGCAAGCTCGACCCGGTCATCGGGCGCAGCAAGGAGATCGAGCGGGTCATGCAGGTGCTGTCCCGCCGGACGAAGAACAACCCGGTCCTCATCGGCGAGCCCGGCGTCGGTAAGACCGCCGTGGTGGAGGGCCTTGCCCAGAACATCGTCAAGGGCGAGGTGCCGGAGACGCTGAAGGACAAGCAGCTCTACACCCTCGACCTGGGTTCCCTGGTGGCGGGCTCGCGCTACCGCGGTGACTTCGAGGAACGCCTGAAGAAGGTGCTCAAGGAGATCAAGACCCGCGGGGACATCATCCTGTTCATCGACGAGCTACACACGCTGGTCGGTGCGGGTGCCGCCGAGGGTGCGATCGACGCGGCCTCGATCCTGAAGCCGATGCTGGCCAGGGGCGAACTGCAGACGATCGGGGCGACCACGCTCGAGGAGTACCGCAAGTACATCGAGAAGGACGCCGCGCTGGAGCGCCGGTTCCAGCCGATCCAGGTCGGTGAGCCCTCGCTGGAGCACACCATCGAGATCCTGAAGGGCCTGCGGGACCGCTACGAGGCGCACCACAGGGTGTCCATCACCGACGGTGCCCTGGTCTCCGCCGCGACCCTTGCCGACCGCTACATCAACGACCGGTTCCTGCCGGACAAGGCGATCGACCTGATCGACGAGGCGGGCGCCAGGATGCGGATCCGCCGGATGACCGCGCCACCGGACCTGCGCGAGTTCGACGAGAAGATCGCCGACGTGCGCCGGGACAAGGAGTCCGCGATCGACGCGCAGGACTTCGAGCGGGCCGCCCGCCTGCGGGACGAGGAGAAGACCCTGCTCGGCCAGAAGTCCGAGCGGGAGAAGCAGTGGAAGGACGGCGACCTGGACGTGGTCGCCGAGGTCGACGACGAGCAGATCGCCGAGGTGCTGGCCAACTGGACCGGGATCCCGGTGTTCAAGCTCACCGAGGAGGAGACCACTCGCCTGCTCCGGATGGAGGACGAGCTGCACAAGCGGATCATCGGTCAGGACGATGCCGTCAAGTCGGTCTCCCAGGCCATCCGCCGTACCCGTGCCGGCCTGAAGGACCCGAAGCGGCCCTCGGGCTCGTTCATCTTCGCCGGGCCGTCCGGTGTGGGGAAGACGGAGCTGTCCAAGGCGCTGGCGAACTTCCTGTTCGGCGAGGACGACGCGCTCATCCAGATCGACATGGGCGAGTTCCACGACCGCTACACCGCCTCCCGGCTGTTCGGCGCGCCCCCGGGCTACGTCGGCTACGAGGAGGGTGGCCAGCTGACCGAGAAGGTGCGGCGCAAGCCGTTCTCGGTGGTGCTGTTCGACGAGATCGAGAAGGCGCACCAGGAGATCTACAACACCCTGTTGCAGGTCCTCGAGGACGGCAGGCTCACCGACGGGCAGGGCCGCACGGTCGACTTCAAGAACACGGTGCTGATCTTCACCTCCAACCTCGGGACGCAGGACATCTCCAAGTCCGTGAGCCTCGGCTTCTCTTCCGGTAGTGAGGGCGTCGCCCGCTACGAGAAGATGAAGCAGAAGGTCAACGAGGAGATGAAGAAGCACTTCCGGCCGGAGTTCCTGAACCGGATCGATGACATCATCGTCTTCCACCAGCTGACCGAGCAGCAGATCATCGACATGGTGGACCTGATGGTCACCAGGGTCGAGACCCAGCTCAAGGCCAAGGACATGGTCCTGGAGCTGACCGACAAGGCCAAGAAGCTGCTGGCCCGCCGCGGGTTCGACCCGGTGCTGGGCGCCCGGCCGCTGCGCCGGACCATCCAGCGCGAGGTCGAGGACCAGCTGTCGGAGAAGATCCTGTTCGGCGAGGTCGAGCCGGGGCAGATCATCGTCTGCGATGTCGAGGGCTGGGACGGCGAGTCCACCAAGGACGACACGGCCTACTTCACCTTCCGCGGTGAGGCCAAGCCCACCCCGGTCCCGGACACCCCGCCGGTCGGTGTCGGCGCCAGCAGCGGCGAGGACAACAACGGCGGCAGCGAGACCGAGCAAGAGTAACGAGCAGAACAGCACACGCGAGGCGCCCACCGGTTCGCCGGTGGGCGCCTTCGCATGCTCGCAGTGCCCTGAACGTGGCTTTCCGGACGTCAGATGTCTCAATAGTGCCGTTCGCAACGCCTGACGTCTCGATCGGCACGTTCAGGGCTATCTGGAATTGTGGTGGGGTGCGTGTAGCCATGCTCGGCCCGCTGCGGGTCCACACCGCCGACGGCGTCCCGATCGCCCTCGGCGGCCTCCGGCTGCGCCTGCTGCTCGCCCGCCTCGCACTGGAGGCGCCCCGCCCGGTGTCCTCCGCCGTGCTGGTCGCGGACCTGTGGGGAGCCGAGCCACCCGCCGACCCTGCGAACGCCTTGCAGTCCCTGGTGTCCCGGCTGCGCAAGGCCCTGGCCGGGCACGCCGAGCTGGACGTGGGTGGCGGCGGCTACCTGCTCCGGATCGGGCCGGAGGACCTGGACACCCACCGGTTCGACACCCTGGCCGCCCGCGGGCGGCGGGCGCTGACGGCCGGTGAGCACGCCCGGGCCGACCGGCTGCTGGGCGAGGCCCTGGAGCTGTGGACCGGGCCGCCCTTCGCCGACCTCACCGAAGCCACTTTCGTCCAGGGACCCGCTGCCCGGCTGGCCGAGCTCCGGCTGGGCGCGCAGGAGGACCTGTTCGAAGCCCGGTTGCACCAGGGCAGGCAGGCCGAGGTACTGGCCGATCTCGGCGACGCGGTCGCCGAGCATCCGCTGCGCGAACGACTGGCCGCGCTGTATGTGCGGGCCCTGGCCCAGGCCGGGCGGCGGTCCGAGGCGCTGGCAGGCTACGAGCGCATCCGGGCGGCGCTGGCCGAGGAGCTGGGTATGGACCCCTCGGCCGAACTGGCCGAGACCCACCTCGCCGTGCTGCGCGGCGAGCTCACCGCGCCGAGCGCACCGGCGCGACCCGCCACCGATCACCTGCCGGCCCGGCTGACCAGCTTCGTCGCGCGGGAGGACGATCTGGCGCAGGTGGCCGCCTGCCTGGCGGACTCGCGCCTGCTGACCTTGATCGGACCGGGTGGCTGCGGCAAGACCAGGCTCGCCACCGAGGTCGCCGCGCGGCATCCGGCGCACCGGCAGGGGCGGGTGTGGTTCGTCTCGCTCGCCGGCGTCCGGGACGGCGAGGCGGTGCCCGCGGCCGTGCTCGGCGCGTTCGGTCAGACCGAGGCCAGGACGCTGGACACCACCTCGCTGACCGCGCCGGACCAGGTGGCGCGTATCGCGGAGACGCTCGGCCTCGGGCCGTCCCTGCTGGTGCTGGACAACTGCGAGCACCTTGTCGAGGCCGTCGCGCTGTTCGTGCACGATTTGCTCGGCCGCTGCGACGGCACGCGGATCCTGGCCACCAGCAGGGAGCCGCTTGCCATCACCGGCGAGACGTTGTACCCGGTCAGCCCGCTGGAGGTGCCGCCGGAGCGCGGCGATGCCGCCGAGGTGGCCGGCTACGGTGCGGTCCAGCTGTTCGTCGACCGGGCCCACGCGGTGCGGCCCCGGTTCGAGCTGGCCGAAGCCCCCGAAGCGGTGGCGGAGATCTGCCGCAGGCTGGACGGCATGCCGCTGGCGCTGGAGCTGGCCGCCGCCCGGCTGCGCTCGATGACCGCGGCGCAGGTGGCCGACCGCCTCGACGACCGGTTCCGGCTGCTCACCTCCGGCAGCAGGGCGGCGCTACCGCGGCAGCGCACCCTGCGCGCGGTGATCGAATGGAGCTGGGACCTGCTGGACGAGCGGGAGCGGCTGCTGGGAGCGCGGCTGTCCATGTTCTCCGGCGGGGCGAGCCTTTCCGCGGTGCAGGGGGTGTGCGCGGACGAGCGGCTCGCCGAGGAGGACGTGCCGTACGTGCTCGGTTCCCTGGTCGAGAAGTCCATTGTGGAGGCTTCCGGTTCGGAGTCGGGTGAGCCTCGGTACCGGATGCTGGAGACGCTGCGGGTCTACGGGGCGGAGCGGCTGGCCGAGGTCGGCGAGACCGGCGCGCTCGCCCGCCGGTTCGCCTGGTACTTCCTCGCCCTTGCCGAGGACGCCGACCCGAAGCTGCGGGACACCCGGCAGCTGGAGGCGATCGGCACGCTGCGTGCGGAGCACGACAACCTGCTCACCGCGCTGCGCTGGGCGGTGGACAACGAGGATGGCGAGCTCGCCTACCGGCTGGCCGCCGCGCTGGTCTGGCACTGGGTGATGCAGGGCTCCTACCGGCAACTCGGGACCTACGGCGCCGAACTGGCGCGGCTGAGCGACCTGATCCCGGACCATGCCCGCGCGGCCTTCCGGGTGCTGCACCACCTCGCCGCCATCGTGCCAGGGCTCGACCCGGACATCGACCTGTCCCCGTTGCTGGCCGAATGCGAGCGCACCGGGGCCTTCGAGCGTTATGCCTTCCTGGTCGTCATGCTGCCGATGGCGGCCTTCGTCACCGGGGACGTGGCGGCTGCCGATCGTGAGGTGAACCGGGGACTGTCCAGTTCGGACCCATGGCAGGTCGCCGCCGCGCATTGGGCACAGGGGTTCCTGCTGGCCCATCGCGGTGACCAGGCCGGAGCCGAGCGCGCCCAGCGGGCGGCGCTGGCCGGGTTCGAGGCGGTGGGGGACAAGGGCGGCGCCTCGATGACCCTGCACATGCTCGGCAGGGCACGCTCCCTCGCCGGGGACCACACCGGAGCCATCGAGGCCTACCAGCGGGGCGTGGCGCTGGTCCGGGAACTGTATGCCGAGGACGAGGCGTGGCAGTACACCATGCAGCTGGCACTGGAGCGGATGCGGTCCGGTGATCTGGACGGTGCCTGGAAGGACATGCGGGAGGCCGAGCGGGCCGCGCAGGCAGGCGACAACCAGCAGCTGAAACTGATGCTGCTGCTGCACAAGATCGAGCTGTCGGTGGACTCCGGCGATCTCGCGCAGGCCAGGCTCCTGCTAGGGCAACTGTCCCGCAGCCTGGACGAGAACTACTTCGTCAAGGAGCTTGGCCTGGAGTGGGTGCACCATTCCGAGGCGCAGGTCGCGGTCGCCGAGCGGGATCCGGCGACCGCACGCGCGAAGCTGGCGGAGTTGTTCGGCTCCGCACTGGGCAGGGGAGACCTGCCCAGTGCCGCCAACGGCGCCGAGACACTGGCCTGCGTATGTGCCCTGGAGGGCAAGGCCGAGCGGGCCGCCACCATGCTCGGCGTCAGCGCGGCCATCCGTGGCGCCTTCGACCGGGGCAACCCACGGCTGCGCCGCCTGGGCACCGAGCTGGTGGCCGAGCTCGGCGAGGCGGGATACACCGCCGCCTACGAGCGTGGCGCCCGCCTGTCCACCGCGGACGCCACGACTCTGCTGCGCACCGAGTTCGGGCTTTGATCAGCTGACCCGCCTGCGGTAGGCCCACATCGCCAGCGGGAAGAACACCGCCACGATCCCGGCCATCCAGGCCACCATGCCCAGCAGCGGGCCCGCCACCGCTCCGCCGTCCACCAGCCCGCGCATGGTGTCGGCCGCCAGGCTGACCGGGCTCACCTCGGCCCAGGCCTGCAACCAGCCCGGCATGGTCTCCGGCATGACGAACACGTTGCTGCCGAAGGTGATCGGCATCACCAGCGCGACCATCACCCCCTGCACCGCCGCGGTCTGCTTGACCAGCATGCCGACGAATACGGCGATCCAGCAGAAGCTCAGTCCGAACAGGACCACCAGCGCTGCGGCGACCACCGTGGACACCGGATCGGTCTGGATCCGGAAGCCGAGGATGGCCGCGAAACCGAGCAGTACCGCGAGGCCGACCAGATACCGCAGCACATCGGAGAGCACCGCACCGACCAGCGGGGCCGAGCGGGCGATCGGCATACTGCGGAAGCGGTCGAACACCCCCTTGTTCACGTCGGTGTTCAGGGACACCCCCGCGGAAAGGCTTGCGAACAGGGCGTTCTGCACCATCAGGCCGGGCACAAGGAACTGCATGTAGGTGTCCGTGCTGCCGGAGATCGCGCCGCCGAACAGGTACACGAACATCACCAGGAACAGGATCGGCTGCAGGGTGACGTCGAGCAGCTGCTCCGGGTTCTTCTTGATCTTGACGGTACCCCGCCAGGCCAGCGAGATGCCGTGCCGCAGGGACCGCGCCGGGCCGATACGCGCCGGCGGCGCGCCCGCCGTCGCCGCCAGGGTGCTCATGCCATGCTCCCTTCCAGATCGGCCCGCGCGGACTCGGCGCGGGATCCGGTCAGCGCGAGGAACACCTCGTCCAGGCTGGGCAGCCGCAGCCCCAGCTCGTCTGCGGTGATGCCGGCCTCGTCCAGCCGCCGTACCAGCGCGGACAGCAGCGCCGGGTTGTCAACCGGCGCGGTGAGCAGGCCCGCCTCGACGTCCCTTGCGGGCGGTGCCCCGGTCAGCTCGGCGACGATCCGTTCCACCATCTCCAGATCGCCACGCACGGACGGCCGCACCTGCAGGGTCTGCCCACCCACGCGGCGCTTCAGTTCGTCCGGCCTGCCGTCGGCGACCACCCGGCCGTGGTCGAAGACGGTGATCCGGTCGGCGAGCTGGTCGGCCTCCTCGAGGTACTGCGTGGTCAGCAGCACCGTGACGCCGTCATCGACCAGTCGCCGGACCACGTTCCACACCTCGTTGCGGGCATGCGGGTCCAGCCCGGTCGTCGGCTCGTCCAGGCAGAGCACCCGCGGCCTGCCGACCAGGCTGGCCGCGAGGTCGATCCGGCGCCGCATGCCGCCGGAGTAGGTGCGCACCGGCCGGGAACCCGCATCGGTCAGCTCGAACCGGTCCAGCAGTTCGGCGGCGCGGGCCCTGGCCCCTGCCCGGGAGAAGTCCAGCAGCCTGGCCAGCAGCCGCAGGTTCTCCGCGCCGGTCAGGTCCTCGTCCACCGAGGCGTACTGCCCGGTCAGCCCGATCAGGCCGCGGACACTGACCGGGTCGCGCCGCACCTCGTAACCGCCCACCCAGGCCCGGCCGGCGTCCGCCCGCAGCAAGGTGGCCAGAATCCGGACCGCGGTGGTCTTGCCAGCCCCGTTCGGCCCCAGCACGCCGACCACCTTGCCGGTCGGCACCTCGAGATCCACCCCGGCCAGTGCCGTGGTCTCACCGAATCTCTTCACCAGGCCCTCGGCCCGGATCGCGTTCGTCATGGGTAGTCCCTCCTGTCTGCCGCCGAGCCTGCGCCCGCGCGCTGGCATCGACCGCACAGCGTGCTGGCAGCTCGCTGGTGGCCCGGGTTCCGGCAGACTGGCGGGGTGCTCGATCCGGTGCGGACCACCTCGCGAACACGTGTGGTGACGGTCCTCTTGCTGCTTGCCGCTTCCCCGCTTGCCATGCTGGCCGGATTCCGCGTGCTCGGGGTGGACGGCGGCAGGCACACCGCCTCC
This sequence comes from Amycolatopsis aidingensis, assembly GCF_018885265.1. Taxonomy (GTDB): domain Bacteria; phylum Actinomycetota; class Actinomycetes; order Mycobacteriales; family Pseudonocardiaceae; genus Amycolatopsis; species Amycolatopsis aidingensis. The sequence goes on from NZ_CP076538.1 coordinate 672,870, forward strand.
GCACTGGCGCTGGTGCCCTACGCTGCGCTCGCCGGATGTGTGCTCGGCGGGCTCGCGTTGTTACTGCGCCGCTGGTGGACCGGCGTGGTCGTGTCGCTGCTCGCCATCGGGCTGCTGGTTTCGCTGCTGCCGCGGGCGATTCCCGCGGAGCAACCGGTGGCCGCCGGGCCCACGCTGCGGGTGCTCGCGGTGAACCTGTACTACGGGCAGGCGGATGCCGGGCGGCTGGCCGAGCTGGTGCGCACGCACCGGGTCGATGTGCTCAGCCTGCTCGAACTGACCCCGGAGGCGGTGCCGCACCTTGCCGAGGCCGGCCTGTTCGCGTCGCTGCCGCATCGGGTGCTGCGGCCGCGGCGTTCCGGTGCGGGCTCCGGGCTGGTGTCCCGGTATCCGCTGCGGGAACTGGGCCTGGCGAAGCCCTCGCTGCTGGCCCAGCCCAGCGCGCGGGTGACGCTGCCAGGCGGCAGCCGGGTCGAGGTGGTCGCGGTGCACCCGGTGCCGCCGACGTACTCCTACCAGGACTGGCAGGACGCCCTCGCCGGGCTGCCCGCCGCTGACCCGGCCGCGGCGGCGCGCATCCTGGCCGGGGACTTCAACGCCACCCTTGACCACGCCGCGTTCCGCCGCCTGCTCGGCACCGGCTACCGGGACGCGGGGGAGGAGACCGGTTCCGGCCTCGAGCCGACCTGGCCGGAAGGCCTGTTCCCGCCTCCGGTGACCATCGACCACGTGCTGGCGGACCAGCGGCTGGCCGTACGGGACTACCGGGTGTTCGACGTGCCCGGTACCGACCACGACGCGGTGTACACGCGGCTGCAACTGCCTGCCTGAGTAGCCGCAACCGCTAACCTTGCCACTGTGCGCGATCCGTTTGCCCGGCCGCCGCTGAGGTTGCCCGCGATATTGCGGGCGCTGGCCGACCACGGAGTCGATTGGGTGCTGAGCGGCTCGACCGTCCTTGCGGTGTACGGCGCGGAGGTGGAGCCCAACGATCTCGACGTAGTGCCGTCACTCGAACCGGTGAACCTGCGTCGCGTGGCCGATCTGCTGGCTGACCTGGACGCCATTCCGGCCTGCTTCCCCGGCTGGGTCGACGGGCTGAGTGCGCGGGAATGTCGGGAATGGACTCCAGAGCCACCGACCGTGCGCGGACTGGATCACCTGTTCGTGACCCGGCTGGGGCTGCTCGATATCCCGCCCGAGCTCACCGGAACTTATGCGCAGCTGCGGCCGGGGGCAACCCGGTTCGAACTGGCCGGGGTTCCGGTATGGGTCTGCGATCCGGAAGAGGTGTTGCGCAGGCTACCGGCCGAACCCCGGCCGAAGGACCAGCGCCGTGCCGCGGCCTATGCGGCCGTCCGGGAGCGGCTGGATATCGATCGGCGACCGCCCGTTTCCTGACCACCGTCCCGATCAACGCAGCAGTTCTGCGATGCGAGAGAGCGCGTCCAGCGCGGGTAGCGGGAGTTCGATGCCGCGCCCGTGCCGCACCTCGGGCTCGCGGGGGTTGATCCGGATCAGCGCGCCGGTGCCCGCGCTGGCCAGTTCGGCCTGCCTGCGTACGGTCGGTACCGCGGTGCCCGCACCCAGTTCGAGCACCACGGCCGCGCGGTGCGCCCGCCGCCATTCCTGCAGCCGGTCGAGCTGCTGCTGGCTGCGTTGCCCGAGCCAGTCGTAGTCACCGAACATCAGGATGTTCGGCCGGGCGAGGCCGCCGCACTCCGGGCAGGAAGGCAGCGGATGCCGCGCCCGCATGGTCGCCTCGTCCACCTCGACATCGACGTCCCCTGCCGGCCAGATCTCGTCCCGGCAGCGATCCAGGCACTGCAGATGATGAATGGACCCGTGTACCTCGGCCACGCGGTCCGCGGGAAACCCTGCCCGCTGGAACTGACCATCCACATTCGAGGTGAAAACCCAGGTCCCGCCCGTGGTACGCGCGCCCCATTCACGCAGCAGCTGGAACCCGTGGTGCGGCACGGTTTTCCGGTACAACCCCAGACGATGCCCGTAGAAACCCCAGGCCAGCTCCGGATCGGAGGCGAAATGCTCCGGGTCGGCCAGCTCGACGAAACTGATGCCCAGCCGGGCGTAGGGCGGGTACGCCCGCCAGAACCCCTCGTCCCCGCGGAAGTCCGGCAGGCCGGAGTCCACCCCCATGCCCGCGCCCGCACACACCAGCAGCGCGTCGGCACCCGCGATCAGTTCGGCCGCGCGGGCGAGTTCGGCCTCGTTCACGAGGTTTCCGGTGCCTGCTTCGGCTCGTTGCGCACGGCCACTTCGAACTCCAGCAGGCCGGACCCGGTTCCCACCGGCTTGCCGTGCCCGCCGTGGGCCTCCTTGCCGGACCCCGCCATCCAGGCCTGGAAGTGTTCCTCGGTCTCCCAGCGGGTGTAGGCGAAGTAGCGGGTCTCCCCTGCGACCGGGCGGAGCAGTTCGAACCCGAGGAAGCCGGGCTCGCCGTCCAGCGCGCTCATCCGCGCGGCGAAGCGCTTCTCCAGCTCCGGTCCCGCACCTTCGGGCACCTCGATCGCGTTGATCTTCACCACAGCCATGCGGTCAGGGTACGACAGAGATCCCCGCTCAACCGCTCAAGGTTCCGGGAAGCAGGTGCTCGGGCCGCGGGATCCCGGTGCCGCGGAACCAGTTGGCGAAGAACTCGTCAAGGTCCTGGCCGGAGATCCCTGCGACGAACCGCTCGAACTCCGGCCAGCTCGCATTGCCGTCCCGGTGCTCGGCGGCCCATTCCCGCAGCACCCTGGCGAAAGACTCCTCGCCGATCTGCCTGCGCAGCGCGTGGATCGCCAGTGGACCCTTGTCGTAGACGCCATCGAACTCGTTGCCCGCGCCCATCTCGTGCAGCTTCGGCGACCAGAACTCGCCGTCGTTCCTGGTCTGCTCGACGATCCGGCGGAACCGGGCGTCCAGGTTCGCGCCCTCCTTGGCCTCCAGCCACAACCACTGCGCGTAGCTGGCGAGGCATTCGTTCAGGCAGATATCCGACCAGGAACGCACCGAGACCGAGTTGCCGTACCACTGGTGGGCGAGCTCGTGCACCACGGTCTCCAGGTCGGCCCATTCCGCGTACACCGGCCTGCCCTGGGTCTCCAGCGAGAACCCGATCGGTTCGTCCAGGTAGATCCCACCCGCCGCGCGTTGCGGGTACGGCCCGAACCGGCCGGCGAGGAACTCGATGATCTCCCCGGTGCGCCTGCCGAGCTCGCGCTGCGGCTCGGCGCCCGCGGCATAGGCGTCCAGCACCGGGGTGCCGTCGGCCAGGGTGCGCCGGTCCAGGGTGAACCTGCCGATCGCCAGGGTGGTGAGGTAGCTGGCCACCGGGGTCGATTCCGCCCAGGTCGTGGTGGTCCAGCCGTCCGCCGTCTCGCTGCCCGCTTCCCGGCCGATCGAGACCGCCGTCCAGCCCTGTGGCACGGTGGCCTCGAGCCGGAAGGTGGCCTTGTCCCGCGGGGTTTCGTTGACCGGGTACCAGTACGCAGCCGAATGCGGCTGGCCGAGCACGAGCGCGCCGCCCGAGCCGGTGCGCTGCCAGCCGTTCGCGCCCAGCTGGCCCTCGCCTGCGGACTGGGGCGTGCCGCCGTAGCGGACGCGCACCCGGAAGGTCTCGGCCTCGGCGAGCGCCCGCTGCGGGCTGATCACCAGCTCGAACTCGCCTTCCCTGCGGAACTCGGCCGGCCGGTCGTTCACCCGTACCGACTCCACTTCGAACCCGCGCAGGTCCAGGTTGAACCGGCTGAGGTCCTTGGTGGCCCGCGCGTTGAGCACGGTGTCCCCATGCAGCCGGTTGGTCCCTGGCTCGTAGCGGACCGTGACCTCGTAGCCGAGCGCGTCATAGCCACCGTTGCCGTCGGCGGGGTAGTAGGGGTCGCCGGCACCGGCCGCCCCGGGGGCCGGGTCGGTGGCGGTCGGGGCGGTCGCCTGGCGGCCCGGCGGCGCGGGCTCGCCGCCGGTGCACGCCACTAGGGTGCAGGTCAGACCGCACAGCACCAGGATTCGCACGCGGTCGGTGAGCATGGACGGAGCCTAGGTGGACATGCGTGAGGACGTGGTTGAGTTCGGCGGCAGTGGTCAGCCGATCGTGTTGCTGCACGGCTTGATGGGCCGGGCGCGCACCTGGTGGTCGGTGGCCCGCTGGCTCACCGCGTACGGGCGGGTGCTCGGGCTGGACGCCCGCGGGCACGGGCGGCTGCGCAGGCGCGGCAGCTGGCGGACCGAGGAGTTCGCGGCCGATGTCGCCGAGCTGATCGGCGAGCTGGAGGCCGGGCCCGCGGTGGTGCTCGGGCACTCCATGGGCGGGCTGCACGCCTGGGTGCTGGCCGCCACCCGTCCGGAGCTGGTGCGGGGGATCGTGATCGAGGACATGGCACCGGACCAGCGGGGGCGGACGGTCGAAGCCTGGCGCGGGTACTTCGAGTCCTGGCCGGTGCCGTTCCAGTCGCTGGCGCATGTGCGGGAGTTCTTCGGCAGCACCGGGGACTACTTCGCCGAGTGCGTGCTCGAGCGGCCGGACGGGTATCACCTGATGGCCGACCTCGATGACCTGTACCAGATCGCCGCCGAGTGGGGCCGCCGCGATTACTGGTCCTATGTGGAGGGTGTCAGCTGCCCGGCGCTGGTGATCGAGGCGGGGAACACCGCCATGCCCGCAGGCCAGCAGGCGGAGCTGGCCGCCCGCATCCCTGGCGGCGCCCGGCACCTGCGCGTGGCCGGTGCCGGGCACGTCGTGCACGATGACGCGCCACAGGAGTACCGCGGCGCCGTCGAGGCCTTCCTCTCCACCCTGCTGCACCGCTGACTGCTGTGAGCGGGACACTCACAGCACTCGGGCCAGCAGGGGTTTCCAAGCTGGGGCGGGGATGCTGGTGACGCGGGTTCCGGTGGTCCCGGTGAGTACGGCGGCGGCGCGGGCGGCCTCGCTGCCGGTGCCCGGGGCGGCCGTGGTGACCAGCAGCGGCCAGAGGTCGGCGCCCAGCAGACCCTGCTCACCGAGGTGCGCGCCCGCGTGGCAGGTGTGCCGGGCCACCCCGGCGGTGCGGGCCAGCCGGTCCACGGCGGCGGCGGTCGCGGGGCCGAACACCCCGTCCGCCTGCACCTCACGGGCGCCCCTGGCGCGCAGCAGGTGCTGCGCCACCAGCACCGCGCTGCCGGTGTCGCCGGGCGAGAGCAGTGGCCACTCGGGCGGATCGAGCACCGGGATGTCCAGCTCCCCCGCCACCGCCCTGCGCAGCTCGGGCAGCCGGGCGTAGAGCACGTCACCGGGGCACTGGGTGGAGTTGAAGTCCCGGTGCCCCTTGATGTTCGCGGTGGACACCCCGTACTGGTCGGCCATGTAGGCCACCATCCGCACCAGCGAGTCCCACAGTGCCTGCGGGACGTCCACATCGACGTACAGTCCCTCGTTCTCGATGCCGATGACCTGGCTGTTGTGCCCGCCGACATTGGCGCCCTGCACATGCCGGGTGCCGCCGCGCAGGATCTCCAGGCTGCGATGCCTGCCCTCGGTGAGGTAGCCGCCCCGGCTGTTGGTGAACTGCTGGCCACTGTCGATCCAGCCGCGGGTGTCCATGTGGAAGTTCTGGATCGCCCGCGACATCCAGAACGCGCGCTCCCTGGAGAAGTCCTCGGTGTTGCCGGGATCCACGGTGTGGTGCACCACGATGTAGGTCGGCCGGTGGTTCTCCACGGTGACCGGCCTGCGCGGCGGCCTGGCTCCCCAGTCGTCGGTGCTGTAGATCAGCGGTGCCGGGTAGCGGGCCCGCGCGGCGGCGGCCGAGTGGCCTGCCAGCCCGGCCAGCGCGGTGGCGGCGGTCAGTGTCAGCCCGCCCTTGAACAGGGACCTGCGGTCGAAACCGGGACGTCCAGCCATGGCGATCTTCCTCGTCAGCAGGGATGCACGCCTGGACGGTAGCCCGCGGACGGGCTCGGGACAACAGTTCACCAAATACTGCGGGAAATGGTCAGTACTCACCCGGTAGTGCGAACCGGCCGTCCGGGGTCTGCTCAACCAGCCCGTCGACCAGCAAGGAGTCCAGGCAGCGATCCCGCTGACCCGCCTTGGACCAGACCAGGTCCAGCCGCTCCTTCGGTACCGGCTCCGCGGTGCCGCGCAGCACGTCCAGCAGCAGCCCGCGCACCTGGCGGTCGGTGCCCGCGAAGCGCTGCACCGGCTTGGCCGGGCCGTTGTAGGCCGGCCTGCCCGCGTGCTGCCAGGCGCAGTCCGCGTGCAGCGGGCAGTCGGCGCAGCGGGGGCCGCGGGCCACGCAGACCAGCGCGCCCAGCTCCATCAGTGCGGCGGAGAACTTCGCCGCCCGCGCCTCCTGCTCCGGCAGCAGCGTTTCCACATCGGCGAGGTCCCTGGTGTTCGAGGCCGGCCCCGCGTCCCCCGCGCCGTGCACCGCCCTGGCCACCACCCGCCGGACGTTGGTGTCCACCACCGGCGCCCGCCTGCCGTAGCCGAAGACGGCAACCGCGCGGGCGGTGTAGACGCCGATTCCTGGCAGCGCCAGCAGGGTGTCCACGTCGGCGGGGACCACGTCGCCGTGCTCGCGGGCGATTGCATCGGCCGCGGCGTGCAGCCGCAGCGCGCGGCGCGGGTAACCGAGCTTGCCCCAGGCACGCAGCACCTCGCCCTGGCTGGCGGTGGCCAGCGCGGAGGGCCGCGGCCAGCGCTCCAGCCACTCCTCCCATACCGGCCGCACCCGCGCGACCGGGGTCTGCTGCAGCATGATCTCGCTGACCAGCACGCCCCACGGGGTGCATTCCGGGCGCCGCCATGGCAGGTCACGACCCTGCTCGGCGAACCAGTCGATCAGGATGTCGGGGTCGATGGCCACCGGACCAGGGTAGGAGAGTGAGCCAGGGATGGACTCAGGTGGCCTCGGTCAGTTTCCCGGTGTGCACGTCGTAGACGAACCCGCGGACCAGGTCGGTGTGCGGGACGTACGGGCTGCGCCGCACCCGCTCGACGGACTGCCGCACGCTGTCGTTGACATCCCGGAAGGCCTCAACCGCCCAGGTCGGACGCAGCCCGGTCGCTTCCTCGAGTTCGTCCTTGAAGCCGTCCTCGGTGACCATGTTCAGCCCGCAGCTGGTGTGCTGCACGATGAGCACCTCGCGGGTGCCGAGCTTGCGCTGGCTGAGCGCGAGGGAACGGACCATGTCGTCGGTGACCACACCCCCCGCGTTCCGCAGTACATGTGACTCGCCCTGCAACAGGCCGAAGATCTCGAACACCCTGATCCGGGCGTCCATGCAGGTCAGGATCGCGACGTGCAGGGAGGGCTGCGGAGTCGAGCGGTCACCGGGCACGGCGTTGCCGAACTCGGCGTTGCGGCGGAGCAGTTCGTCGATCGCGGTCATGGCCACCTTCCGGTAGTCAGCTTCGACCATCCATTGGACCGCTGATCCACATATCGGGCAACGTGAATGCCGCGAACCTCACGGGCCGAACCAGAACTCCTCCGCGGTTCGCGGTGGCGCCGAGGTGGTGCCGACGCGCAGTTCGGTCGGCAGGGTGATCACCCTCGGGTTCACGTGGTCCTGGGCCGCGAGCAGCAGCTGCCCCGCCGAGCGCCCCTTCTCCAGCACCGGCTGGTGCACGGTGGTCAGCCCGGCCCGGGTGGCCTCGGCGATGCCGTCGAACCCGGTGACGGTGAGGTCGGCAGGCACTCGCAGGTCCCGCCGCCCCGCCTCGGCCAGCGCCCCGAGCGCGAGGATGTCCGAGGTGCAGATCAACGCGGTGACCTGCGGATGCGTATCGAGCAGCTGGCGGGCGGCCGATGCGCCGTCGTCCACGGTGTGCTCGAACCGTTCCACCACCGGAACGCCTGACCAGTCCACGCCCGCGGCCTCGAAGGTCTCGGCGAGCGCGGCCAGCCTGGTCCGCTGCACATGGAAGTGCGCATCGCGCTGCCGCTCCCGCGAGACGAAACCGTCATTGCGGTCCCTTGCCAGTCGCATGCACAGCACGCCGACCTGCCGGTGACCGAGTTCGACCAGGTGGTTCGCCAGCCCGGTGATGGCGCTGGCGTCGTCCGGGCCCACCCGGTCGACCCCGTCGAGGCGTGGCTGGTCGATGATCACCGTCGGCACCGGCCTGGACAGCACCGCGGCCAGGTGCGGGTCGTCGTCGGGGACGGAGTACACCACGAACCCGTCCACCCCGGCCCTGTGCACGGCCGCGACCTCCTCGCGGCCGGGGCTCGCCGGCACCAGGTGCAGGCCGACGCCCGCGTCCTCACAGGCCAGCGCGAGCCCCTCCAGCACACCGACGGCGGCAGGATCGCGGAAGGCATAGGAGAGGTTCTCGGTGAGCAGCAGCCCGACCGCGCCGGCCTTGCGGGTGCGCAGCGACCTGGCGACCGGATCCGGGCCCGGGTACCCGAGCCTGCGCGCGGTCTCCAGGACGCGGCGGCGCAGCTCCGGGGAGAGCTGATCGGGCCGGTTGTAGGCGTTCGACACGGTGGTCCTGGACACGCCCAGCTCAGCGGCGAGCGACGCCAGTGTCGCCTGGCGCCTGGTTCGAATAGGCCGGCCCATGAACAAACCGTAACGGTTCAGAACTCATTGCAGAAGTCGCACCCGATGATGGCCGGCATTGATCACATTCCGCGCATCCGGTCGCGGGCGGGCCTGGCGTGGTCCACCTGATGGGGTAAGGTGAACTCGAAAATGGTTTCCATTAGCTACATGTTGTGAGCCGCACTGCCCAGGAGTGTTCCCCATGACGACCCGACGCACCGGCCGCCCGTTCGGCGCCGCCTCCGTCATCGCAGCCCTTGCGCTGGTACTTTCCGCCTGCGGGAGCGGCACCGATTCCGCTACGGGCGGCAAGATCGCGGTGGTCGCCTCGACCAACGTGTGGGCCAGTGTGGTCACCGCGGTGGGCGGGGAGCACGTCTCGGTCACCTCGGTGATCGACGACCCGGCCGCCGACCCGCACGCCTACCAGGCGACCGCCGAGGACGCCGCCGATGTGCAGGAAGCCGACCTGGTGCTCTACAACGGTGGCGGGTACGACGAGTTCTTCACCCAGATGACGGAGCAGGCGCCGGATACCCGCAAGCTGGTGGCCTTCGATCTCTCCGGCAAGGCGACCGGGGAGGACCACGGGGAGCACGACGGCCACGAGGAAGGTCACGAGGAAGGCCATGAAGCGGGCCACGAAGAGGGCCATGAAGAGCACGGTCATGGCCACGGGCACGCCGGGGTGAACGAGCACGTCTGGTACGACCTCGCCACCGTGGGCACGGTGGCCGACCAGGTCGCCACCCAGCTCGGCGAGCTGCAACCGGAGCAGCGGGAGACCTTCACCGGCAATGCCGCCGCCTTCCGGGCCGAGCTGGACGAGCTGTCCGGCCAGGTAGAGGGCATCGCCACCGCGCAGCCGGGTGCCGAGGTGATCGCCACCGCACCGGTGGCGGAGTACCTGCTGGAGGCGGCCGGACTGGCCGACGTGACCCCGCCGGACTTCCTCGAGGCGGTGGAGAGCGAGACGGATGTGCCGGTCGCCGCGCAGGAGCAGCTGAACAAGCTGGTCTCCGGTGGGCAGGTACGGGCCGTGGTGCACAACGTGCAGACCGCGAGCCCGGCCACCGAGCGGGTGGTGGCCACCGCGGGTGAGGCCGGGGTGCCGGTGGTGGACGTGACCGAGACGCTGCCGGAGGGGCAGACCGACTACATTGCCTGGATGGGCGAACAGGTCTCCGCGCTGTCCGCGGCGCTGGACAGGTCATGAGCCCGCCGGCCATCGAGGTCACCGGCGCCCGGCTCACCTTCGGCCCGCGCACCCTGTGGTCCGGGCTCGATCTGGTGGTCGAGCCGGGTGAGTTCGTGGCCGTGCTGGGGCCGAACGGTTCCGGCAAGACCAGCCTGCTGCGGGTGCTGCTGGGCCTGCAGCCGCTGACCGAGGGCGCGGTGCGGCTGGTGGGCCGGCCGCCAGGGCGGGTCAACCACCGGATCGGCTACATCCCGCAGCAGCGGGTGCTGGACGAGGGCCTCGCCCTGCGCGGTAGCGATCTGGTCGGGCTCGGCCTGGACGGCCACCGCTGGGGTCCGGGGCTGCTGGGTATGGCGCGCAGGCGCCGCCGGGTGGCCGAGGCGCTGGCCGCGGTCGGCGCGCAGTCCTACGCCAAGGCGCCGGTCGGCACCCTTTCCGGTGGGGAGCAGCAGCGGCTGCGGGTCGCGCAGTCCCTTGTCGGCGACCCCGAGGTGCTGTTCTGCGACGAGCCGTTGCTGTCCCTGGACATCGCGCACCAGCGTGCGGTGAGCGAGTTGATCGACGCGCGCAGGCGCTCGGCGAACACGGCAGTGCTGTTCGTCACGCACGAGATCAATCCGATCTTGTCCTATGTGGACAAAGTGCTGTACCTGGTGAACGGTGCTTTCCGGATCGGTACCCCGGACGAGGTGATGAACTCCGCTGTGCTGTCGGAGTTGTTCGACACCCGGGTCGAGGTGTTCCGGGTCGGCGGCCAGATCCACGTCGCCGGTGCGCAGAGCGCGCTGTGCGAGGACGAGCCACACCATCTGGACACGCCGCAGCACCTGGCCGAACACGCATCCTGAACGGGCGAGCTGAACGAGCGAGATGGACAAGTTCTTCGACTTCGAGTTGACCGCGCGGCTGCTCGGCCTGGACTTCGTGCAGACGGCGCTGCTGGCCGCCGCGGTACTCGGCCTGGTCGCGGGCGTGCTCGGCCCGCTGATCGTGTTGCGCCGGATGGCCTTCGCCGTGCACGGCACCGCCGAGCTGGCCTTCACCGGGGCCGCGGCCGCGCTGCTGATCGGCGTCGGGGTGCAGTACGGCGCACTGGTGGGCGCGGTGCTGGCCGCGCTGCTGTTCGGGGTGTTCGGCGGCCGGGAGTCCGATCGGGACTCGGTGATCGGGGTGATCCTGTCCTTCGGGCTCGGCGTCGGGGTGCTGCTGCTGTGGTACGTGCCGGAGCGCACCTCGAACCGGCTGGGCATCCTGGTGGGACAGATCGTGGCGATCGACACCACCGACTTCACCCTGCTGGTGATCGCGGGGGCGCTGGTGCTGCTGGTGCTCGCGCTGATCTACCGTCCGCTGCTGTTCGCCAGCGTGGATCCCGGGGTCGCGATGGCCCGCGGGGTGCCGGTGCGCCTGCTCTCCCCGCTGTTCGCGGTGCTGGTGGGGGTGTCCACCTCGCTCGGCGTGCAGATCGTCGGGGCCCTGCTGGTGGTCGCGCTGATGGTCACCCCGGCGGCGGCCGCGGCCAGGGTGACCGCGAGCCCGTGGCGGGCCACCCTGCTCGCCGTGCTGTTCGCCGAGGTCGCCGCCGTCGGCGGGATCGTGCTTTCGCTGGCCCCCGGTGCCCCGGTGAGTTTCTTCGTCACCGCGATCTCGTTCGTCATCTACCTGGTCTGCCGGGTGATCGCGCACCGCCGCGCCGCGGCGGCCAGGGGGCGTACCGAGGTCAGCGAACCGGCCGCGCGGCCATCGCCGTCCGCACCCGTTCGATGAAGGCTTTGTCCAGGTACGGCAACCACCCGCCGGCCACCGACCGCTCCACACTCTCCACCACGATGACCTCGGCGTTGACGAAGGACTGCACGACCGCGTCCAGGTGCTCGCCCATCGGCGGATAGGCGAGCAAGGTGAGGTCGTTGAAGGCGGCGGGCAGGTAGCTCGAGGAGGCATTGGTGAACGAGTCGCCGAAGATTAAGGTCGGTTTGTCCACCGCGCCGGGCACCGGGGTGGCGTACCGGCGCACCGGCGTGTCGATGTCCTCGATGTACGGTCCGGTCCGGTCGGCCCGGCCATCCGGTCGCAGCTCGTAGCGCATGCTGCTCTTCTTGTCCTGCCTGCCGAGGATGACGGGGAGATCCGCGTTGGAGGTGTACTTGCCGACCGGCCGGGTCGTCCAACGTTGGGTGATTCCCGGCTGAACCTGCTCCGCGAGCTGGCGGGCCAGCACGATCGATCCCTCGTCGCGCCAGTGTGTGTCCTGCGGCGGGTAAGCTGGCTGGCCGATCCGTTCCGCCGCCTCGGCCAGGCCGGGACGAAGGTCCACCGCGCGCCCGCGGCCGGTGATCAACCGCCAGAAGTCGGCGGCGACCTCCTGGGAACATTCCTTGTTCGGGTACTCCTCGGGCAGGTGCTGCGGCACCATCGTGGTCTTGTCCGGTGGCACCACGAAGATGAACTGCCTGCCCGAGTTCTGCACCGCCCGGCGCAGTTCGTTCAGTTTGTCCACGGTCTGGGTGATCGGGCGCATCGGCGAGCACTTGGCCTCGGCGTCCAGGCCGTAGTACAGCCAGCCGTCGTTGCCCTCGATCACCCGCCGCTGCCCGCGCTGGTTGCCGGTCGGCGGCCCGGGCACCGGACCGTCGGGTTCCCCCCGGGGCGGGGGTGTGTTGCCGGGAAGCGGCCCGGCGGGCGGTGCGCCGCCCTGGTCCAGCGGGGCGGGTTCGCCGAAGATCGACCTGCTGACGTCGTCGGCGGCCTGGATCGCCGCCGCACGGAAGACGAGCTGGTCGGTGGCCCATTCCGGGAGTCCGGTGAACAGGCCCCAGCCCTCGGTGATGCCGGGGAAACCGGCCAGCGCGTGGTTCTCGATCTCCGCGGGCCGCCCGCCGAGCACCCACAGCATGGTCGGGGTCGCGAAGAAGACCAGCGCAGACAGCAGTGCGGTCAGCTGCCGCCCGCCATGCCGGGGGCGGTGCAGCGCGTGCTCCCTTGGCAGCCACGCCTCGTGCACCGCCGGCAGTTCGCCTCGTTCCTCCACCACATGCCCACCGTAGAGGACCCCGCGGCCGGGCCGAGGGGGAATCAGGGCGACAGCAGCAGGAGGTACAGCACACCAAAGCCGGCGCCGAGCAGCCCGCCCGCCATGCCGAGCCAGGCAAGGTGCAGCCGGAACGCGGGCCGCAACAGGCGTTCGTACTCGGCATCGGGCAGCGCGCGCAGCCGCCGCTCGACCGTGCCCGCGACGTCGATCGCCTCGGTCAGGTAGCCCTCGGCATGCCGCGCGATATCCGGCAGTTTGTGCGCCACCCGCCGCGCCGCCGCCCGCTTCATCTCGCGCAGCCGCTCCCCGCCGACGGTCAGCGCGACGGCCGCGCGCTGCTCGCGTACCGAGGCCGCCACGGTGCGCTGGATCATCGCCAGCAGCCGGTCGGCATGCGGGCCACGCAGCACGGCGTCGATCAGGGTGGGCACGGTCAGCACCTCCCGGGCCACCAGCTCGCCATACTGCCGGGGCACCTCGCCGCGCTCCCGCCGCGGCGCGATGGCCAGTCCGAGCCCCGGCAGGGCGGCCGCCACCCCGATCAGCACGGCGAAGGCCAGCAGCAGCACCGGCTGCCCGGTGGCCGCCACGACGACCGCCTGCACCACCCCGAGCAACAGGCCGAGCAGCACCCCGAACCGGGTCAGGAACGCGGTGTCCGCCTGCGCGGCCGTGCGCACCAGGCGGACCAGCAACGCCCGGTCCCCGCTCAACCGGTCCACGGCGAGCTGCCGCGCGTCCAGCACGGACTCTCCCGCCGTGGCCAGTTCCCCCAGCAGCCTGCGCACCAGGTCCGGCGCCGCGGCCTGCAGCTGCTTGATCGCCAGCTCCTGGGCCATCGCGGGCAGTGCCTCCCACAGCCGGGGGTGGTACTCCTCGAGGACGTCCCGCGCGATGTCGTCGACCGCCCGCAGCAGCGGTTGCTCCACCTCTCTGGTGAGCCGGTCGGGGTCGATACCGGCCACGACCTCGCCCGGCGTGCGCAGCCCGGTGGTCACGGCCTCGCCGATCCGGGCCGCCACCCGGCCCGCATGCCGGGGCACGACCCCCTGCCAGCCCAGCGGCGGCCTGCCGCCGAGCGGGTCCACCGGGCGCAGCAGCAGCTCCACGGCCAGCCGGGCGGCGAGGTAGCCGATGAGCGCACCGAGCAGCGGGAGCGCGGCGTAACCGGGCCAGTGCCGGGCGAGCTCGTCGAGGACGGCGTCCATTCGCACCTCCTCACCCCGCGCGGCCTCGGCCGCACAGTAACGCAGGCTCAGTGCAGCAGCAGGAGCACCTGCAGCTCGCCGACCAGCCCGCCGATGATCGCGCCGACCGCGATGAGCTTCCACTCGTCCTGGCGGAAGGCGGGACGCAGCAGCCCCTCGAACTCCAGCGGGGACAGCTGCCGCATGCGGTCCACAATGGTGTTGCGCACGTCGAGCGCGTTCACCGCGTACTCCTCGGCGTGCCGGATGGTCAGCGGGACCCGCTCGGCGGCCTTCTTCGCCGCCGCCCGTTTCATCTCCTGGAACCGGCGGGAGCCGACCGCGGCAGCCACCACCGGTTTCACCACGCTCGCCTGCTGGTCAACGGTGCGCTGCACCTCCCGCTGGATCAGCCCGAACAGCCGGTCCGACTTTGGGCCGCGCAGGATGGCCTCCAGCAGGTTCGGGATGGTGATGATCTCCGAGGCGATCATGTCCCCGTAGTCGGCCGCCACCTGGTGCCTGCGCCGCTGGAACACCCCTTGCCAGGTGTAGACGCCGAAGAACCGCCGCGGCTCCCGCGGCAGGAAGATCATCTTCAACGCCAGCCAGTCGGTGAACCAGCCGATCAGCACGCCGAACAGGGGCAGCACCAGCGGGGAGCGGGTCAGCGTCCACACCACGAGCTGCACGATGCCGAGGGCGAACCCGAAGCCGATGCCGGAGCGGGCGATGAACCGCATCTCCGGCTGCGAGATGTCCTTGATCAGCCGGTTCAGCAGCTCCTTGTCCCGGACCAGGTTGGTCACCACCATGTGCTTGAGGTCCAGCACGTCGTCGATGTTGTGCGCGATCTCGCGCATGATCTTGGCGATGGCCCGCGGCGCCTCGGCCTGCACCCGGCGCAGCAGCATCCGCTGGGCCCGCTCCGGCAGTGCCTCCCAGAGGTTCGGCTGGTACTGCTCCATCACCTCGCGGGTGACGTCCTCCACCACCTGCAACAGGGGCTGCTCGATCTCCTTGGCGAGCTGGTGCGGGTCCAGCCGTGCGAAGATCTCCTTCGGATCCACCAGGTTGCGGGTGAGCATCTCGGTGGCGGTCGCGGCCATCCGCTCGGCGTTCGCGGGCAGTACCCCCTGCCAGCCGAGGAAGGGCCGGATCCCGACGAACTCCAGCGGGCGGAACATCATCTCGATGGCCACCCGCTTGGTGACATAGCCGATCAGGGCTGCGATGAACGGCATGCTGGCGTAGACCTGCCAGTGGTCACGCACGTCCGCGATGATCGCGTCCACGTCCACCCGGTCCTCCCTGCATGTCGTGACATCCCCGGCAGAACCGTATCCCCTGATCAGTGTTGGTTTCGAACGCGCGACACGATCGGCTCGGCGAGGCTCGCGATTCATGAATCTCGCCACTGCGGACAGGGCGCCCCGCCTCGCCGCTCGTGGGCTTCGCCAGAGCGCGCGGTCCCACTCGCCACGGCAGGTCGCCCCGGTTGTCGATCGCTCTCAGTGCAGCAGGACGAGTACCTGCAGCTCACCGATCAGGCCGCCGATCACGGCGCCGGTGAGGATGAGCTTCCACTCGTCCTGACGGAAGGCCGGGCGCAGGATGCCCTCGAACTCCACCGGGCTGAGTTGCTGCATCTTGTCCACAATGGTGTTGCGCACATCGAGCGCGTCGGTGGCGTACCCCTCGACGTGCCGCATGGTGTCCGGCAGGTACTCGATAGCCTTCGCGGCCGCCGCCCGTTTCATCTCCTGGTACTGCCTGCCGCCGACGGTCAGCGCGACGATCGGCTTGGCCGCGCCCGCCTGCTGGTCGATGGTGCGCTGCACCTCCCGCGTGATCAGCTCGAACAGCCGGTCGGAGCGCGGCCCGGTCAGCACAGCCTCCATCACGTTGGCCCCGGTGAGCACCTCGTCCGCGATCAGCCCGCCGTAGTCCACGGCCACCTGCTGCCTGCGCTTCTGGAACAGGCCCTGCCAGCGAATGCCGAGGAACCGGCGTGGCCTGCGTGGGTAGAAGATCATCTTCAGCGCCAGCCAGTCGGTGACGAACCCGGTGAGGAATCCGAAAATGGGCATCACCAGCGGTTCCTTGGTCAGTGCCCAGGCCGCGATCTGCACCAGGCCGATCACGAACCCGAAGTAGATTCCGGAGTGCGCGATGAACCGCAGTTCGGGCTGGGCCACCTCCTTGATCAGCCGGCAGGTCAGCGCCTTGTCCCGGACCATGTTCGTGACCAGCATGTCCTTGACGTCCAGTACGTCCTCGACGTTGCCGGACAGCTCGCGCATCAGCTTGGTGACCACCTTCGGCGCCTGCGCGTGCACCTGGTTGATCAGCATCCGCCGGGCCCGCTCCGGCAGCGCATCCCACAGCCTGGGCTGGTACTGCTCCATCACCTCCCGGGTGATGCCCTCCACCGCGCGCAACAGCGGTTGCTCCAGCTCCCGCACCATCCGGTCCGGGTCCAGCCGCGCGAAGATCTCCTTCGGGTCGAGCAGGTGGCCGGTCAGGAGGTCCACGGCGGTGGTGGCCATCCGCCGCGCGTTCGCCGGGATGACGCCCTGCCAGCCGAGGAAGGGCCGGATCCCGACGAACTCCAGCGGGCGGAACATCATCTCGATGGCCACCCGCTTGGTCAGGTAGCCGATCAACGCCGCGATGAACGGCATGGTGGCGTAGACGTGCCAGTGTTCAGCGAGGTCATCGAGGACCGTCCGCACCTGCGAGGCCACCCTTCACGTCGTTTACCCACTGCCAACAGTGCAGGGTGCCATGTGCCCCGGGAGTCGTATGTTGATCACCCGGTTCGGGTCGGCAAAGTGCAGCCGTTTGGCGGTATGGGATTCGGCGTGTTGACTCACTAAAGTTCCCGCATGGCCGCAGCCGACACGCCTGATCAGGCCCCCAACACCCCCCAGTTCGCCACCACTCTGCGTGGCTACAACCAGCAACAGGTTGACGAGACCCTCAAGAAACTGTCCGACGAGGTCAAGGCCGCGAATCGCAGCCGGGACGAGGCGATGAACTCCGTCGCCGAGCTGACCAAGGCGCTGAACTACGCGCAGCAGGAGCTGGCCGAGGCCAAGGCCGGTCTGTCCAGGATGGTCAACGACCCGGCCGGTCCGGCCGCGATGACCGAGCGCGTGCAGACCATGATGAGACTGGCCGAGGAGGAGATCGCCGAGCTCCGTAGCAAGGCCGAGGAGGACGCCGACGCCACCAGGTCGGCGGCCGATGCCTACGCCGAGAAGACGCGCGAGGAAGCCCGCGCCGAGGTCGAACGCCTGGACAAGGAGGCGGAGGAGCGCCGCAAGCGGCTCGACGAGGAAGCCGCCCAGCGCCGGGCCGAGGCCGAGCAGGAGACCGAGGAGGCGCTGGCCGCCAAGCGCAAGGAGACCGAGGACGGGCTGGCCGCCCGGCAGCGGGAGACCGAGGAGGCCATCGCCGCCAAGAAGGCCGAGTCCGACCGGGTCGTGGCCGAGCAGGAGGCCGCCGCGCAGGAGAAGGCGGCAACGCTCGTCGCGGACGCCGAGCGTCAGCTCGCCGAAGCCGAGCAGCAGCGGACCCAGGCGCTGGACCTGCGCCAGCAGGTCACCGACCGGCTGGCCGCGACGAACGCCGCGGTGCAGCAGGCCATGCAGGCCTTCGGCGTCGGCGCGGATCAGCCCGCCGAGGCGGAGGAACCGGCCACCGAGGACACCAAGTCCAAGCAGCCTGCCTGACCTGGCGGGCGCGCCTTCCTGAACACGGCCTCGCCAGGCCCGCCAGCCGCGGTCACTGCCCGCGGCTGGCGGGGTCCACCCCGGCGAAGGTCAGCAGGTCGGCGAAGCCGAAGTCGCCGTTCGGTTTACCTGGCAGCGTGGGCCGCCAAGCGGGATCCGCCGCGAGATAGGACCGCGGGTCGAGTTCCAGCAGTCCGAGGATCACCTCGCCGATCAGCCGGGCGCCGACACCGGCCAGCGAGATGCCATCCCCGAGTACCTCCGCCTCCTTGAGCACGTAGTACCAGAGCGGGGTACTACGCTCCAGGCCGACGCCGAACTGCCGGAGCTCGGCCAGGGCGTCCGGTTCGAGCCGGGGCTGCCCCATCGCGTCCGCGATCGCCTGGCCGGAGGGCAGGGACCAGGTCAGGTGGCGTAGCAGGTTGCGCTGCGGCAGCGCGGTCGGCGGATCACCGGTCGGGATGGCCGCGATCGGCAGCCGGAACAGCACGGTGGAGATCTTCGTGTCGATCCGCTTGTTCGGCTTCACCTCGCCGTCGTTGAAGTTGAAGAATGTCTGCCAGCCGATGAACCGGCGCGGGGCACGCGCGCCGCCGCGCAGGTCGACCGGATCGTCCTGACCCTGGCCTGCCGGATCGAAGACGAACCCGAAGAACGGCTCGCCCTGATCGCCTGCCAGGTTGGCCCGGTAGGAAGGGCGCACCATGCTGTGCCCGAACCGGTAGGCGGCACCCTGAAACTCCACCGGCATGAAGTGCTGTCCGGACGCCGGCCGGTAGAACCGCCTGCCGTGCCGCAGCACATCCTGGGTGATGCCGAAACCGATCACCTGGGGCAGGAACTCGTGCACCACGATCCACTGGTAATGCCAGGTGACCAGCCGCCGGGCCCGGTCGAATACCTGACCGGCGGGCACCCCCTGTGCGCGCAGCCGGTCGACCATCCGGTTGTGGCAGAGCAGGAAAGCGGCGTGTATTCCGGAAACCATCAGATTCTCGTCGTTTCGCGGGTCCGAGATGATGGCGATCTCGTCCTGCTCGCGCGGGAGGTCCTCGAAAAGGCCGCCGCTTCCCACGATGAACTTGTCGTTGTCCTCCGGGTCGTACAAGGTGGGGTCCGCCGTGGGACCGCCGCCGTATACCGAGTCGAGTTCCAGCGTGGGCGTGCGGGAGTTGGGTGACTCCTCCGGGTCGGCCGGTACGCCGAGCCGGGAGGAGAGGTCGAACGTGAAGTCGTGGTCCATGAACTGACCGAAGAACGTGGTTCCCGCCGTGTGGAAGGGATTGTCCACGTTGTTGGGACTGAGTTCGGGATGGGTGATGAGTCGTATCGGTCCTTCCTCGAGCGGGTCCTTGGCGTCCATCAGGCCGCCGGGCCTGCCCATTTCCCGCAGTGCCTCCTGCACGGCAGGGGTCGCCTGCGCGAAGGGCGGCAGGTCGGCGAAGATCCGGCCGAAGAACCGTGGTGACGAGGGTGCGGCCGCGGCCATTCCGGGCGTGAGGGCGGTTGCCGCGGCGCCCGCCGTGACTCCGCCGAGGAATCGGCGCCGGTTGACAGGTGCGCAGCGTTGATCGTCAGCATGTTTCATGTCGGCCTCCGCGTTCGCGGGCAGGGATAGGCGTGTCCCGAAAATGCTCCGTATGCGCGATCGTCGCCAGGACCAGAATGACCTAGGGGTGACGCGAAACCCTTAGGTGTCGCCAGGGGGTGAGACGAGCCCGAGCCGCCTGGCCAGCTCCAGCGCGGCCGGTCTGTTGTGTACCCGGAGTTTCGAGAACAGCTGCCGCTGAATACTTTGCACGGTCTTGATCGTGATCCCGAGTTCCTGCGCGGTCTGCCGGACGGAGTGGCCGCGGCCGATCGAGTCGAGCACGTCCCGTTCGCGCGGGGTCAGCATGGTCGGCGCGGCCGGTTGGTTCTCGGGCAGCAGTGCTCGCACCGGACCGTCCGTGGTGACCAGGTAGCCAGCCGCGGTCAGCACGATGGTGGGCAGCAGCCGCTCGGCCAGGTGCTCACCGGTGAGCGTGGCGCTGGCTCCGCGTAACAACGCCCCGGCTGCCGCCTGCCCACCGTGGAAGGCGGGGTCGATCACGATGATCGGCGCCGCCTGCCGTTCGGCGGCCTGCCAGCAGCTCTCGGTCGGCTCCACCAGGATCGTCACCGGCGGCCGGGTGGCCATGCCCTGCGCGGAAAGGATCCGGGACACCTCGTCGTGCAGTGCGCCGGGCGGCCCGCCGAACAGGCCTTCGGCGGCGGGACCGGTACCCCTCCGCCAAGCCAGGCCGAGCCTGCCGACCTCGGCGGCGGCCTCGGTGCGGCTGTGCACCTCCAGCTTGGCGAAGATGCGTCGCTTGTGGTTGGTCACCGTGTGCGGGCTGATCCCAAGCACATCGGCGATCTCGACCACCGGGCAGCCTGCGCAGATCAGGGCGAGGATCTCCAGTTCCCGGCCGCTCAGCCCGCCGCCCGCGGACCGGGACGGCAGCTCGGTTCCGGCCTCCAGCAGTGCGGCCCGCAGCGGCGGCAGTCCATACTGGCTGCTGACCAGCCGGTCAGCACCGGCGCGGTGCAAGCGAAGCAGTTGGGGCGCGTCCGGGGTGTGGTGCACCCCGATCACGTGTACCCGCGGGCAGCACCGGTGCAGGCTCGCCAGCAGGCCGAGTTCCTCGGTGCCTGCGGAGCTCAGCTCCACCACGGCGAGGTCCGGCGAGCGCAGGGTGCACAACCGGAGCAGCTCCGGTCCGCTGGTCACCGCGCCCGCCACCACATGGCCGGGTAGCGCCTGTACCCAGCTCGCGAGCGCATCCCGCAGCAGGGGATCCAGGCACCGCACGACCACTTTGCGGGGTGCGCGGTCCTGATTGGTTGTGTCCGACATGAGGGATCCGTTTCCTGACGATCCCGCGCGCCCGTGGATACGTCGGATTTGTCCGAGAATAGGCGACCTGCATCCGTCAAGGTCTAGACCATACGGACGAATCTTTTACTGACCCGTCGGTCCGCTTACCGGCCGGTGCCGGGAAATAGGGCAATCGCCCGATCCATGGGCAGGTTCCTTAGCCGCAGGCTTGCGGTATGGCGACAACGAACACCGCGGCGCTGTGGGGCGCCGAGAAGCTCCAACTGGAGGCATACCTGCGGCGTATCGGGCTGGCGGGGGAGCTGCCCGCCGACCCGGGGACGTTGCGTGCCGTGCATCGCGCGCACGTCACCTCGATCCCGTTCGAGAACCTGGAGGTGCTGCTCGGCGGCGTGCCCGCGCTGGACGTCGGCAGCGTGCAGGACAAGCTCGTCCGGCAGGAACGTGGCGGCTACTGCTACGAGCACACCGTGCTGTTCGCCGCGGCGCTGACCCGGCTGGGCTTCCTGGTCGAGGGGCTCGGCGCCCGGATCAGGGTCGGCCGACCGCAACCGCAGGCCCGCTCGCACGGCGCGTTGCTGGTCCAGGCTGGTGGCGTGGAATGGCTGGCCGACGTCGGCTTCGGCGGTGGTGGGCTGCGTGAGCCGATGCCGTTGCGCGCGGGGGACGCCGAGCAGGACGGCTGGTCCTTCCGGCTGGTGCGCGAGGAGAATCTGTGGGTGCTGCGGTCCCGCAACGGCGCCGACTGGGTCGATCTGTACGCCTTCGGCACCGAGCCGCACTACCCGGCGGACTACGAGGTTTACAATTACTTCGCCGCGGCCCACCCGGATTCCCCGTTCGTCGGCAGGCCGATCGCCTTGCGCACCACGGCCGACTCGCGAATCTCCTTGCGCGGCAACGAACTGCACACCGCGACCCCGGACGGCCACAGCGAGCGGCGGGCGCTGGAGCCCGGCGAGCTGCCCGAGGTGCTGCGTGCGGTCTTCGGCATCACCCCGCCGGAAGAACTCCTTCAGTGACCGGCGCGTCCGGTGCGTACCTCGGATCGGGCCTGGCGAGCGGTCTCCAGCAGGTGCCGCCGGAGCTCGGCGCCGCCGGTGTGGGTGCATACCCAGTCCAGCTCCGCGTCGAGGGTCGTGCCGAACAGGCCGGGATCGTCGGAGGAGACCACGAACGGGAGCCCGGCGGAAAGGAACCGGTGCACCGGGTGGTGCGCGGGGTCGGCGATGCCCCCGATCCTCCGGTTGGAGGTCGGGCACACCTCGATCACCGCCCCGCTCGCGTGCACCCGCTGGATCGCGTACTCCTGCCTGCGACGCAGCTGCGCCAGTCGCCGCTCCTCGTACTCGATGGTGATCGTCGCGGTGCCGGGCGATGCGGTGAGCCGGTCCAGCTCCGCGCGCAGTGCCGAGGGGTCGACCCACACACCCGCCGCCCGTAACCCGGGCTCGTGTCGCAGGTCGTAGGCGATCTGGTCGCGGCGTTCCGCCACGGTTTCCGTGCGGGTGTGCGGGCCGAACAGGGCCGGGTCCACGCCGAGCGCGATGGCGTGCCCCAGCCGATGCGCGCCGAGCTCGGCCTTGTCCTTGGGCGGGTGGCCTTCCTCCATCCCGCAGAAGTCGATCCCGGTGATCGTGTCTCCCCGCGGCCCGAGCGCGAGCGCCCGCACGCGATCCCAGTCCCGCCAGGGATCGGACCGGCTCAACGTGACGGCGAATCGCTCGGCCGATCCCGCATACCGCGGAGGCTGGGCCGCGGCCACCATCTCCGCGCTGACTCGCAACTCCGCATAGTCGATTCGCTGCCGCCGGTGGTCGGCCCTGATCTCCGCGGCGAACCGGGCGACCTCGGCGTCGGTCTCCGCCCAGGGTCTCGTGGGATCCTCCGGGTTCGCCGCTACCCACAGCAGGTTGGCCTTGGCCTGGAACCGTCCGAAGTTGCCGCCGTCCTCGTCACCGAACACGAACAGCCGCGCGAACTCGGCGGCGGCAGCCGAATCACCCTGCCGGTACCGCTCGACGAGCCGTCGGGTCGGCGGAACCGAGCCGTAAGCTACCGCCATCTCCCGCTCGTACCAGTCCCACAGCACGCGCTCGCTGCGCGCGAGATGCCGGAGCAGTGGCAGCGGCCGGATGCAACCATGAAAATGCAGGTGCAGTTCGGCGCGCATCCGGCGACTTTCACAGTCGCGGTCGTCGTCCCGCAACGGGTTTTCCGGGACAACACCAGCTGGATGCGGTTACCTGGTGGCGACGGCGAGCAGGTCGGCGTCGATCCAGCCGCGCGTGTGCAACGCGGTGCAGAAGTGGTGGTAGGAGTCGGCCAGCGCGTCCCGTTCGGCCGGGTCCGGCTCGATCAGCTCGGACTCCTCGGCCAGCCTGCCGCTGGCCTCGCCGAGGCCGCCGGGAAGGGTAGCCGCGGCGGCTAGCAGTGCGGCACCGTAGCCGGTTTCCGCATGCGGCGCGATGCGCAGCCCGAGTCCGGTGACGGTCGCCCTGATTTTGTTCCACAGTGGACTTTTACTGCCACCACCGGCGGCCGAAAGCGGTCCGGTCACCGGGATACCAAGCCTGCGTAGGTGGTCCAGGGCGAGTCGTTCGAGAAACGCGACGCCCTCCAGCCGCGCGCGGTGCACCTCGACCTCGTCGGCGGGGGAGCCCAGCACGAAACCCCTTGCGGCAGGCGAGGTGAACGGGAACCGCTCGCCCTGCCTGCGCAGCGGGTAGGTGACGACCCGCGCGGGCCCGCCGGCCGCGGCGGCCGCGTCCAGCCTTGCCAGCTCTGGAGTGTCCGAAACGGACTCGCCACCGGTGTTCGAAGCCCCGCCGGGCAACCACCAGCCATCCGGGTGGCGATGGCTGTACATCGCGCCGGTGGGGTCCGGAACCAGCCGCTCGGTGACCCCCTTGAGCACGTAGGTGGTACCGAGGATGCCGACGAACTGACCCGGCGCCACCGCGCCGGAGGCCAGCTGGCCCGCGCAGCCGTCCGTCATCCCGGCCACCACCCGGCAGCCCGCGCGCAGCCCGGTCTCCGCCGCGGCCGCGGGCCCGACCTCGCCGAGCACGGTGCATGGCGCGACCACCTCGGGCAGCCAGGACGACGGGACGCCGAGCGCGTCGAAAACCTCGCCTGCCCACGCACCGGCCAGGGGGTCGTACCCGCTCTTCAGCGCGTGTGCGGAGTCCGTGGCCACAGGGCCACCCACCAGCTCGGCGCCGATCACCTCCGGGGTGTGCCGGATCCCGGCGGCCGCACCGACGTGATCGCGCAGCCAGCCGATCCGGCCGAGCGCGGCGGTGGCCGACACGGTCATCCCGAGCGCCCGCCAGCGCGCCCAGCCCAGCTCGGCGGCCTTGCTGTTGTACGGGGTTCCGCGCCGGTCGTCGTACATCAGCGCGGGCGAGCACGGCCGCCCTCGCGCGTCCACGGCCACGATGGTGCCCGAGGTGGCGGCGACCGCGACGGCGGTGACCTCGGCGCCCCGGCCCGGAAGGGCCGCGGTGGTCCGGCGCAGCGCGGTCGCCACGGCCGGCCACCAGCTTCCCGCGTCCTGCTCGCTGTGTCCCGCGGTGCGGACCGGGGCGGGCAACGGTGTCGCCGCGCCCGCGAGCACGCGCCCGGCGCCGTCCACCGCGAGGGTGCGTACCCCCGCGGTGGCGACGTCGATGCCGATGGTCACTCCGGTCACGTGACGGCGACCTTCTCTCCGGCCTGTTGCAAGGTGCTGTCCTTCTCGATCGCCTGCTCGGTTTCCTCCGGTAGCTTCAGGAACCGGGTCAGTATGGCGGCCATGATGTACAGCGCCGCGAAGATGATCACCACTCCGGCGCCGCCGAACGGGCCGAGGAACAGGCTCACCACCGCAGGCCCGGCGAAGGTGGCCGCGCCCGCCCCGAAGTTCAACAGTGCCATCGCACCGCCCTTGTTCTCCGGGGCCAGCGAGGGCAAAAGGGCCGAGATCGGCACGAAACCGGCGAGTGTGGCGCCGTACAGCGCGCCGACCAGCAGTGCCAGCCAGTAGTACTCGGCACCGGCGTAGACCGGCACGAAGTACAGCAGCAGGATCGAGATGGCACACCCGATCGCGCCGAAGTAGGTGATCGTGGTCCGCCAGCCGATCTTGTCACTGAGCACGCCGAAGATCAGGTTGAAGAAGATGTTGGTGCCGAAGATGACCGACACCAGCAGCAGCCAGCGGCTCTCGCCGAACCCGATCTCGCTGATGAAGATGGTCGGGAAGAACACCAGGATGCCGAACTCCGGGGCGGTGTTGATCACCCGGACGATCATGCCGACGCCAACCCTCGGTTTCTTCCAGGCAATGGAAAGGCTGGACACCAGGCTCTGCACCGGCTTGACCTCGGGCGGCGCCAGCCGTTCGCGCCCGGTGCGCTCGCGCACGCCGAGCAGGCAGACCAGGCCGCCGAGGCCGAGGATGCCGATGGAAAGCCAGAGCGTGCCGTAGTGCCCGAGCACCGGGTTGGTGAAGTTGGCGACCAGCGCGCCCAGGGTCGGCAGGCCCCCGGTGAAGGCGAAGTAGAACCAGCCCACCGCGGCACCCAGCCGGGCGACCGGGGCAACGGCGGTGATCCACACCAGGAATCCGAACGCGAACATCGGGTAGCCGAACCCGCGCAGCCCGTAGAACAGGATCATCAGGGGGTAGCTCTCCCCTGCGACGGCCACCGCGAGGAACAGCGCGTCGAAGACCACCCAGATGACCAGGCCGGCGAGCATCACCCGGCGCGGCCCCCAGAGTTCGGACAGCGCACCGGAAAGCCAGGACGCGAGCATGACCGCGACCCCGTACACGGTAATGACGTGCGAGGCCCGGATATCGGTGCCCGCGCCGTTGTCGGCCATGAACGGTGCGATGAACGCGGACTCCACCCCGTCGCCGATCATGAACAGCAGCAGGCCGACGTACCCGAGGAAGAGCGGCGCCGGCAGGCCCCACCTGTTCAGCATCCGGGCGAACGGGCCGGGCTGGGACAACTCCGATGTTGTCGACTGGCTCATATATGCCTCCATGACAGTGATGAGCGTATCATGGAGGCTGTTAATTTAACACGCAAGATGTTGCGAGAAGTTTTCCTCTTATCACTCAGCCAGGGGCGACATCCACCTCGACGCGGTTGCGCAGCTCCTCGACCAGTGGGCTCGGCACGGCCGAGTCCACGACCAGCCGGTCGTAGTCGCTCACCGGGGCCAGCCGGTGCAGGGCCGAGCGCGGCATCTTGCTCGAATCCATCAGCAGCACCTTGGTCTCCGCGCTGGCCAGCATGGCGCGCTTGACCATCACGATCTCCGGCTCCTGGTGGAAGGTCATCTCGGCGTTCATCGCGGAGGTGGACACGAAGGTCGCGTCCACCGTGATCCGCTCCACCGCCTCGAGGCAGGGCATGCCGAGGAAGGAGTCGTGCGTGCTGGAGTAGTCCCCGCCGATGCAGATCAGCCGCAGGTCCTCCACCCCCTTCAGCTCCTCGATGGTGCGCAGGTAGTTCGTGGCCACGGTCAGCGGCACCACTTCCGGCAGCAGCCTGGCCAGCGCCAGCGCGCTGGTGGAGTCATCCAGCAGGATCGACATGCCGGGCTCCACCTGGGTCAGTGCCTGCTTCGCGATCGCAGCCTTGGCCTCCACATGCGCACCGAGCCGGTATTCGGCGTTGCTCTCGAACACGGTCGAAGGCTGGGCGGACACCCCGCCGCGGAACTTGCGCAGCAGCCCTCTTCTGGCGAGTTCATCGAGGTCACGATGCACCGTCATGACACTGACCCCGGTGAGTTCGGCCAACTCGGCCGCGGAGGCCGAGCCCCGGTTCACCACGTAGTCGGTGATGCGTTGCTGCCTGATACCGCGAGAGCGCGCGCTGCCCCCGCTCGACGTCTCGCTCATCAGTCCAGGATCTCACTCCCTGCCACCGGTCGGCTGGTTGAACCGCCGAATCGCGGTGTTCTCGCCATCGACCCTGAGCTCGGTGAGTGCGCAGTTGTCCATCCGGGGGAACACCCTGCGGTAGTTCCGCAGCGGGATGCCGACCAGTTCGCACAGGGTCAGCCGCAGCAGGGTGTTGTGCGCGACCACCAGCACCGGGCCTGCCCCGGACTCGGCCTCGGCGATCGCCCGCAGCGCGGCGGCACCCCGTTTCGCGGCCTGCTCCGGCGGCTCCGACCCTGGGAAGGCGTCGCGCACCGGGTCGGCGCGGAACCGCGCCACCAGTTCCGGGTCCACCTCCTCAAGTGTGCGCCCCTCCACCGCGCCGAAGTGCACCTCGCGCAGGTCCTCGACCACCAGCGGGCGCAACCCGAGCGCGGTGGCGGCCGGGCGAGCGGTGTGCAGCGCACGCTGCTGCGGGGAGCAGTACAGCGCATCCGGCCTGCGTGCGGCGGGTAGCGCGGCGAGGAAGCAGGCCAGCGTCTCCGCCTGCGCCATCCCGGTGGCCGTCAGCGCCACCTCGCTGGTGCCTGCGTAGCGGTTCTCGGCGTGCCACTCGGTCTCGCCGTGCCGCACCAGAAGCAGGTGGGTGCTCATCGTTCCCTCCGGATGTAACAGTCAGGCCGTGACAACTCTCGTCTACGATGTTAATTTAACGATAACCATGTGAAAGGGGTTGTTACACCATGGCACTGGCCGCGGTCGTGTTCGACATGGACGGGGTCCTCGTCGACAGCGAACACCTCTGGGAAGAGAACTGGGCGGCGTACGCGGCCCGGCACGGGGTCCAGTGGACCGCCGAGGACACGGCCACGGTGCAGGGGATGAGCGCCCCGGAATGGGCCGGTTACCTTGCCGAGCGCAGCGGCACCCCGGAAACCGCCGAACAGGTGGAGCGGGCCGTGGTGGACGGCATGATCGCCGCGATCGAGGCGGGCGAGGCCCCGCTGCTGCCAGGGGCCGACGCGATGGTGCGGGACTGCGCGGCCAGGGTCCCGGTGGCGCTGGCCTCCTCGGCCGCCCGGCGGGTGATCGACGCGATCCTGCACACCCACGGGCTGACCGGCGAGTTCACCGCCACGGTATCCAGCGCCGAGGTGGCGCGGGGCAAACCGAGCCCGGACGTCTATCTCGCGGCGGCAGAGCGGCTCGGGTACGGCGGAGCCGAATGCCTCGGGGTCGAGGACTCCAGCAACGGCATCCGGGCCGCGGCGGCCGCCCGGTTGACCGTGATCGCCCTGCCAAACCCGGCCTACCCGCCCAAACCGGACGCGCTGGAGCTGGCCAGTGCGGTGGCCACGGACAACGACGACGTGCGCAGGAAGCTGCTGGCCTACCTGGCGGGCGAGCTGGTGGGGAGGGGAGCATGACGCCACTTGTGTCAACTCGCGGCAGTCAGGGCGACCACAACGCGCGCTCTCGGCTGGAGGCGCGCGAAGCCGCGGAGGAGGCAGCATGACCGTCCTCGGCTCGGCGGAGACCTTCAAACGCGACTGGCTGGACGGCTTCGTCACCGCATACGGCCGCACCGTGCGCAAGGTGCCGGATGCCTACGGGGTGATCGGCAGGCAGGTGCCGCGCCGGGGCAAGGTGGCCGTGGTGATCGGCGGGGGCTGCGGGCACTACCCGGCCTTCGCCGGGCTGGTCGGCCCCGGCCTCGCCGACGGCGCCGTGGTGGGCGACGTGTTCACCAGCCCCAGCGCCGAGCAGGTCTACCGCACCGCAAGGGCCGCCGATGGCGGCGCAGGGGTGCTCCTCGGCTACGGCAACTACCAGGGCGATGTGCTGCACTTCGGGCTGGCCGCGCGCAGGCTGGCCGCCGAGGGCATCGACAGCCGCACCATCCTGGTCACCGACGACATCGCCAGCGGGCCTGCGGAGCAGGCCGAGCGCAGGCGCGGGGTGGCTGGCGACTTCCTGGTCTTCAAGATCGCCGGGGCCGCCGCCGAGCGCGGCGACGACCTTGCCGGGGTGCACGCGGCAGCGGTCAAGGCCAATGCGAACACCCGCACTTTCGGGGTCGCCTTCGGCGGCTGCACCCTGCCGGGCGCGGCCGAACCGCTGTTCACCGTGGATCCCGGTGCGATGGAGCTGGGGCTGGGCATCCACGGTGAGCCCGGGGTGCGCACGGTGGACCGGCTGGACGCCCGCGCGCTGGCCGACGAGCTGGTGGACGGCTTGCTTCCGGAGCTGCCTGCGCACGACGGCCGGGTGGTCGTGCTGCTGAACGGCCTCGGCCGCACCAAGTACGAGGAGATGTTCGTCGCCTACACCCGGGTGCACGAGCGGCTGGCCGCGGCCGGGCTCAGCCCGCTGCACACCGAGGTCGGTGAGTTCGTCACCTCGCTGGACATGGCCGGGGTTTCGCTGTCGGTCATGGTGCTGGACGACGAACTCGCCGAGCTGTACGCCGCGCCCTGTGACAGCCCCGGCTACCGCAGCACCGGGGCGGTGCTGGAGCGGGTCGAGGCGGAGTCCACCGTGGACGGCTATGCCACCGACTCCACTCGCGGCGGTGTGCTGGACCGGCTGCTGACCAGTGCACTGGAGTCCATCGAGGACAACGAGGCCGAGCTTGGCAGGCTGGACGCGGTCGCCGCGGACGGCGACCACGGGCTGGGCATCAGCAGGGGAATGCGGGCGGCCGTTGCCGCCGCCCGGCATGCGGAGGCGAGCGGCGCCTGCGTCCCGGACGCCCTGCTGCGGGCCGGTACCGCGCTGGCCGATGCCGCGGGCGGCGCCTCCGGCGCGCTGTACGGGGTGCTGCTCGCCGAGACCGGGGCCGGGCTGCGCGGCCTGCCCGAGATCACCGCGGTGGCGCTGGCCGAGGCGGTGGACCGGGCCGCGCGGGCCTTCGTCCAGCTCGGTGGGGCGGAACCGGGGGAGAAGACGATGCTGGACGCGATCGAACCCTTCCGGGTGACCCTGCGTGCCGAGGCGGATGCGGGCAGCGGCCTCGCGCGGGCCTGGCGCACGGCGGCAGCTGCCGCGACCGCGGCGGCGGCGGAGACCGCGAACCTGGTGCCCGCCAAGGGAAGGGCGGCCCGGCTGGCGGAGAAGAGCAAGGGCCACGCCGACCCGGGTGCGACCTCGTTCGCGCTCATCGTCACGGCGGTCGGCGCGGAGTTGGGAAAGGACGGCTGATGCGGATCGTGGTCGCGGCGGACAATGCCGGTGTGGAGCTCAAGAACGTGGTGCGGGACCTGCTGCGTACCGATGGCAGGGTGACCGAGGTGACTGACCTCGGCGTGGCCGACGCGGGCGACGACCGGGCGTACCCGGTGCTCGGGCTGGCCGCCGCCGAGGCGATCGCGCGCGGCGAGGCCGACCGGGGCGTGCTGGTGTGCGGCACCGGTATCGGTGTGGCGATCTCGGCGAACAAGGTGCCGGGCGTGCGCGCCACAGTGGCGCACGACTCCTACTCCGCCGAGCGCTCGATCAAGTCCAACGACTGTCAGATCATCACCTTCGGTGCACGGGTGATCGGCCCTGAACTGGCCAAGAAGATCGTCACCGAATGGGTCGGCCACCGGTTCGACCCGGAGTCGGCCAGCGCGAGCAAGGTCGCGCACATCACCGACTACGAACGGGCCCACGCGGCCTCCTGAACAGGTACGAGCGCGAGAGGAACAATGATGTTGCGGATACTCGCCGCGGGGGACGAGTTCGTCGGTACCGGGCTGCTGCGGGAGGCGGTACGCGCGGAATCGGGGGTCGAGCCCGAGTTCACCGAGCTTTCCCTGCCCTGGCCGGTCGAGCCCTTCGGCCCGGTCGGCAATGTCCAGGAGGCCAGCGGCACCGAGCGGCAGGTGATCGACGCCCTGGGCGATGCCGAGGTGGCGGTGACCCAGATGGCGCCCTTCACCAAGCAGGTCTTCGCCGCCGCGCCCGGGCTGAAGCTGGTCTCGGTCTGCCGCGGCGGGCCGGTCAACGTCGACCTCACCGCCGCCACCGAGGCCGGGGTCGCGGTGACCTACGCGCCGGGGCGCAACGCCACCGCGGCCGCCGAGTTCGCGATCGGGATGATTCTGGCCGCCATGCGCCGTATCTCCACCTCCTCGGCCGAGCTGCTGGCCGGGGACTGGCGTGGGGACTACTACGCCTACGACAACGCGGGGATCGAACTCGAGGGCACCACCGTGGGCCTGGTCGGCTACGGGGCGATCGGCTCCAGGGTGGCCAGGGTGCTGGTGGCCTTCGGTGCCAGGGTGCTGGTCGCCGATCCCTACGCCGACCCGGCAACGGTGGCCGCCGACGGTGCGGGCCTGGTCCAGCTGGACGACCTGCTGCGGCGCAGCCGGGTGGTCAGCCTGCACGCCCGGCTCACCGAGCAGACCAGGCACCTGATCGACGCGGCCAAACTGGACCTGCTGCCACCGGGTGCGGTGCTGGTGAACACCGCCCGCGGGGGACTGCTGGACTACCGCCCGCTGCCGGAGGCACTGCGCTCGGGCAGGCTCGGCGCGCTCGCCCTGGACGTCTACGACGACGAACCGCCGCCCCCGGAGTGGCCGCTGCGCTCCGCGCCGAACGTGATCGCCACCCCGCACCTCGCGGGCGCCAGCAGGCAGACCGCCGAGCGGGCCGCCGCCATCGTCGCCGCGGAGGTCGGCCGCTACGCCCGTGGTGAGGCCCTGCTGAACGTGGCCAACCCCGAAGTCCTCGGGCAGTGACCATGTCGCACATCATCGGCGTGGATATCGGCACCTCGTTGACCAAGGCGGTGGTCTTCGACTCGGCCGGGGTCTCGATCGCCCAGGCCTGCACCCGCTCCGAGGTGCACCACCTGCCCGGCGGGCTGGTCGAGCAGGATCTCGAGCAGGTGCTCGGCACGGTGGCCACCGTGGTGCGCGAGGTGGCGGGGCAGCTCGACGGTGGCGTCGCCGCGCTCGCGCTGACCGGTCAGGGCGACGGGCTGTGGCTACGCGACGCCGCGGGCAACCAGGTGCGCCCGGCGATCTCCTGGCTGGACGGCAGGGCCAACTCGCTGCTGGCCAAATGGCAGGCCAGCGGGGTGACCAGGGAGGTCTTCCGGCGCACCGCCTCCGGGATGTTCCCCGGCTGCGCCGCCGCCATCATGTCCTACCTGGACAGTCACGAGCCGGAGTCCCTCGACCGCGCGGCGGTCGCCGGATACTGCGTGGACGCGGTGGTGCAGCGGCTCACCGGCGAGATCACCGTGGACGCCTCGGATGCCTCGCTGCCCTTCCTGAACCCGGCCACCCGCCGGTACGAGGAGCAGGCGATCGCGGCCTGCGGGCTGGCGCACCGGCGCGGCCTGCTGGCCGAGCCCGCCCCACCGCGGACGGTGTTCCGGCTGCACGCGGCCGGTGCCGAACTGCTCGGCCTTCCTGCCGGGCTGCCGGTCACCGCGGGCCCGTTCGACCTGCCCGCCTGCGCGATCGGGGCCGGGGTGCGTGAGCCGGGGGACGGGATCCTCACCGCGGGCACCACCCTGGCCTGCCAGGTGCTCACCGGCGAGGCCGGGTTCGATCCGGATGGCGAGCCAGCCGGGATGTTCCTGTGCACCCCGAACGAGGGCGAGTTCCTGCGCGCGATGCCCGCGATGGTGGGCACCGCGAGCATCGACTGGGCCTGCTCGCTGCTCGGTGTCGACGTCGAGGACGTGGAGCGGCTGCTCGGGCAGAGCGCTCCGGGCGCGGGCGGGGTGCGGGCGCTGCCGTTCCTTTCCACCTCGGGGGAACGGGCGCCGTTCGTGGACGCCGCGGCGCGGGCCCAGTTCTCCGGGCTCAGCCTGGAGACATCCAGGGCCGATGTGCTGCGCGCGCTGTGCGAGGCGGTGGCCTACGCGGCCCGGCACTGCTTCGAGGCCGCCGGGCTCACCGGGCGGCTGTACGCCAACGGCGGCGGGGTCCGCTCAGCGGAGTGGACCCGGATCTTCGCCGACGTGCTCGGCAGGCCGATCATCGTTCCCGGTGATCCCGGGGTCGGCGCGCGGGGAGCGGTGCTGGTCGCGGCGGAGGCGCTGGGGCAGCCGTTCGACGTGGACCTGTGGGTGGAAAACTCGCGTACGGTCGAGATACGGCCGGAGAATGTCGAGTTCTACCAACAGGGTTACGCGGACTACCAGACCTCACTGTCCGCTGCCCGCGGACTGTGGAGCCTGTGAATGCTGCTGGAGGACGAGCGCGCCGCGGTATGCGAGTACGCGCGCAGGATGACCGCCGACGGCCTGGTGGTCGGCACCTCGGGGAATGTGTCGGTGCGCTCCGGCGACCTGGTCGCCGTGACCCCGACCGGCGTGGACTACGACGCGCTGGCGCCGGGGGATATCACCGTGGTCGACCTTGATGGGTCCGTTGTGGACGGAGAGCTACGGCCGACCAGCGAGCTGCCGATGCATCTCACCGTCTACCGCGAGGCGACCGACCCCGATGGCGCACCGGTCGCCGGCGTGGTACACACCCACTCGGTGCATGCCACGGCGGTGTCCACATTGGTCGACGAGGTACCGCCGATCCACTACATGCTGGCGACGATCGGGCCGAGCGCGCGGGTGGCGAGCTACGCGACCTACGGCACCCCGGAGCTGGCCGAGGCGATGCTGGCCGCGCTGGAGGGGCGCCGGGGCTGCCTGCTGGCCAACCACGGCACCGTCACATACGGCAAGGACCTCGGCGCCGCCTACCACCGCGCCCAGCAGCTGGAGTGGCTCTGCAGGCTCTGGCTGCTCGCCCGCTCGGCGGGTACCCCCACCCTGCTGCCCCAGCCCGAGATCGACCACATCGTCACCAAGCTCCGCGGCTACGGCCAGCCCGCCCGCTGACCCAGCGGCCGGGCTTCGCCGGGGGTGCGTCCGTACTGGTCCCGGAAGACCCTGGTGAAGTGCGCCTGGCTGGCGAAGCCCCAGTGGTAGGCGATATCGGCGACGGTGCTGTCCCGCGAGCCGGGGTCGGCCAGCTGCTCGGCGGCCTTGGCCAGCCTGCGCAGCAGGATGTACCGCGCCGGGGTCACCTCCTCCGGCGCGAACACCCGGCTGAGGTGCCGGGCCGAAATGCCCAGCTGGGCCGCCACCTGCCCCGCGCACAGCGCCGGGTCGGTCAGCCTGCGCTCGATGAAGTCCTTGGCCAGCGTCAGCAGGGCCGACCCGGCGCCGGGCTGCGTCCCGCCGAGCCTGCCCGCGATCAACGCGCCGACCAGCTCCAGCGTGCCACGGTCGGACTCCGCGGTGATCGGCCTGCCCGCGGCCAGGTGACCGAGTGCCGAGCGCAGGGCGGTGAGCGCCGGACGGTCGGCCGCGGAACTCGCGGTGAACCGCATCGGCGCGCTCAGCCCGCCGGGCAGGCAGTACTCGGTGAAGATCTCCCGCGGGATGTCCACCAGCACCTGGTGCATCGGCGCGGAGAAGCCGAACAGGTAGGAACGACGGGTGTCGTACAGTGCGAGGTCGCCCGCCTTCATCGCGAAGCTGCCGCCACGGTGCAGGAACACCGCCTCCCCGGACAGCAGCAGGCTGGCGAACACCGAATCCTTCGGCAGCGCCCGGCACATCCCGGGGGTGCGCTCGATGACGTGCTCGTTGCCCGCGATATCGGCCAGCCGCAGCGCGCCCATGCGCAGGTTGGCCTGCGAGGCGAGCAGCCCCTGCTCGGAGTACGGCGAGACGGTCAGCCCGACCAGGGCCTGCCGGTTGTACTCCTGCCAGAAGTCGATCCGCTCCGCGGGCGGCACCGAACGCGTCGACACTTTGGAGATCGTCGAGACCGCGGGTACGGGCATCTCGGCCTCCTTGCCGCTCGTGCCCCCTTGCTCTCACCACGGAGCGTAACCCGCGCCGGTGTCCCACGTCACGCCCGCGCCGTTCAGCAGGCCAGATACCCGCCGTCCACCGGCAGCACCGCCCCGGTGACGTACCCGGCCGCGGGGGAGCACAGGAAGGCGATCACGGCGGCGACCTCGGCCGGGGTGCCGAGGCGGCCCAGCGGGGTGCGGGCTAGCACGGCCTCGGTGGCCGCCGGGTCGTCCAGCACCCCGCGGGCCAGCGGGGTCACCACGAACCCGGGGGCCACGGCGTTCACCCGCACCCCCAGCTGGGCGTACTCCGCGGCCAGCGACCTGGTCAGCTGGGACACCCCGCCCTTGCTGGCGCTGTAGGCCGGCCGGTCCCTGCTGCCGAAGAAGGCGAACATCGAGGACAGGTTGACTATGCTGCCCCGGCTCTCGGCCAGCCGCTCGCGGGCCGCCTCGCTGGCCACCAGCACCGCGCCGAGGTTGACCGCGAGCACCCGCTCCCAGGACGCGGCCCGGTACTCCCGCCGGTCCTGGCTGATGCCGGCACAGTTGACCAGGTGGTCGATCCGGTCCGCCGCCGCGATCCACCCGGCCAGCCCGGCGGAGTCGGTGACATCGGCCTCGGTCAGCTCGATCCGCTCGTGCGCTGGAAGGTCGCCGGGGTCGGCCGGGGGCAGCCCCAGCACCCGGACCCGCGCCCCGAGCTCGGCGAACAGCGCGGCTGTCGCCGCGCCGATCCCCGAGGTCCCGCCGGTGACCAGTACCGTGCCACCGGCGAAGAGGCCGGGCGCCAGCGCGCCGGTCACGCCCCGGCCCCCGGCCGGACCAGCACCTTGATCTGGTCGGTGCCCTCGGTGAGCGCATGGAACCCGGCGGTGACCACGTCCTCCAGCGGGATGATCGAGGTGATCAGCGGGCTCAGGTCCAGCGAACCCTCGCCGACCAGCCGGATCAGCTCGGGATGGCAGTCCCGGTAGCCGACGCTGGTGATGATCGACTGCTCGTCGTTGACCAGGGCGAAGGCGTCGATGCGCAGCTCGCCGCCCAGTCCGACCAGGATCATCCGGCCGCCAGGCCGGGTCGACGCCAGGCAGGTCCGCACCGTGGTCTGCGCGCCGACCACCTCGAACGCGAGGTCCACCCCGGTCCCGTCGGTCAGTGCGCGCACCACCCCAGGGAGGTCGGGTTGCCTGGCGTCCAGGATGTCCGTGGCGCCAAGGCGGATCGCCAGGTCCAGCCGCTTCGGGTTGAGGTCCGCGGCGATGATCCGGCGTACTCCGCGCTGGGCGGCCAGCTGCACGATGAGCAGACCGATCGGACCGAGCCCGAGCACCAGCATGGTGTCGGCAGGGAGCAGCTCGGCGCGGCGCAGCGAGTGCAGGGCCACCGCGGCCGGTTCCAGCAGCGCGGCCTGCTCCAGCGGGAAGGAGTCCGGCAGCGGATGCACCATGTAGGCGGGCACGGTGGCGTACTCGGCGAGGCCACCGTTGCCCATCAGCCCGGCGAAACCGAAGTGCCTGCAGATGTTGTACTCCCCGGCGGCGCAGCGGGCACAGGTCCCGCACCGGTAGTTCGGCTCCACGGCGACCTTGGTGCCCGGCACCAGCCCGGAGACCTCCGGCCCGGTCGCGGTGATCGTCCCGCAGAACTCGTGCCCCAGCACCAGCGGAGCGCGTACCCCGGAGGCCGGATGCGGCTCGGTCACCGGGATGGCATGCGGGCCGGAGGTGTACTCGTGCAGGTCGCTGCCGCAGATCCCGCAGTAGGCAACTTCGATCCGCACCTCGCCTGGCCGGGGTTCCGGAATGTCCACAGTGGTCACCCGGACGTCCTTGGCGCCGTGCCACACCGCGGCCCTCATCGGACCGGCTCCGGTTCCTGAGCGGCCGCGGCGGCGCGCCTGCGCAGCACCATCGGCGCGGTTTCCCGCAGCCCGAGGGAGAGCAGCACCACGAGTACCGCGCCACCGGCGGCGATGAACATCGCCGACTGCAGGCCCCAGATGTCGGAGGCCCAGCCGGCGACCAGCGGGCCGAGGAAGCCGCCCGCTAGCTCGCCGACGCCCATCACCAGGCCGAGCGCGGTGGCCAGGGCCGCCGGGTGCACGGTCTCCGCCGGGATGGTGGCCATGAACAGGGTGAAGCAGCCGAGTCCGGTGTAGGTCAGCACCACGATCACGCCCAGCAGCAACGGATCCGCCACGTACACCACGGCCAGCGGGCAGAGCGCGGCGACCGCGGTGAAGGCGATCATCGTGGTCTTGCGCCCGATCCGATCGGAGATCGCGGGAGTGAGGAAGCCCCACACCACCCAGGCCACCCCGAAGCAGGTCATGACGGCGCTCATGGTTCCCGGTGCGAAGCCCTTGACATCGGTAAGGTACTTCGGGGTGAAGGTGATGATCACGATGAACCAGGTGAGATAGCAGCAGGCGGCCAGTACGCACAGCAGCACGTTGCGGTGCCGCAGCACCTGCCACAGCGAGGGTTTCTCCGCGGTTGGGGTGCGTTCGGTGGTCGCCGTGACCCGGCCGAGCGGAGGGGTCTCCCGGACCGAGCGCCAGATCCACAGCGCGATCAGCAGCCCGGGAATGATGGTGAGGTGGAAGGCCGTCCGCCAGCCGTGCTCCTCGGCGATCCACACCGCCACCAGCGGGCAGACGATGCCGCCGAGCAGACCGGCCGATGAGCCCTGCACCAGCCCCATGTTCAGCCCGCGCCGGTGCTCGGCCGAGGCCTCCACCATCAGCGACTGCGCGATCGGCAACACCGCGCCCTCGGCGATGCCCATCAGCGCCCTGGCGATCAGCAGCCCGACGAACCCGGTCATCAGCCCGGATGCGGCGGAGAATACGGAGAACATGAGGACCGCGGCGATCAGGATCGGCTTGCGGGTGCCGAGCCGGTCGGAGAGCCTGCCGAAGAACAGGCCGGAAAGGGCCCAGGTGAGTGCGAGTACCCCGGACAGCGTGCCGAGCTCGGTGTTGGAGAGCCCGAAGTCGCCGTCGATATAGGGCGCCAGAAAGGACAGTGCCTGCCGATCGAAGAACACGAAACCGAAGGACAGGAACAGGACCGTCAGTAGCAGGTACTCGTACCGCCGCGCGGGGGTCGCCGGTGACCGGTTGCCGAACATGGTGATCGCCTGACCTCAGCGGAAGAGCGAGTTGACGTAGTCGGCGCCGATGCCGACCTTCTCGTAATGCTTGCGGCACAGGTCGATGTAGTCGTGCACATCGAAGAACCCGGCTGTGTCGCCGTTCTCGTCCAGCCAGATCAGCGGACCCTTGACGATGAACATCGTCTTCATCGGCTCGTCGCTCTCGTAGGCGACCAGGGTGTGCCCCTCGCCGGGGGCCTCGTACACGAAGTCGCCTGCCGAGGCCGTCCAGGGGCGTTCCAGGTACCCCCATTTGCCGGAGATGGTGTAGGCGAACACCTCGTGCGGATGGTAGTGCCGGTTGACCAGTCCGGCCTCCTTGGCGCGCAGGATGTCCGACCAGGAGTTGTCCTTCACGTTGATCCACAGTGGACGTGATCCGACGGTGTCGGTGAAGGGCGCGTAGTAGCGGTCGTCATCGGTGGCAACCTGGGAGAGGTAGACCTCCGGTTGCGCATCCGGCTTGAAGGAGTTCTGGATCGGCTTGAGGCCCTTCCAGAACTCGGTGGTGGCCTGCTCGGGCATGTTTCCCTCCTGTCCGCGACGACTGGTAACGGGCAGTCAACCCCGCCGGGGTGGCGTGGTCTTTCCCAGAAGGGACCTCACCGGTTGCCTGATCCGGACATACCGGCAGAAGCTGCGATCTTGGACGACGAGGTGCAGGATGTCCGGATGAGCACTGCGGTAGAGCCGGTGTCCCCGCCCCCGGACTTCCCCGTGTACGGGCTGGACCAGGCCTGGCAGGGACCGAGGTGGCTGGACTTCTTCGAGGCCAAACAGGGTGCGCCTGCCTGGGCGCTGTGGCTGGGCCATCGCGCCGAGGACGGCTCCGGCGGGGTACGGATCGGTACCCTGCCCCGCTCGCGCTACGACGCGACGTTCACTCCCCGTGGCGGCGACAACCTCGCCCCGGTCGCGTTCAGCGCCGCCTTCGGCCTGGTCAACCTGACCCTGCCGGACGCGGCGGTGCAGCGCCCGGACGGGCTGATCCCCGCGCTGGTCGAACACGCGGAGCAACAGGCCAAGCGGCACGCCGAGTGGCGCCGGGTCACCTGGGACGTGGAGGGCACCCCGGTCCGGGCCGCGGTGTGGCGGTTCGCCGGCGCATGGGCGGGCTTCACCGACGCACTCGGCGGGACGTACCTGGTGGCGGTCGGGATCGAAGTGCAGCCGGAAGGGCTGCGACTGAGCCGCTTCCCCGGCTCCAAGGAGCACGGGATCGACCTGGACGCCCCGCTGGATCTGGTGGAGCTGGGCAGGCAACGGCATGAGCGCCCGGACACCTGGCTACCCCCACCCCGCCGCGACTCCTTCCACCCCGATCAGCTCGCCGTCCTGGACCGCCCTTCCCCCACCCCACGAATGCCCTGAACGTGGCTTTCGGGACGTTCAACGTCCCAAAAGTGCCGTTCGCAACGTCCAGTGTCTCGATCGCCACGTTCAGGGCGCTGGGTTGTCGGTCGGTGAGCTTGGTTCAGAACTGGTAGTAGTGGTCACGGTCTCCCTTCTGACCTGCGGTAATGGAGATCATTCAGGCCGCCAGGCCGTCATCGGGCCGTTCGGGGGAGCCAGGCCGGAACCCGAACGCCTTGTCGACAGCCCGCCGGGTCCGGTCCTTGCTGGACGGCATCAAGTGCGTGTACGTCCGCAGGGTGAAGCCCGGATCTGCGTGACCCAGGTACTCCGCGAGGGCAGTGATCGTCTCGCCAGCGTCGAGCAGGGTGGAGGCGTAGAAGTGCCGCAGCGCGTGGAACCCATCGACCCGCGAGACCCGGACCACCCCCGCCTTCTCCAGCGCGGGCACCCACGTCCACTGGTTGTAGACCGGCCGCCAAGCCGCTCTGCGGTCCCGGCTGTAGACGTAGACCGTCGCCGAGACGGGTTCACCATCCGGATGCTGCCATGGAAGCGTGACCGTGAGCGGAGGAAACCTCGCCGAGTGCTCACGGAGCGCGTGCGCCACCGAGTCTGGCAGCGGGATCTCACGCACCTTGCCCCGCTTGGGCGGTCCGAAGCACGGCTTGCCGTACACGATCTTGACCTGCCGTTGCACGGTCACGCTGCCGTTGCCGAAGTCCACGTCATCGACGGCGAGCCCGAAGACCTCACCCTGCCGCAGGCCGAGCCCGGCACCCAGCGTGACCGTGATCTTGTAACGCTCCGAGATCGCCTCGTGCACGGCATGTACCCGCTCCAGCGTCCATGGCACGATCTTCCGGGGCTGAATCTGTGGCTTGCGGACCGAGGACGCGTTGCACGGGTTCTTCCGGATCAGCTCATCGTCAATCGCCGCGTTCAGGATGGCCTGTACATGGATGAACAGCACCTGCCGGTAGCTCGCCGCCAGGCCCTGCTGTTGTAGCGCCCGGTCCCATTCCCTGATCACCGACGGTTTGATCATGTCCAGGTACTTGTCACCGAGGTAGGGGTAGACATGCTTCCGTAGCCGTACCCCGGTTGACTCGCGTGTGGACTCCTCGAACGTCTGCGACCGTAGCCAGCTTTCGCCGTACTCCCGGAACGGCACCTTCCCGGCGTCCGGGTCCGTGTAGCTTCCCCGGTTCATCTCGTGCTCGACCCGGTTCAAGAACTCCTCGGCCGCACGCTTTTGCTTGTCCGGGAACGACTTGCTGCGTTCCTTCCCAGTCGGGTCGACGTAGCGCACCTTGTAGCGCATGCCGACGCCGTACAGCTCGGTTCGTTCGAGCTCCGGCTTCCCACGCGCGTTGAACACTGGCTGACCGGACTCATCTTTCCTCGGCCGGTACCACCGATCTTGAATGTGTCCCATCAGGCTGCCGCCTCCTGATCAAGCCAGGTTTGCAGGGCAGCCCGGTCGTAACGCAGGTGCCGTCCGATCTTGCGGACCGGCGGTCCCTCGCCGCGCCATTTCCATTGGTAGAGCGTCTTCACCGGCACGCCGAGGTACGCCGAGACATCCTCGGCCGTCCATAGTCGCTCGAACCTTCGTGTGTGCTCCATGCCGTCCCCCTCCCCGGTCAGACCGCTTGCCGAGTTGCCGAAGTTTCTGCCCCGCCTGGCGGTCCCTGCGCGGCGAGCAGTGCCCGGTCGTATTCGGCCCGCCAGGAGATGCGTTCCGCGATCGCGTGCATCAGCAGATGCGCCCGGGGCGGCACGTTCGGGTCACCGGGTGGGACCTTGCGCCACATCAGCCGGGAGGTGTCCTGCTCGGGCTTCTCGATCCCGATCGCGGCCAGCGCGTCCCGCACGAACGCCTTGCGGTCCGCCTTGTGGTCGGCCAGGGACTTACCCGACCACTTCCGGGAGACCAGCACCCGCCGTCCGGGCAGGCAGAGGGTGGACCGCCGGTGCGCCCTGCTTTTGCAGTGGCCGGGTGTCATCCGGCCGTGCGCCCCTTTGGGTTGCACCCCGTACAGCAGCCACACCGCACACCGAGGCGAACACGGGGTCACAGCGAGTTCCGCGTGGAGCCGTTCGTGGTGTTCCCGCTGCCGCGCGCCCTCGGCTTCCACGACTTCGCCGGTTGCTTTGGTGAGGTACTTGGTCAGGTACCCGATGTGCCGCCCGGCTTCTTCGGTGCCGCCGAGGATGCCCTTGGAGTGCACCTGCCGCCCGAAGGCCACCACATGCGCGGGTTCCTCCACCGCATCCACCGCCGCATCCCAGGCGGTGAGGG
Organism: Amycolatopsis aidingensis; assembly: GCF_018885265.1. Classification (GTDB taxonomy): domain Bacteria; phylum Actinomycetota; class Actinomycetes; order Mycobacteriales; family Pseudonocardiaceae; genus Amycolatopsis; species Amycolatopsis aidingensis. The sequence continues at coordinate 713,934 of NZ_CP076538.1, forward strand.
GTTGCCGGGTGTCGGGGTCCACGAACCCACGAGCGCGCATGTCCCACTCGGGTAGCCGGTCACTGTCGTAGACCAGCTCGTCATGCTGGGGCCACCAGACTTGGTGGTAGGTGGCCGCGGTGACCTGCCGGATCACCTCATGCGGAACCGACCCCCGAATCGCCGTGTGCAGATGCGGAGCCGCCCGCTTCTGCGGTTCCACGGTGGCGAAGTACTGCACGTCCCACCCCACGACCCGGCGCAGGTTCTGCCACCACCGGTCGACCAAGGCGGAGAAGTGCACCGCATCCCGCGCCGCCCTGCGATAGTCGTAGGAGTCCGGGTCGACGGGGGTGCCGTCGTCGCGGACCCGGCCGTAGGTGTCCAGGGTGAGGGTGACGAACATGGATGGCCGGAACCGGCCCGCATACTCCCGCCCGACCGTGGTCTTGGCGACCTTCTTACGCGGCAGGTCCGGTGCGTCCTGTCGCCGCCGGGTGGACCGCTTCCGAGCCGGAGTCACGGCCGGTTCCGGGGAGGGCAGCCGTCCCCGCATCCCCGTCGCCCGTAACTCGTCATCCAGACCCCGGATGTCGTCGCGCAGCTCTTCGGCCTGCCCAGCCTCACCCTCGCCCAGGGCTTGCCGGTAGGCGTGCACGAGGTCCGCCCGCGCCTCCAGCAGTTCGGTCTGCTGCTGGGTGGGAGGCTCGGGGGTGAAGTCGGGTTCCTCGGTCAGGTGCCAGCCCTCGCGGCACTGCGCCTGCCGCAGCGCCTTCGCCTTCCGCGCACACGGCAGGCACACACTTTCCACGGTGCTGCCACACGGCACGGGGACGTAGCGCAGTTCCCCGGTGTCGGGATCGCCGACCTCCATGGTGAACGGCCGCACACACACCCCGTGCTTTTCCGCCGTGGCCGCCACCACCTCAGTCGATAAGGGCAGCCGCATCCGCTCCGCCCGAGTCCGGCCGGCGGCTTCTGACGTGGTGCTCATCAGGCGGCCACCTCCCCGGTCCACTCGTGCAGCAGCGAGAGCGGCGCATGCTGGGTCACCCCGGCGGTGAGGGTGGGGAACACGGCCGGGTCGTAGGCGAGCCCGCCCCAGACCTCGATCGGGAACCCGGAGGGCATCCGCCCGCACACGGTGACCAGCACCCCGTCTCCGGCGGTGGTGTAGCGGCGCAACTCAACATGCGGATGGTCGAGGGTGGCGGCCCAGGCCAGCAGCGCCCCGGCCAGCGCACCCCGTCCCGGCGAGAGGTGGACCTCCACCGGCCGATCGTCGTCCGCCGACACCCGCACCGAATACGGCCCCGGAAGGCCATACCCGTCCAGGTGCGCCCGGAAAGCGTCCAGGAACGGCCGCACGTCCTCTGTGGTGGTGTTCATGCCACTGCACCCCCATCCCGCTCGCCGCGCTCGGGGAACGACAGGACTTGCGCCCGATGGGTAGGCACCCCGGTCACGGTCGTGACCAGCTCATCCAGATCGTCATCAGTCACGTGGAACGCCCGGGCACGGAACGGTTCCCGCCGCCCGTCTTCCTTCGCCCAGGCGACACCCGGGGTCTGCTCCGAGATCTCATGCGCCGTCGCGCCCCGCTCACGCACCCCGTCCCCTAACACCATGTCGACCTGTTGCTTCTCATCCAGGCGCATCGCGATCCGGGTGGTGAACAGGTGCCGGAACCCCACCACCTCCTTACGCGGGTCTTGGAGCAGGCCGAGGACGCACACGCCCGGGGCGCGGCCTTGGCTGGTGATGGTCTGCACGGCCCTGGTCGCGCGTTCGCGCAGGGTTTTGTCCGGCTGGTAGGCGATCACGTCCGCCAGCTCGTCCACCACCAGCAGCAGGAACGGATCACCCGTCGACGGCGACCAGGACCGCAACCAGCCCCGATACCGCGAAGCCCGGGTCTTGACCTCGGTGGCGATGTCTTCCAGCAGCGCCACCGCATCCGGCCCGTTGTCGAACACCACCCGATTGCCGAACACTTCCGGAGCCTGCCCGAGTTCCATCCCGCCCTTCGGGTCGATCCCGTACAGCCGGACCTGCCCGGTGCGGATCATCGGCGCCAGGGCACGGACGATGGCCCACAGCAGTGAACCCTTCCCGGCGCCGGACACGCCCACGACGAGCAGGTGCCGGGCGAGCAGCCGCAGCCGCCACAGCTTCCCGGTCTCGGTGCGCCCGACCGGCAGCCGCTTCAGATCCACCCCGGCTGCATCGTCCGCCAGTGCCGGGGCCGGAATCGGCCGCTGGAGTGGGTCACGGTGCACGAAGTCCAGCTCCAGGCGACCCGGCTTGCGCACCCGCACCCGGCACGAGGACGCCTTGAAGGCATGCGCCAACCCCGAGGCGTGGGCTTCCCACTGCTCCGGCGCCTGGCCCTTGACCATGCGGACCCGCACCCGGTCCCGCCATCCCTCGGAGCGGACCCGGCCGAGTTTCGGGCGGTGTTCTTTGCCGCGTACGAGCTTGACCAGGTCTGACAGCCGCATCACCGACCGCCAGTCGGCCGAGTAGACCGCGAGTTGCCGGATCTCGGAGCGGGCCGGTCCGGCGATGCGCCAGAACGAGTCCGGATGCACCCGCCACCACACCACCAGCCCCACCGTGAGCCCGGCGACCGTGCCGCCCACCGCCCAGTGACCCGCGATCATGTCGAACCAGGCCGTCACCACAGCGGCGAGCACGAGCAGCGGGTAGCGCCACACCACCCGACCCAGCAGCGCCAGCAGCCACGCCAGCACCCAGACCACAGCGACCGGCAGACAGACGAGCTTGACCCAGCCGGGCAGCAGGGTCCACCACGGCAACCGAGGCCGGGCGATCTCCAACGGCGCCGGATCCACCCAGCGCGACTCCCGCGCACCCATCACCGACCACCCCCAACCACTGGGAGGGGTAGCGGGAGCCTGCCCGCGCACCGGTTGCAGGTGGCCTCGCCCGGCAGCAGCCGAGCGAACCTCTTGCAGGTGGCACACCGGGTTGGGCGCGGTTGGGGGACCCCCTCTGGCGCCGACCGTGGTGTGTTGTCTAGCCTTGCCATTGTTCTACTCCATGACGGGGTGAACAGCGCAGAACCGGCGAAGGTTGGTAGCCAGGGTTCCGGTTCTGCGTCTTACGTCCACAATCGACTGTTTCAGGACGTGCTTCACCACCACGCGAATCCGCGTGTCAATTAGTGTCTATTGTGGAATGTTGTTATTCGGGGTTGTTCTGCTGCTCCCTTGCCGCAGCCATCTTCTGCTCACACAGCTTGGCCTTGTGCAGCTCCTTGTCCCGCCAGTACTTCCCGGCCTCGCCCAGCGATTCGTACACCGCCGCGCACTGGCGGTAGAACGTCAGCCACACCGACAGATCCGCATCCCCGCGAGGCATGGCCCGGCCGATCATCTCGTGCGCCTCATCCGTGCTCCCGGGGCTGACCTCGGAGTAGCCGAGTCGTACTCCCACGGTGCTCACCTCCTTTCCGTGCTGTGTCGAGGAAGTCGGCCAGCTCAAGCGCGCCGTCGCTGAGTTGGCGAAGGAGCCGGACGAACGCGGGCCAGTGGTCCGGGTTGGGTGGCGGGAGAATGGCCAGGCTGTCCGGGTCGAGGTACACCACCAGACCCACCTGGTGAATCCCCAGACCGACCGTGTGCATCCCCGCTACCGCTTGCGGCCCGGGTGTCCACCGGGCGTTGAAAGTCATCGTCGGTTGCTCCGCTGCTTATCCTGTTCGCTGTGTGGCCCCACTGACGTGCCAGCCCTTCGAACGCCTGCGCTGCCGATTCGGCAGCGGCCACTGCCCACCACGGCAGGCCCCGGGTCGCCGCGATCTTGTGCCAGGCGTGCGCCACGTTGGCGCAGGCCCAGGTCATCTCCTGCGCCTCCGCCAGGGCGGGCGGGTGGCTGGACACCACCCGGCCCGACACCTCGCAGTACACGCTGTAGGCGTGCTCCCACGCCTTGACCAGCTCGTTGAAGGTCACCGACCGGTCACCGGTCTTGGGTGCCTGCGACCTCATGCCGCAGCCTTGCCCGACTCACCGGCCGCCGCCGTGTTCGCCGAGCTGCCGGAGCCCTTGCCCGCCGAGCGGCCACTACCGGTTGCCTTGAACCCGGTCGCGCGGAACACGTAGGACTGGTACTTGAACTCACCGTTGCCCGCGACCTTCGGCTCAGCCGTGAGCCCGTCCAGCTCGATCGGCCGCATACCCGGCAGCGCCTCCGTAGTGGTCGGTACCGGCTGCACGTCGGCGAGGAAGACCACCTCGAACGAGGCCCGCTTCGCGTTGGTCTCGCTCGGATCGGTCACCGTGACCTTCCACTGCCGCTTGCCGGTCCGCTCGTCCACCTTCTGCTTGGGCTGCCTGCCCCGCGCCCGCTCATCGTTGGACAGGTACTCGTTGTCCGGGGCGACCTCACCGACCATCACCAAGCCCTGCGGGAACGCTTCATCGAAGTCCACCGGGAACCGGAACCCCTTGGGGATCGCCATCAGTTGTCACCTTGCTCTCGTCGCTACTGCCTTGCTCCCTAGCCCTTGGTATGCCAAGGTGCATCTAGGTATACCAAGACTTGGTATGCCAAGTCAACTAGACTCGGCGCGCAGGCGCAGAGAGCTGAGGAGGAGCCCGGTGTCAGAGCACATGTACGAGCGGATAGCCGCCGCTTTGCGCGAGCAAATCGTGAACGGAAGCCTGCCCCCTGGCGAGCGACTACCGTCACAAGAAGCGCTGAGCGAGCAGTACGACGTGTCTCGCATTGTGGCCCGGCAAGCACTGGACATCCTGGAAAACGAAGGACTGATCGACCGGACCAAGCGCATCGGCGCGTTCGTCCGCCGGTACCAACCGCTGGTCAGGCGCTCATCCCAGCACTACCGCACCAACCCCGGCGCCCCCTTCGCCGAAGAAGCCCTCGCCGCCGAACGCATCCCCCGCTACAGCCATACCACCTACCCCGACCGGGCCGACGCCGACATTGCGAAGCGGCTGAACATCCCGGTCGGCGCCGACGTGATGCGCACCGACTACGTGTCCTACGCCAACGACGAGCCCATGATGCTCACCCACTCCTACGAACCGCTGGCGATCACCAAGGGCACCCCCATCGAGCGCCCCGAAGAAGGCATCCACATGACCGCCGGTCTGGTCGACCGGTTCACCGCGATCGACATGCGACCCACCCGCGTGGTCGAACGCCTGCGTTCCCGTATGCCCCGCCCCTCAGAGATCGAAGCGCTGCACCTGCGCCGAGGGACACCCGTGGTGATCGTCATGCGGACCACGCTCAAGGACGACACGCCACTGGAGACCGCCGACATCCTGCTGGACGCGCACCGGTTCGAGCTTGAATACACGCTGGACGTGCCGCCATTGCCATAACTGCATAGTTCGGGTACGACGAGCCTGCCGTGTTGGCTATCAACGCGGCAGGCTCTTTGCCGTCAGCAGTTCAGCAGCTCAGGCTTCTGATTGAGGATCTGCGAGCGCGCCGAGGTGAACTCGGCATACTCAGCGGTCGCGTCCGGCCGGAACAGCCCCACCTTGCAGCAGTTCTGAAACGCCAGTCGCATGTTGAAGTGGCGCTCCACCGCCGCCCGCATCGCATCACTGGCCACCAGCCGGAACAACTGACCCCACGCCTGCTCATCCGGCGGAACATCCCCGTTCACCACGAACGGACCACCATCCGCCGCCAGCTCACCGGCGGTGCGCTCCACCACCGACCAGGCGTAGGGCAGCGAGTCCTGAATACAGCGGATGAAGTCCTCATCCCGGATCTCACCAGCCTGCGCCTGATCAACCAACTCCGGCGGCACGGTCAACGACATGGACCTCTCCTCACTCGCGGAACACAAAAGGCCACCAGCAGTTAACCGCGCCGACCAGCACTGTGGCGACCGCCAAGCCGAGTGAACTTCTCTGACGCTCAGTCACCGCTTCCACGCTGGCGTGGTAGCAAGTTCGCCCTCTTGAACCGTCAGGAGGCTAGTCCTTGTCTATGCAGTCCTTGCAGCGACGGTAGTTGTTTGTCCCAGGAGCTTTGTTGTGCTGCGGAATCTGTCGTCCCGTAGGGCAGTCATCGTAGTCGTGATAGACGTCCGGGTCGGTCGGATTCTTGGAGTGGTAAGGCGACACTTTCATTGGTTCCTCCTGCGCTGTCCGATTGATCGACATGCAGTAACGAGCATCATGCGCCGTTTGGGCCATCAGCGGAACCCTACAAAACGAAAAACCGACGACGAATCGGTAACGTTGTTTTCTGACTCGGTTGATGCTTGACCTGTTGATGCTTGACCCCCGCGAATGCCTGCCCAGCTTTGCTAGCGTGTACAGGTGCGGCTGGTCATGTGCTGCCGAATTAGGCTCTAGGGGATCAAGGCGCGCCGCCAGCGGCGGCGCGCACGCGGCCCCTCACCCTGACAGCCCACGCCGCATCCATCGCGGCACACGCCGGGCTGCCGCTCCGCTCACGCCCGGCGGGCCGCGCGGCGCAGCCACCACAGGCGGTCCCCAGCACGCCGCCGCTGGCGACCCACATGACGCATAGCCAGCTCGGCAGACCTAGACACCCCTTCGCGCCACAATCGTCTTACGCCGCGCCGACCGCCTCAAGGGCGCCTACGGCGTCGCTCCGCGATGAGCTGCGCTCACCCTTGACCCGGCCAGCACGGCGCAAAGCAGCGGCAAGGGCGAAGGGAAGGAGACTCGCTGGCCATAGGAGCCTGTGCTCCCGTAACAGCACGCCTTCCGCCTGAGATATAGAGCCAAGTCAAAGGAGTGAGATCATTGGGCGAAAATTTGCTAGACGAAGGCACGACACGGATGGGTTGGCTCATTGATGACAACCCCGAGACTCCTGAGATAGCTGTCATGCTCAAAAATACCGGAAAGGAAATCGTCCTTACCGTTCCAACTAAGGGTCTGGCTAGTACAGATGACCCGTACGCTCTGTGGTTTTCGTCTGGCATTCACTATGCGGCAGATCCTGAAAAGGTTCGCCGCCAGTATAGGCCGCCGCGGGTGTTGTTATTTCAGGATAATGACGGCACGGTAGTACTGGTAGGCTGTCGTGACGCCGGGTTCACATCCACAGTAGGGGCAGGTCACGGAAAAATTGTCGCCAACTTTGCAATTCTTGGCGGTAAGAGCCTGCGATACAACAAGATTAACGGCGTGAGATCAGAACTTCCAGCGATTGTTGAGTGGACTGGACTGAGAAGCGTTCATGCGGACCCAGAAGCGGATAATCAGGGTCGCGTTCAGAAGGTCCAGATAAAACTAGAATCACCTAGTCCGTCCCCTCTAAATCGTCGAATGAACCTAAATTTGAGACCAACATGGCGCACTTCGTTCCCCCGTCATGCTGGAACATTCTCGGCGCATGACATTGTTCAGCTTGAAACTACATCAAGAAGGCCCATGGCCTGGAAAGATCACCTAGAACAACATGTTGCTATGAGGGACCTTATTGTTCTCGCAGGTTGGCATCCGTTCGGTTTCTCTCGTCTAGAGGTGAATCGAATCGACGATCCGGAGACGTTTCTAAGTGGAGACGTATCCGGGCCCCGATGGGCTAGGGTTGTCACTCATCGGGTCCAGAGACATGAAGAGCGTGATCGCAGAAATGAATTTTTGTTCAATTTTGACGACATTGGTTATCAAGGGGTGCGTAAATGGCTCAAGTTACGTTCTCATTTTGCACGCGCTATTGATCCGGTTGTTGCGCTGGCTGATCAGCAAGGTGGTTTTTGGGAAACTCGTATGGTCCAGAGTGGTATCGCACTTGAGGCGCTCGGGTATCAATTGGAGACCGACAACGGCGGCACGGAATTCAATAGCCGCGGGCAAATTACCTACATGGATGCACTCGGCAAAATTCTAGCCGATATGTCGTATATTCCAATAGATGATCCTGACGACTGGAAGCAACGCTCGCGTGAATGTTATATGGGTGTAAAACACGCGGACAATTCGACGCCGGATTCCTTGATTTTGGCTAATACATTACGTGAAAACTTGCTCGTTGTACGTTTCTGGCTAGCCTCTCGTCTTGGATGCAAGAAACATTCCTTGCGACGGCGACGTGATCTCGATCCATTGGCTGCCAGGTACGTTCCAGTTGGAGAGTAGGACACCGCACCTCTCATGGAACAACATGGCCAGGCCGTCTCCAGGCCGTCAGACGGTGGAGATGGACGAGAACCCGTGAGAAACGTCGAGAGGAATAATCGCAGCTCAGAGGTCCATTCGATCTTCGGTCGCCAGGCCGAGCCAGGCCGCCCGCTAGAACTGGTAGTACAAAAAGGGGCTGAAGGTGCCGGTGGCGACCAGGATGGCGGCGTAGGCGAGGCCAACGGTCATCACGGTGACGCGCAGCGCGGTGGCCGGGCGGCTGCGCGAGGATTCCAGCAGGGGGCCGGTCACCGGGTGCGCGGGCAGCGCGAACATGGTCAGCGCGGCCAGCAGGATCACCAGCCGCTGGTTGGTCAGCGAGGCGTCCACCAGATCGGTGAGGCCCTCGAAGTCGGGCAGGAACATGTGCCCGAGCATGGTCAGTGCCGAGCCGAGGTCGGCGGACTTGAAGAACACCCAGCCGAAGATCACCAGGACCAGGGTCAGCAGCCTGCGGGCGATCCGCGGGCCGGTGGCGCTGGGGGTGCGGTCCCAGCCGAAGGCGCGCTCGATGATCAGCAGCGCACCGTGATAGGCGCCCCAGACCAGGAAGGTCCATGCCGCGCCATGCCAGAAACCGGTCAGCACGAACACGATGCACAGGTTGCGATAGGTCTTGCGGGCGCCGCCACGGTTGCCGCCGAGCGGGATGTAGACGTAGTCGCGGAACCAGCGGGACAGCGACATGTGCCAGCGGCGCCAGAACTCGGTGATCGTCACCGAGGCGTACGGCCGCGCGAAGTTCTCCGGCAGCCGGAAGCCGAGCATCCGGCCGAGCCCGACCGCCATGTCCGAGTACCCGGAGAAGTCGAAGAACAGTTGCAGCGTGTAGGCCACCGCGCCGAGCCAGGCGATGCTGAAGGTCATCTCCTCGGAGGGGGTGGCGAAGCACGCGTCCACCATCGGCGCGAGCGAGTCGGCGATGATCGCCTTCTTGCACAGGCCCAGTGCGAACCGGGGGAATCCGGCCGCGATGTCGTCCAGCCGGTGCGAGCGCAGCTGCGGCAGCTGGTCGGCGATCTCCCGATACCGCACGATCGGTCCCGCGGCCAGCTGCGGGAACATCGCGATGTAGGTGCCGAACGCCACCGGGTTGCGCAGCGCGCGCCGTTCGCCGCGGTAGATGTCCACCACGTAGGAGATGTGGTGGAAGGTGAAGAACGAGATCCCGATCGGCAGCGCCAGCTCCACCACCGGAAAGTCCCCGCCGAGCAGCTGGGTGAAGGCCGCGATCTGCTCGGTGGCGAACCCGGCGTACTTCCAGATCACCAGGATGGACAGGTCGAAGGCGACCACCCCGACCAGCGTCCAGCGCCGCCGCCTTGCCGGCCGCATGCCCCACTCGTCGGGCTCCAGCGCGGGCCCGGCCAGGAAGTTGACCACCATGCAGGTGAGCAACAGCAGGGTGAACGCCCCGGCGCCGGTGGCGTAGAAGAGCAGGCTGCCGACGGCGACGATGCCGTTACGCCAGGTCCTCGGGCACACCAGCACGGCGAGCAGCACCGCCGGCATGAAGTACCACAGGAACAGTGGCGATACGAACGACATCCTGAGCGGGCCCCCTGGTCACGGTTTGGCAACGTGACCCTAGCCGAGGCCCTGGGCTGTCCGGGTGAGAACCGGCCGAATGTGCCGTTCGTTGCACCCGCGACGGGTGGTCAGGTGCGGCCGCGCACCCGGCGCCTGCGGGCCACCTCGGCGAGCAGCACGCCCGCCGCGACCGAGGCGTTCAGCGACTCGACCCCGGCCGCCATCGGGATGGACACCGTGGCGTCGCAGGTCTCCCGCACCAGCCGGGACAGCCCCCTGCCCTCGGAACCGACCACCACGACCAGCGGGTCGGTGGCCAGTTCGAGGCCGTCGATCTCCACCGAGCCGTCCGCGTCCAGGCCGACCAGCATGAGCCCTTCGTCGGCCCAGGATCGCAGCTGCCGGGTGAGGTTCGTCGCCACCGCGATCGGCAGCTTGGCCGCGGTACCCGCGCTGGTGCGCCAGGCCACCGCCGTCATCCCGGCACTGCGCCGCGCGGGCAGCAGCACCCCGTGCGCACCGAACGCGGCCGCCGAACGGATCACCGCCCCGAGGTTGCGCGGGTCGGTCACCCCGTCCAGCGCGACCAGCAGCGGCGGGTCGCCGGAGTCCTGGGCACTGCGCAGCAGGTCGTCCGGATGGCCGTAGTCGAACGGCGGTACCTGCAGCCCGAGCCCCTGATGCATGGCCCGGTTGGTCTTGCGGTCCAGCTCCTCGCGGGGCACCTCCAGGATCGAGATGCCCCGGTCCGCGGCGAGCTGCACGGCCTCCTTGATCCGGTCGTCGGTGTCCACATGCAGCGCGACGTAGAGCGCGGTGGCGGGCACCTCGGCCCGCAGCGCCTCGACCACCGGGTTGCGGCCCGCGATCAGCTCCGGCCCCTCGGCCTTGCCTGCCCGCGACTTCTCCGCCTTGGCCTTGGCCATCGCACGCCGCTGCGCCGGGTGCCCGGTGCGGTTCTCGGCCTTCGGCGTCGGGCCCTTGCCCTCGAGCCCCTTGCGCCGCTGGCCGCCGGAGCCGACGACCGCGCCCTTCTTCGTGCCGGGCTTGCGGATTGCGCCCCGGCGCCGGGAATTGCCTGCCATATTCCTAGTCTCTTACTGTCCACATAGGACCGTTGGCGGTGTCCTCCACCGCGATGCCTGCTTCGGTGAGCCGGTCGCGCAGTGCGTCGGCCCGCGCGAAGTCCCGCTCGGCGCGGGCGGCCTGGCGCTCCTCCAACATTCCTTCGACCAGCCCGGTCAGTGCCTGGCGCAGCGGCGCGTCGCCGCCGCCCGCTTCGGCCCACTGCTCGGACAGCGGGTCCAGGCCGAGCACCTCGGTCATCGCCCGCACCGCGGCGGCGCACTTGAGCGCGGTGGAGGTGTCGGAATCGGCCAGCGCGGCGTTA